>JBOGNK010000011.1:0-31277 GCA_050747085.1 Candidatus Acidiferrales bacterium
ATGAGCGTCACCATGCAGGTGAAGCTCTATCGCGTGCTGCAAGAGGGCAAGATTCGCCCGGTTGGCAGCACCGAAGAATCCGACGTCGATGTTCGCGTCATCGCGGCCACGAACAAGAATCTCGAAGAGGAAATTGCCGCTGAGCGCTTCCGCGAAGATTTGTACTATCGCCTGAGCGTCATTCCCATTCATCTTCCGTCGCTGCGCGAGCGTCCCGAGGACATTCCGCTTCTCACGCGCGAATTTCTCGAGCGCTTCGCCAAATCCATGAATAAGAAGGTCCAGAGCATCGACCCCGAAGCTATGCGCCGCCTCGAAGTCTACGACTGGCCCGGTAACGTTCGCGAACTCGAAAACACCATCGAACGTGCCGTCGCGCTCGAAACCGGAAGCGCCATTTCCGTCGCGGCTCTGCCCGACCGCATCCGGAACCACTATCAGCAAACCGTCGCTCAGGCTCATTCCAACGGAAACGGAAATGGACATAGCAATGGCGTCGTGATTCCGCAGGACGGACTCAATCTAGAAGAGCACATCAGCAACATGGAACGCTCCTACCTTCTCGCTGCCCTCGAACGTTCAGGCGGAGTCCGCACGCGCGCCGCCGAACTCCTGAAGATGACCTACCGCTCATTTCGACACTACGCGAAAAAGTACGAAATCTAAGGGAAACCCTGTATTTGCGGCTGAAAATGCTATAGATACTCTCAGTTCGGTGAACTGGCGTCCAGCGACTGTAGGAGCGTGCTCTCTAACGATTCTGCATTGCCTAACATGCGGGGGCTGATGCGTTTAGCCCGATGAGTGCCGTGTATAGAGTGCTGGTACGCTAGGATCGCTGGACGAGAAGTTAGGATGAATAACTCGGGATCCGTCGTGTAGGCAACGGTCGCGGGTGATGCAATGAACTCCCCTTCCCCGAAGAACGACGAGACATTGGCGGCGAATCGGACTATTGCCGCAACGGATGCGCGTGCTCTGGAGGTAAGCGGGGGCGCTCGGTTCGATCTTACCGAGCTCAAGCGCGTCGAAGAAGCCCTGCGAAGCGAAATCGCCGAACAAGAGCGCTTGCAGGCGCTCGAGATCGAACGCCAGCTCGCTCGGATGCAACAAACCGAGTCGAGGCTCGCGGCCATTGTTGAATCCTCTGAGGACGCGATCGTCAGCAAGAGTCTGGATAGCGTCATCACCAGTTGGAACAAGGGTGCCGAACGCATGTTCGGCTACACCGCCGCGGAGGCTGTCGGTCAGCCGATTACAATAATCATCCCCTCCGACCGTCTGAGTGAAGAAACACACATCATCGAAGCGCTCAAGCGGGGTGACCGAATCGAGCATTTTGATACCGTTCGTCTCCGCAAGGACGGCACGCCCCTGGACGTCTCGATAGCTGTTTCTCCCATCCGGAATGCCGCCGGGATTGTCGTAGGAGCCTCCAAGATCGCGCGCGACATCACCGCCCGGAGACGCGCCGAAAGAGAGTTGACCGACGCCACTCGCCGTCAGATCGCGCTCTTTCAGCTTGCCGACTCGATGCATCGCGCCCGCTCCCTGGATGAAGTCTATTGCGCTGCTTTAGTTGCGATCGCCGGCGCCGTACAGTGCAACCGCGCATCCATCTTGCTGGTGGACGATCGCGGTGCCATGCGCTTCGCGAGCTGGCGCGGACTGTCCGATGAATATCGGACGGCCGTGGACGGTCATTCGGCATGGGCTCCGGGTGATTCCGACCCTCGCCCGGTCTGCATTCCAAATATCGCCGATGCCGACGTGAGTGACTTTATCAAGCAAGCTGTTTGCGCCGAGGGCATCTGCGCCCTTGGCTTCATTCCTCTCATCTGGAACGGCACGCTCATCGGTAAGTTCATGGTGTATTTCGATCAGCCCCATTCTTTCAGTGAGGATGAAATAGAGCTCAGTCTTACCATTGGCCGCCAACTGTCTTTCGGCATCGAGCGCATCCGCAACGAGGAAGCGTTGCGCCTGAGCGAAGAAAGGTTGCGCGAGCTCGCTGAAAGTCTTGACTCGCAGGTTCGCGAGCGGACGAAGCAGCTCGAAACGCGAAACGCCGAGATTACGGCCCAAACGGATCACATTCGGCAGCTTTCATTCCGGTTGATGAAGCTTCAGGACGATGAGCGCCGGCGACTTGCTCGCGAATTGCACGACAGCGCCGGCCAGACGCTGGCAGCCATCGCCATCAACCTGGTCCAGATCAACCGAGAGGTCACAAAGCACCTGCCGGATTTGTCCGACCCCCTTCAAGAAACGTTGGGACTAGCGCAGCAATTGACTCGGGAAATTCGCACAGCCTCATACTTGTTGCATCCGCCGTTGCTGGACGAAACAGGCCTCGACGCCGCTTTGCGCTGGTATATCGAGGGCCTTCAGGAACGCAGCGGTCTGCAGGTCACGCTGTTCATCCCGGAACACTTCGTCAGGCTGCCCAGTGATATGGAGTTGATGGTGTTTCGGCTCGTCCAGGAATGCCTCACAAATATCTATAGACACTCCGGAAGCAAGACGGCTGAAATTAACTTTGCCGCGACACCCGAAAGTGTTTCGGTCGAGGTCACCGATCACGGGCGCGGGATGTCGGCGGAGCGGCTGGTCGGGGTTCGGTCGCAAGGGTCCGGTGTGGGCATCCAGGGCATGCGCGAGCGCCTCCACCATTTCAACGGCGACCTTACAATCACGTCCGGCGATTTCGGCACGCGCATCCTTGCCGTGATTCCGATCCCCAAAGACGCGTCCACCGAAATAGACCTCGCCGAAAAAACAGGTTCCGGGGACGGGCCCGCATCGCGCCAAGTCAACCGCCCGGAATCGCTTGCCGCAGGCGTGTGAAACAGCCAGAAGGCTTGGTCGCCCGTTTTAATCGCAGTCTATCGCTAGCAGAACATCAAAAGACCTGGGAGTGGGCCGCGCAGATCTTCGCCAGCGATTCTGTAGGGTCCTCTGTGAAGCCCGGCTTCGGATATGCACAGAGCAACGAAAAATCCTGCTTTTTACACAGTTGATTCCAAAGATGTTCCAGGTGAACGGTCGCGCCCGTATGACCTTTGGCCCAGAGGATCGCAACCATCTCGCCGAAGGCTCGCACCCGGGAGCCTTTCGCTCGCGCGCGCTTGATCAGGCCCTCAACAACGCCAAAGAACAAGCGATCGTCAGGCCAATCGTTCACCATGAAGGTGGAAAGCACCGCGTCCGCCAGCAAACCGGTATAGCAATTGCCCGCGCGGGCGGCTGCCACATTGACGCCCTTTTGAGTCAGACCTTGTTCAAGCGCATTTAGGTGCTTGGCCGTCGCGATAACAATAGTGGACTCGCCTGCTTTCAGGCCGCCGCCAACGAAGCGAACCAGCGTGTCGACCAGCACACCGCCGTTGTCGTAAAACTGAGCGATATGCGCGGGCGGCGCAATCTCAGCCCAGAACACATCTGGGTTCAGTCGATCAAACTCAGCGGCCATTTTCGCGACCTCCTGCCGGCGAAAAGAGCATAAGCGAATTGCAGATTTTTTGTACCGGGTGTTTGCTGTAGGCGGCGTGCACTAATTGTTCTGAAAAGATGAGACCAATCAATGAGGATGGGTCACGGAAGATTGGTCACGGCCAAAGGTGAGCCAGCCGCGCTACTACCGCAGACGGCTGGCGACCTGGAGGTTGTGGGTTCCGGCGAAGACGTAGGTGCCGATGCTGAGCGTTTGCGGAACGAACCACATGTGGCGGATGAAACCGTTCTGGCTGCGCATCATGCGACGGGCGATAAGGTCCATGATAACCGGCGTGACCTGCGAGACGGCGTAGATCGAATCGGAATGGACAAACGGGCGCATGAGCGGGTTCTCTTCAACGGCGCCGTGACCCACCGCGTAGCGCGTGGAGTAGGCATCGAAAGCTGCCGCGCCGTGATCCGCAACCATCAACATCAGCCACGTGCGGCGAGGCCCTTGCTCGGTCGACTGAATCCCGACATGCTTTTCGGGCTTGATCTTTGGCACGTGGGTGGGAACGTGGATCGGCGTGATCGCCGCCCCGTCAGGCGCGTCCGCCGCCGTCGCAGTGCCGGTATCCGTGCCCGTCGGAAGAGTTGACGTTTCCGGGACGTCCGCAAAATTGAAAGCCGTCAGCTTCAGGTTGCTGAACGCTGGAGCTGTGCTGTTGGGCAGTGCGGCAGAAACGGCCGCGGGCGCGTTCACTGTGGCCGGTACAGGCGGCTTAACCTCCACCACCGGTTTCCCCGACATAACCGCAGAAAGCTGAAGCAGAATTACACCCGTAGCCAGCAGCATAACCCCTCCCAAGATAATCTCGACCAATGCACGATGGCAGCCACGCGGCGGCCTGCGCCGCAACCACGAAAGTAGGTAGAAATAAAAGACATAGAAGAGCCGTCACCGCCACGAATTCCCGGCGAGTCCAGGGAAGGGGCGACTACGGGAAGTTCTTTTCCCATGCGTCCTTTCCATTTCCCTTCGCTGTACCTCAGGACCATTCAATGTTGTCCCACGGTTCAGGAGAGGTCCACTGTACGTCGGTACTACCGAGCCGAACTTTAGTCCGGGGGAAAACGCGTCTGCAGAATCTTCGCCTGCGCGGGCGCTTTTGCAGACGCGTCGGTAGCGTTCGTCACCGAGAAAGGACGGCGCAGAGAAGGAGAACAAAACAAGACCTGCAACGAATCGACGCGACCGCCAGACGGAATGCCGGCGCGTTGAGTATTTCAACCCATGTTGACTTATTTTCGACGACGCGTGTGGCGCGCCCGAATAAGTGGTTGTTTTTCCGCAGGAAAGGCGTAGTTTCTTCTGGCAATGGCCGTGCTCAATACACGGCGTAGTTCAGCAAATCGAAGGAGGAAACGACAATGGCGAAGAAAGGCAGCAAGCTGGCAAGGGAAAACAGATCAAGGCTCGGAAGTCTCCGCGTCTGGCGGCGAACCACAACGAACTGCTGGTTCGCTAGCGCAGAGTGGTAGTCGGGCGGACTAAAGGAGGATCAATGGCAAAGAAGGGCAGCAAGTTGACAGCGGCGAAACCGATCAAGGCGAGGAAGTCGCCCAAGCTGGCAAGCAATCACAACGAATTGGCAGTCCGCTAGCCGCTAGACCGGGCCGGGAGAGAGATGTGTGGCTTCCAACGGTTCGGGGGACGACGCGACCAATCGGGATTTGAATGGAAGTGTGCTAATGCAGCGGGGCGGCTCGTTGCAATCTCGGAAGGCTGAACAGGCACGGAAGAGGGTTGACGGTCTGCACTCGAAGGCCTGCCGATTGATGGCGCGAGGCAAGTACGGGACCGCAAAGGTTGCGTTTGAGGCCGCCCTGCGAGCAGCGCACCAGGCAAGGGCGGCTCATCCAGAGCTTCTGGCTGCCGTATTGAACGATTTTGCCGTCCTCTGCAAGTACACGGGGTGCCGCGCCGATGCGAGACGGATGTACCTGAGGGTGCTGCGGATTCTGAATTCGACCGCCTCTCCGGACCCAAATTCGCTGGCCACGCTTTACCACAACCTCGCCGGAATTGCGTTCAGCAACCGCCGTTACGCCATCGCGTCAAAGTATGCGCGCCGGGGAATCGATCTAAGGAGAGCAGCTCGGCCACTAGATCGCCTCGCGCTGGCGTGCGACGAGGCTGCATTCGCCGCGATTCTGGCTGATTCCGGGAACGACGCGGCGGCGCACAAGCTCCTCGCTAATGCGCTCCGCTTCTTCCGGCGCAGACTAGGGCCGCGACACTATGAGGTGGGGGCTGCCCTGGCAAACCTCGGCGTCTTGCAGTGGAAGGCAGGCAGAGCTGACGCGGCGAAACGTACACTCTCAAGCAGCATCTCCATCCTGAACCGTGCTCTGGGCGAGGGACACCCGCGTGCAGTCGCCGCAAGCCGAAATCTCGCGATGATCGAGACCAAGGGTCGCCCGGCGAGCGTCCCGCAGAGACGGCGGCACCGATCGAGAAGCTAGCCTGAACTGGCCGTAGTCTACAGTGCCGCGTCAGTGAATCCCGCTACGAAGACTTTCCAGCGCCCCCGGATCGGCCATGTTGCGCATGTGAGTCGCAATAGAAGAACGGGGAAACTTGCGCCCGAAGACCGGTATCGGAACGCGTCCTGATATGGCAGACTGCGAAAGTTTCGATTCATCGAGGAGACGAGGTATGACGAGGTTCGCGCGATGACCTGGTGGCATGTGATCATTCTGGCGATCGTTCAGGGGTTGGCGGAACTGCTGCCAGTGTCGAGTTCGGCGCACGTGATTATCGCTGAAAAGCTGATGGGGATGAATCCAGCTGCGCCGGAGATGACGCTGCTGCTGGTAATGCTGCACACCGGGACGATGGTGGCGGTGATCGTTTATTTCTGGCGGCGATGGGCGCGCGCGTTCTTCCGCACTTGGGAGGATTTCAAAACATTCGCATGGGCGCTGGTGGTTGCGTCGGCGCTAACGGCGCTAATCGGCGGAATCATCATCGAGACGATCGAGAAGTGGTATTTGCGCGGACAGCCGCACGCATATGTGGAGGTCCTGTTTGGGCGGCTGGATTTGATCGCGGGAGCGCTAGCGGCAGTGGGACTGCTGATTTTGATTGCGGGCCTGGCGGAGAAACGCGCACCGACCTTCTCGGTTGCGGAGCCGCGTCCAGAGGCTTCTGAGATGACGCCTCGGCAATACGCATTGATTGGCGCGGTGCAGGGGTTGGCGATTCCCTTTCGCGGATTCTCGCGGTCGGGTTCGACGATTTCAGCTGGGATGCTGAGCGGTGTGAGGAAAGTACTGGCGGAAGATTTCAGTTTTGCACTGGTGATCGTGCTGACGCCGGCTGCGGACGCGAGAGAGATTTGGCGTCTGATGAAGGCGCAGCACATCCAGCATACGGCGGCGCTGGCGACGGCTATAGCCCCCAGCATTCTGGGCGCGGTTTTCGCTTTTCTGGCGGGACTGCTGGCGCTGAAATGGCTGAGCCGGTGGCTGGAGGACGGGAAGTGGTACGTGTTCGGGATTTATTGTCTTGCGGCGGCGTGCACGATCGCGTTTCTCCTGCACACGGGCTATCTGCACAACAGCCCGATTCAGTGAAACGCGGTGACCCTGGCCGTACCCCTGCGACCGAAATCGTAGAACACACCGACAGTTAGAGCCGAAGGCGAGAGAGCTGCTGCTAGGCGATGGCCGTCAACGAAGCTCGGGCGGCGGAGATCGTCGGGTCGATGTCGGCATCGGAATGCGCGGAAGACACGAACAGAGCTTCGAATTGCGACGGTGGGAGAAAGATGCCGCGGTGGAGCATTTCGCGGAAAAACGCTGCGAAGCGGGCGGCATCGGATTTTTTTGCGGTGGCGTAGTCGCACACAGGATCTGACGCAAAGAACAGCGTCAGCAGAGAGCCGGCGACGTTGACCTGTCCGGGAATGCCTGATTCAGCGAGCGCGGAGCGAATACCTTCTGCGAGGCGCTCGGCCTTCTTGTTCAGCGCGTCGTAGAAGCCGGGGGTTTTGAGCAGCGGGAGCGTAGCAAGCCCGGCACGCATCGCCAGCGGATTTCCGGAGAGAGTTCCCGCCTGATAGACCGGCCCGAGCGGCGCGACCATTTCCATAATCTCGCGCTTGCCACCGTAAGCAGCCACCGGCAAGCCTCCGCCAATAATCTTGCCAAGGGTGGTCAAGTCCGGCGCGACGTTGTAAACCTGCTGCGCTCCGCCAAGCGCGAGACGAAAACCTGTAATAACCTCGTCGAAAATCAGCAGCGCGCCTTCGCGGCTAGCGATTGCACGTAATCCTTCGAGAAAGCCTGCGGCGGGCGCCACAACGCCAATGTTCGCGGCAACCGGCTCGACGATCACGGCCGCGATCTTTTTTGCATGTGCGCGGAAGATTTCTTCAACCGCGCCAAGATCGTTGTAGGGCGCGTTAAGCGTGAGTTGCGCGAGCGCTTCAGGAACGCCGGGCGACGACGAAATGCCGAGCGTGGCGAGGCCGGAGCCTGCCTGGACGAGAAAGCTGTCGGCATGGCCGTGATAGCCGCCGTCGAACTTCAGGATCAGGTCGCGCTTGGTGAACGCGCGAGCGGCGCGAATGGCGGACATGGTCGCTTCGGTGCCGGAACTGACGAATCGGATGCGTTCGATCGAAGGAACCGCCCGAGCGATGCGCTCGCCAAGTTCAACTTCGAGCGGCGACGTCATGCCGTAGCTTGTGCCGCGCTGCGCCTGTTCAGCGACGGCAGCGACTACTTCGGGATGCGCGTGCCCGAGGATCAGCGCGCCCCAGGAACAGACGTAGTCGATGTATTCGCGACCATCCACGTCCCAGAGGCGCGAGCCGCCGGCACGGTCGATAACAAGCGGCGTGCCGCCAACAGCCCTGAACGCGCGAACGGGACTATTGACGCCGCCAACGAGAATTCTCTCGGCTCGGGCGAACGCTTCAGCAGAACTTGAGCGAGCGTCAGGATTGCGCGAAGTTTGTGTTGGACGAGAGGAGCTCACGTTAAGAGTCGATAGTTGACCGTTGATAGCGAACGTCAAAGAACGCCGGCGAGACCCGCTCGCGGCAGGCAGGCGGCGGCTACAAACCTCAGCATTGCTTAAGCCAGCGGGCAGCGTCCTTGGCATGGTACGTCAGGATAATGCTGGCGCCAGCGCGCTGAATGCCCGTCAGAATTTCGAGGACGACACGCTTTTCGTCGAGCCAGCCATTGCTCGCGGCAGCCTTCACCATCGCGTACTCGCCGCTAACGTTATATGCACCGACCGGAACGTCAAAACGTTCACGAACGCGCTGAATCACGTCGAGATATGGAAGCGCAGGCTTCACCATGACCATGTCGGCACCCTCGTCGATATCAAGCGCGACTTCGCGCAGCGCTTCGCGCGCGTTGGCCGGATCCATCTGGTAGCTCCGCCGATCGCCGAACTGGGGCGCAGACTGCGCAGCTTCGCGGAACGGACCGTAAAAGCCGGAACAATATTTCGCGGCGTAAGAAAGAATCGCGACGTTCTCGAACTTGTTTTCATCGAGCTTGCAGCGAATAGCGGCCACGCGGCCGTCCATCATGTCCGAAGGCGCGACGATGTCTGCGCCAGCGCGGGCGTGCGAAAGCGCGGCGTTGGCGAGAATCTCCAGAGTGGGATCGTTCGCCACTTCCCCGTGTTCGATTACGCCGCAGTGACCGTGGTCCGTGTACTCGCACAGGCAAACATCGGTGATGACGATCAGGTCGAGCTTCGCTTTCCGGATTGCGTCGACGGCAAGTTGCACGGCGCCACGTGCGGACGACGATTCCGAACCAGTCGAGTCCTTGTGCTCGGGCAAGCCAAACAGAATCACCGCCGGAATGCCAAGACCGGCAACCTCGCGGCACTCCTCGACGATCCGATCGGGAGATTGCTGGAAAACTCCGGGCATCGAGCTGACTTCGACGCGCACGCCCTTGCCCGGACAAGCAAACATCGGATAGACAAGGCCATCAGTCGAGAGTTGCGTCTCGCGGACCAGACCGCGAAGCGCTTCCGTGCGACGCAGACGCCGCGGTCGATGAATAGGGAAGCTCATACCCGCCTCGTCCTTAGGCCTTTTGACTCGGCGGAGGAAGCGAGAGCGTCAGCCATGCCTGCGGCGGAAGGGTCAGCCGCTTCGACAGCAACATGGGCACCGAATTCGCGGATCGCGCGAGCCGTGGTGGGACCGATGGCAGCGAATTGCACGCGCTCCGAGATGGCGATGATTTCCGAGCGACTGATCAAGCTACATAGGTTGTGGAATGCGGAGGGACTGGCAAAAACGACGGAGTCCACGTTACCGGCGTGGATATGGTCGAGCATCGAGGGCGAAACATCAGAGGGCGCGCACGTCTGATAGGCGACAACTTCGGTGACGGTGGCTCCCGCGCGGCGAAGCGCACCAGGCAGATCGTCGTCACCGCGATTGCCTCTAGGCAGAAAAACGCTCTTGCCGGCCAGGCGGTCACCGATTTCCTGGACCAAGGATTCAGCGGTGTGATCTTTTGCGACGTAATCCACAGACCATCCTTCTTCGTTTAACGCCTGCTGCGTTGCGGGACCAACCGTCGCGACAAACGGGCGCTTCATCGGCGAGAACTCGCACTTGATCCCGAGTTCGCGGCAGCGTTGAAACACATATCGTACTGCATTCCGACTGAGAAAGAGAATGGCGTCGAAACCGTCGAGCTTCTTGAGTTGCTGGTCGAGAATGCTCCAATCGTCAGGCGGCGCGAAAGCGACAAGCGGGAAAATAATGACCGTGGCGCCCTTCGACTCGAGCGCGGAAACAAGTTCATGGGATTGGTCGGCAGCGCGGGTGACAATGATGCGTTTGCCGGCAAGCGGCTTCTCTCGCGAAGTGGCTCTAGGCTTGGCCAATGGAGCGTCCTGCGAGGCGCAGGATGCGGTCGGCGCCTGCTTCGAGCAATTCGTTCGCGATGTCCCGGCCGAAAGCGACCGCCTGTTCGATCGATACGCACGGCTGCGCGCGGGTTCGGCGAATTGACTCGGCGCCGTCTGGTGAAAGAACGCAGGCGTCAATCCGCAGCTTCGCTTCTTCAAATCTCGCCCACGCGCCAAGGGGAACGCGGCAACCGCCCTGCAAGTCTTTCAGAAGCGCGCGCTCGGCGTTCACCGCGAGGAGCGTTTCGCGATCGACGAGGGGCTTGAGCAGAGGAAGAATCAAATCACCGTCCCGGTCGCAATACTCGGCACATAACAGGCCCTGACCAACCGCAGGCAGCATAATCTCCGGTGGAACAATTTCCGCGACGCGCGAACTGAAGCCCAGGCGGTCGAGGCCGGCTTTGGCCAGAACGATGGCATCGTATTCACCCTGTTCCACTTTGCGCAGACGCGTGTCGACGTTGCCTCGAATCTCGCAGATTTCCAGGTCGGACCGAAAAGCGCGGAGCTGCGACGCACGCCGCAAACTGCTGGTGCCCACGCGTGCACCGCGTCGCAAGCGTTCGAGTGTTTCACCTTTGTGCGACACAAGCACATCGCGCGGATCATGACGCGGAAAAATCGGTACGATGCGACATGCCGCGGACAATTCGGTGGGGACGTCCTTCATGCTATGTACCGCAACATCCGCCCGGCCATCGAAGAGCGCCTCTTCGAGTTCCCTGGTGAACACGCCTTGCACGCCGATCTGGTCGAAGGACGCGACAGCGAAACGATCGCCGGTTGTCTTAACAACAACGATTTCCGCGGCGCGGCCAGTACTCTCGGTAGCCTCGCGCAGCCGATTGGCTTGCCAAAGGGCGAGGGCGCTGCCGCGCGTGGCGATCCGCAGCGGAGCATCAGGTTTCAAGGACGAGGCTCCGGCAGAACATAAGGCTCAATCGCCCCTACGGGCCTCATGCACTGTATTGCCGATGCCGGATCCCGGCACTCCACTAAGTTGCGTGCCGGGCTAAATACAGTCGCGCCTCCGGCGCTCGTGTTAGAGGACGAGGCGAAGGAGGTCAACTCTTCTTTCCCTTGCGCGCGGGCGCGGATTCATCCAGACCGAAAAGGTGACGAATCGCTTCGATAGCACCCAGACGGCCGCGCATTCCGCCGCCGTGCCGCAGGCGCTTCGTCGGATCTTCGAGAACGCGGTCGATCAGTTCCTGGGTGATCTCCGCGATGCGAGCGCGTTCTTCCGCAGAGACGTCCGACATCGTCCCCAGTTTTTCCCGCAGCACGGCCTCCCGCTCAACATGAAATCGAGCGCGAAGGTCGTCAGCGATGGAGCTTGATTCGAGTGCCACGCGCCAAGATTCGAACTTGCGAATCTGTTCTTCGACGATTGCTTCCGCGCGCGGAATTTCGGCTTCGCGCGCTTTGCGGTTCTGCTCGACGATTTCGCCCAGGTCGTCGAAGTTGTAGAGATACAGGTTGTAGAGGCCGGCGGCTTCGGGCGCAACGTTGCGAGGAACGCCGAGGTCAATGACGAACATCGGCCGGCCATGGCGGCCTGAGATGGCGCGTTCGAGCGATTCGCGCGTGAGCACCGGCGCGGAAGCGGAAACAGACGACACGACGATGTCAGGCTGGCCGAGGACGCGGTCGAGCGCTTCCCAGGCGAGCGGCTCAGCACCGACGCTTCGCGCGAGTTGCTGTGCGCGGTCAAGCGAACGATTCGCGACGCGCAAGCTGCCTATGCCGCGATTGCGGAGGTGCTCGACGGCCTGTTCGGCCACAGATCCGGCGCCGATGATCAGGGCCGAGTGGCCTCGCAGATCGCCAAACACTTGCTCCGCGAGGCGAACTCCCGCAAGCGCGACGGACATGGGCCGCGCGCCAACCTCTGTTTCAGCCCGGACTCGCTTGCCTACTTCGAGCGCGCCCTGAAACGCCTTGTTCAGAACAGGGCCAGTAGCGCCATGCTCGAGAGCGCGGCTATATGCGCCGCGCAATTGGCCCAGAATTTCAGCTTCGCCGAGCAACATCGAATCGAGGCCGGCGGCGACGCGAAACAGGTGACGGACGGCTTCGGCGTCGGTCCAGCGATAGAGCGAGCCATCCAGGTCGACGGGCGAGAGTCCGTGGAATCCAACAAAGAATCGTTCCATCTCACTGACGATGTCCGGACCCGCAGCGGACACGCCGTACACCTCGCTGCGATTGCAGGTGGAAAGCACCACAGCCTCTTCAAGTATCCCTCGGCTGCGCAGTTCGTCAGCGGCGCTGAGAGCCTGTTCCTCGCTGAAGGAGACGCGCTCGCGAACGGAGACGGACGCGGTGCGATGGTTGCACCCAATCAGCGCGACGCGAATCCGCTGCGGTGGCAGGTACGCCGGATTGGACGTCGTCGCCATCAGATGAACCGGTGAAACCGAGTGAAATAGAGATTCACAAACGTATAGCTGAACAGAACGATCAGAAAGTTGGTGGCGCACAGAACGGCAGCGCGGGGACCTCGCCAAGCCGGAATGCGCGAGAGAGCGAGATAAGCGACATACACGATCAGGATTGCCAAGGTGACCACGACTTTCGGGTCGCCCCAGGAATACGTGCCGCTCAGGCGATGTCGCCAAACCAAACCGAAGCTGGCGCCGGACACGAGCGCGAGCAGGCCGATGTAGACGCTGCTTTGGGACATGCGGTCAAGCACATCAAGAGCTGGGAAGCGCCAGAATGTGACGCTGAGCTTGCGCGAGCGGAGAACCCAGTCCTGAACGAGATAAATCAGGCTGAGCACAAAGGACAGCGCGAACGCAGCATACGCCCATGTGTTCAGCGTGACGTGGAAAGCGAATAGCGGTCCATTCGCCGGCGGCACAGGCGGCGTCGTATCGGGAATGGCGATGCGCAAGGAGGTGGTCCAGATCGTCAACAGAAGCGTGACAAACACTCCGACCGAGCGATTTCGATGGAAGAGTTCCAGTCCCAGATAGGTGACGGCTAGCAGCCAGGCAAAGAGCGACATCGAGCCGTACAAGTCATCGTACGGGATCGAGTGAATCCAGTGGGAACGTTCGAGCAACGCGAAGTATTGGCAGACGATGGCCGCGCCCAAAAAAAGCGTCGGCAGCCAGCCATGCCGCGTCTGGGGAGCATAGAGCACCCGCGCGTACAAGGCACAGCTCGCGGCGTACAGGACAAGCGTCAGATAGGCTAGCTGGTGGCCCATGAGGCCATTCTTCTCCGGACTAACCGAGGATTATAGCGCCGAATGCGCCAGCACTGACGTTCATCACACGAGGTCGGCTCGATGATTTCGCGTGAGCGCACAACCGCGTCCATTTTCACGCTAAACGCACATAGTAGCGGCGATAGTTGCGCTCAACAGAGCGGGTTCCCGCGGCATTTGCTATCATTTTAGACTCACTGAAGAGGGATTTGCCCCACATGGTATCGGGCGAAGAAGACCGCAAACAGTTGTTCCTCCGTGCGTGCCGGTGCGAACCGGTGGACCGCGTGCCCGTATGGATCATGCGGCAAGCAGGGCGCTATCTTCCCGAATATCAAGCAGTTCGCGCGAAGCATTCGTTCCTCGAAATCTGCAAAACGCCGGATTTAGCAGCGGAAGTCTCGCTACAACCGTTCCACGTACTCGGCGTCGATGCGATCATTGTTTTCTCGGACATTCTGGTGGTCGCCGAAGCGATGGGTATGAAGCTGGACGTCCCGGACTCAGGACCGGTGCTGCTGGGACCGATTCGTGACGGCGCTGCGATGCGGCGCTTGCGCGATTTCGATCCCGAACGCGAGACTCGCTTCGTTGGCGATGCGATTCGCGCGATTTGCCACGCGGCTGGACCGAACGTTCCGGTGATTGGGTTCGCGGCGGCACCCTGGACCTTGGCTTGCTATATGATCGAAGGTCAAACACGAGGAGATATCTCCACAGCGAAGCGAATGCTGGCAGAAGAGCCGACCCTCGTTCGGCAACTGATGCAGCGTATTGCCGGTGTGACTACGTCATATCTGCAGTCCCAGATTGCGGCGGGCGCGTCAGTCGTACAGCTTTTTGACACCTGGGCCAGCGAATTGAGTCCGCACGAATATGAGCAATTCGCGTTGCCGGCAACGAAATCGATTTTTGCGTCGCTCGACGATGCAGACGTGCCGCGAATCCTGTTTGCGAAGGGATCATCGCGAATATTGGGAGCGATGGCGAACGCCGGCGCGGACGTGCTGAGCGTCGATTGGAATACGGATCTCGCGAAGGCGCGACGCGAGTTGGGTCGAAAAATCGCGTTACAGGGAAATGTCAATCCGTCAATTTTGCTGGGAGCGGTGGAGGCGGTTAGGCGCGCAGCAGAAGAGGCCGTCGACAAGACCTGTGGAATCGGGCACATCTTGAACCTAGGGCACGGAATTCTGCCAAACACGCCGGTAGAGAACGCTCGGGCGTTCGTGAAGGCGGGACAAGAAGCTCGAACGTCGGGGCGTCCGAAAGATGGAGGAGCGTCAACCGCCCCTACGGGGCTGAAGGCGTCGTCGTGAATTCAGACCCGGCACTCCGCTGCCGCCTGCCTGGCGTCGGGCGGACTCCGTGCCGGGTTAAATACAATCGCGCCTCGCCACGGCGAGCAACCTCGGGCGCTGAACAGCAGACAACGGATCATTTGAGTGATTGAGATTGGGCAAATTTCGGAAGAATTTCTCCAGAAGTACAACCGGCCGGGGCCGCGCTACACGAGTTATCCAACTGCGCCGGTGTGGAAAGATGACTTCGGTCCCGACGATCTGGAAAGGTCTTTTGCGGAGGCGGACAACTGCAAAACGCCGGTTTCGCTGTACATGCACCTTCCGTTCTGCGAGAGCCTGTGCCTTTTCTGTGCGTGCAACGTTTCGATCCAGAAAAATAAAGACGTCGCGATTCCCTACCTCGATGCATTGAAGCGCGAAATTGAACATGTCGGCAAACGCGTTTCGAAGCAGCGGCGAGTGATCCAATTTCACTGGGGCGGCGGCACACCAACGTATTTGAGTCCCGCGCAAATGGAAGATCTTTTTGGCTTCACGCGCGAGCGCTTTGGATTCTCTTCCGATGCGGAAATTGGGATTGAGATCGACCCGCGTGTCACAAGCGGCGAACATTTGGAAACGCTCCGCCGGCTCGGGTTCAACCGCCTGAGCATGGGGATTCAGGACTTCGAGAAGCGAGTGCAGCGAACGATCCATCGCGTCCAGCCGTACGAAATGACACGCGACACGATCCAGACGGCGCGTCAGCTCGGGTTCGAGAGCCTGAACGTTGACCTGATCTACGGTTTGCCGTACCAAACCGCGGAGAGCTTTCGCGCAACAGTCGAGCAGGTGTTGACGCTCTCGCCGGACCGGGTCGCCATGTTCAGCTACGCACACGTGCCGTGGCTCCGAAAGCAGCAAGGTGCATTCGCCACTCATCTACCGGAAGGGATGGAGAAGTTCAGGATCTTTCGCGCGGGTCTCGAAGGGTTTCTCGCGGCGGGCTATCTCTACATCGGCATGGATCACTTCGCGCGGCCAATGGACGAACTGGCGGTCGCGCAGAAAAATCGCACGCTCCACCGGAATTTTCAGGGCTACACAACGAAAGCCGGCGCTGATCTGTATGGAATGGGCGTCAGCGCAATCAGCTCGATCGGCGACGCATACGCTCAGAACGTTCGCGAAGTGGCGGCATACGAAGCACGCACGACCGAACGCGGCATCGCAACGATGCGCGGCTACAGGCTTTCTGGAGACGATCGCCTGCGGCGCAGCGTGATCGGGCGACTGCTCTGTCATGCGGTGATTCGGAAAAGCGAAGTAGAGCGCGAATTTGGAATCGATTTCGACGACTGCTTCGCGGCGGAACTCGAGCGCTTGAAGGAAACGAGCGAAGAAGGTCTGGTCACGCTCGATCGCGACGAGATCAGTGTTACGCCGTTGGGCCGCATCTTCATTCGCTGCGTCGCGATGACGTTCGACCATTACCTCGAGGATCAGCAAATGGACAAGCGGCCGCTGTTTTCCAAAACACTGTAGGTGCTGGCCGATGGCCAAAACGAATCGTGTAATTGTAATTGGCGGCGGAATCTCCGGACTGGCGTGCGCGCACAGGCTGAAGCGTCAGGGCGCTGACGTCATGTTACTGGAATGGTCCGATCATGCCGGCGGACTGATCGGCAGCGTCCAGCAAAACGGATTTCTCTTCGAACACGGGCCACAGAGCTTTCAGGGGACGTCCACGCTACTCGACCTGATTCGCGAACTGGCAATTGAAAGCGAGTTACTGGAAGCGAATCCGTCGGCCCCGAGATACGTCCTTCGCCGCGGGAGGCTGCGGAGGGTTCCGATGTCGCCCCCAGCGCTGATCGGCTCGTCGCTACTGGGCATCGGCTCCCGCTGGAAAATCGTTTCGGAGCCGTTCCGCCGCACGAGCCCTCCAGGACACGAGGAGTCCGTCGCGGAGTTTGTCCGGCGCAAGTTCGGACACGAAATCCTGGAGTATTTGGTCTCGCCATTCGTTTCCGGTGTCTACGCCGGCGATCCTGAACGGTTGAGCCTGCGTGCCGCTTTTCCGACTCTCGAAGAATGGGAACGGCAGTTCGGCAGCGTCTTGCGCGGAGCGATGAAATCGCGTCCGGCGAATGGGGAGAAAAAGGCCCTGCCGCTCTGCTCCTTCCGCCGGGGCATAGCGACACTAACCAACGCGCTCGCGCGCGATCTCGGCGTATCGGTGCGAACGGGCGTTCGCGCCGAACGATTAACGAAAGTTGGCTCCGGTGCGGTCGGGTTCGAGATTCATTTTGTCGAGAACGGCCAGAACACAGTTATGAACACCGCAGCTGTGGTTCTTGCGACGCCGGCTTACGTTTCGGCCCGTCTCGTTGCCTCGGTTTCGCCGCAAATCGCGCAATTGCTGTCCGGCATCGCGTACGCGCCCGTTGCGGTTACGGCGGCGGGATATTATTCGAAGCAGCTCAAAGAGCCGCCCGACGGATTCGGCTTCCTGGTACCACGCAAAGAGAAACTGCGGACGCTAGGCACCGTCTGGAATTCGTCACTGTTCCCAGGGCGCGCGCCCCATGCACGCTTTCTGATGACGAGTTTCCTCGGCGGGGCCACGGATCCGGCGCTCATCCAGAAGTCCGAGAGTGAGATCGCAGCAATTGCAAACGGCGAAAATCAGAAGATCCTGCAAATCATCGGCGAGCCGATTGCGTCAGCCACCTGGAGATACGAAAAAGCGCTACCGCAATACAATCTCGGCCACGGGCATACCATTGAACGGCTGCGAGAGGCGACCGCAGAACTGCCGGGCGTATGGTTTTCAGGAAATTATCTTGAAGGGCCGTCGATCGGCAAATGCGTCGACCAGGCAATCCGAACCGCGGATCAAGTGGGCGAGCGCACTGCGAGCCTCGGAGGACGTTGATTGCCGTCCGTGCCCCATCTGAAGCCCTACGGCGTAACTGTAAGCCGCTGCCCCGAATACTGAACGATTTTATCCGGCTGCGACGTTGGGGCGATGCCTGCTCCGTGCCCTTCGCCGACAAAAACAATGTGGAAAGTGTGCGATGCGGGCATTCCTGGAAATGAACCCTGGCGATCGCCGATCGTCAGCGTGTGCGACGCATCATCCCAGTGGAGCGGGATCGTAGAATGCCTTCCCGTCTCGTAATCGTAGTTGTCGTTTTCATCCTCATAGAGAACGAAATTCCCGTCCGCTCCTTCGTAGATACGCAGCTCAATGGGATCGGTTTTCTCGGTCGAATATTGAACATCTGGTCCCATCGGGAGAATTGAACCCGCGCGGACGTAAAGAGGAATGCGATCTAGCGGCGCGGCGGCGTCAATGACGGTCGCACCGTCAACAGAATGGCCGGTCCAGAAGTCGTACCACTTCGTGGAAGGCAGATACACTTCGCGCGACGTCGCGCTTCTGTGCGTCACAGGATTGACCATGATCGCAGGGCCGTACATGAACTGATCGCCGATGTTTTGCGCGCGAATGTCGTCGCGGAAGTCCATTACGAGCGGACGCATTGGCGTGTAGCCGTCGTTGGTAACCATCCACGCGAGCGAATAAATGTACGGCATCAGGCGATACCGCAGGCGGTCAAAGCTCGTCAGGATTTTCTGTGCGTCCGGACCATAGGACCACAGCTCGTTTACATTCGGCACGCGAGTCCCGTGAACGCGGAAAATCGGGCAGAACGCGCCGTACTCGAACCAGCGGACAAAAAGTTCGCGATACGCCGGATCGTCGGGATGGCCGGTGACGAAGCCGCCGATGTCCGTCGTCCAATATGGCAGGCCGGACACTTCGAAATTCAAACCGGCAGGAATTTGCCGCCGGAAACTGAGCCAATCGGATTCAACATCGCCAGACCAGGCAGTGATCGAATTGCGCTGCGCCCCGGCAAATGCCGAGCGCGATAAAATAAACACACGTTTCCGTTCGGCTTCCGGCAGTTGCTTTTCCGCGGCGCGCTCGCCCTCATACACGCCGGCCGTGTGCATGAGCGGAAACATGTTCGCGTAGCGCGCGCCGTTGCCCAGATAAACCTTTTTTACTTCGAGAATGTTCTTTTCCTGGTTTTCAGTCTCGGGCTCGTCCGTATCAAGCCACCACGCATCCGCACCAAGATTAAAGACGCGGTCGAGAAGGCCCCAATAATATTCACGCGCCGCGGGATTGAACGCGTCATACAGTGCCTGCCCCTGCGGATGGACGTCTCCGGTGCCGACGACCATTTTGGCGACGAAGTAGCCGTGCTTGTCCATGTAATCGTACACAGGGGAGCCCGCATTGAAGTATGGCCAGAAGGAAAACATGATGTGGACGTGTTCATCGTGAAGCTGCGCGATCATCGCTTTGGGATCGGGATAATTGCTGTTGAACACTGGGTCGCCCATCACTTTCCACCAGAACCAGTCCTGAACGATGTTGTCGAGCGGGATATGCAGCGCGCGGTATTTCGCGGCGATGGCGAGCAGTTCGACCTGCGAGTTGTAGCGGTTCTTGCATTGCCAGAATCCGTAAGCCCATTTGCCGAACATCGGAGCTTCGCCGGTCAGTTCACGATAACCCGCAATGATGCGGTCGAAATCAGGGCCGTAAAGAAGATAGTAGTCGACGGTATCGGCGACATCGGAGGTGAGATAAAGCGCGTGCAGAAAACGATTATCGAACAGGCTGCGCGACGTGTTGTTCCATAGAATGCCGTAGCCGCGTGTCGAAATGAAGAACGGGACGGAGATGTTCGTGTTGTTCTGCGTCAGATCGACAGCTTCGCCGTGATAATTCCACACGCCTGCCTGATGCTGCCCAAGACCATAGAAGGCTTCGGTGGAATCCCAAAGACCCGACGAGAGTTCGGCGCGATATGTCTTCTCGTCGTTAACGACCGTTGGAGTGAGTGTGCGCTTGTCGTCCTCGAATAACTTATTGCCCGCAGCATCGTCGTAACGGATCACGCCATTTGCTCGCGTGATCGTAATCTTCATCCGCGCCGTGCTCAGCGTGATTGCATCGCCGGTCTGGTCCACATTCCACTGTGCGGCGGGCCACGCCGTTTTGGTCACGATGAACTGGCGAACGTCGGGAATCGATGAACCGGATGCGTACGTCACATGGACGAGCGAGTCCGAACAGACTTGCAGGCGCAAAACGCCCACGCGCATTCTCAGCAACACGCCGTCGGACTGCTTTTCGACGCCCGTCACAGGATTCAGCGGTGCCCACTGCGCACGTGCGATCGACGGAGCGGCGCCCGAACACGCAACAATTAGGACGGCGAGAAACAGTCTTTTCATAGCGGCTCTTTCGCGAACTTTCTGCCCGGCGGATTTGGAGCAAATTCCGGCGCAAACTCTGACATTCGCTCCAGCCTAAGTCAATCGGATTCCGGCAAGCCAAGCTCACAAGCTACGTAGAAAATCGATTCGGCAAAGCTTTTCATAGACAGAATCGCTCGCCGTGGGCGGTGAGCGAGACTAGGGTGTTTACTGGATTGAACTACATGGGAGCGTCCTTTACGGTGGTTTAAGGGCTCCTACAAAGGACGCCTGAAATCATTTGGAGGCCTGATATGGAACGAACGCCCAGCAGGGACGAGATTGAGCTGAGAGCTTATGAAATTTACGAGCAGCGAGGTGGCGAAGACGGCCACGCAGAGGAAGATTGGTTCACTGCCGAACGTGAACTGGCCGAACGGCCCAGGCCCGAAAATATCAAATCCGGGTCGCGCATCAAGGAAGCCGTCTCGCAAGCAATGCAGCAAAAGTCCCGTAGCGCCGGAACCGCCCACAACTAATTCCCTGAGCGCGCGGCACCCGCTTCCCGCGCAAATAAGCACTGAAACGTCACGCTGACCTTCATCCAGCCGCTCGGATCTCGCGACCCGGGCGGCTGTGCCCGCCGCCACCCCCCAGCGCGGTCGTCCGCATTCTGACCGACACACACAAGAAAAGCTGTCTCCGCCGGAGAGCCAATGCTCATTCGCACGTCGCTCTGTCTCGCGCTCCTGCTTTTTCCGGCGGCACATCGCGCCTTCGGACGGCAGCAAATAACGAACGGTTCGTCATCCAAAACTCCCGATGGCCAGGCGATCTTCATGCAGCGATGCTCGCACTGTCACGGGCCGATCGGAGAGGGAGTGAGCGCGGTGATCACAATCGCCGGTCCCAATATACAGGCGGAGCATGGCCCTGGCCGGATTCTGGCAGCCGAGGAGATCGGTCCTAGCCACATGCCGAAGTTCGGCCGCGTGCTAAGCGTCGCCGAGATGCGCGCCGTCGCCGATTATGTGGCGCAACACCTCGCCATTATCCCGCTCGGCGGCGGGAACGTCGGCCAAGGTGGCGAGCTCTACCGGCGGAATTGCGCTCCTTGCCACCGCACGGCGGTGCGCGGAGGCGTGCTCGCGTATGCCGGCGTTAACCCGCCAAATCTCGTCGGCTACAGCGCGCCGCTGATCGCGGGCGCAATTCGGTGGGGGCCCGGACCGATGCCGAAGTTTCCTCCTTCGATTCTCAACGATCGCCAACTCAATTCAATCGTCGACTACGTTCAGTCGGTGCAGCATCCGCCGAGGCTTGGTGGAAACGCACTGCATTGGTATGGACCAGTGGCGGAGGGCTTCGCAGCGTGGGTGATCTTGGCTGTTTTGATCGGTCTAACGGTTTGGATCGAACGGGGAGGAAAAGGATGACGGCCGGGCGCCATCGGAGCACCGAGCCTCCCCGGCAAGAGGAAGCAAAATGAGACCGCACGTCGATCCACCCCGCCCGCCCTTCGTTCGCATCCGTCCCGACTCTTCCGAGCTGCCTGGAGAACACACGAACCGCCGGGCGGGGACCATTATCGTTGCTTCGTTTCTCACTTTATCGATTCTGGCCGGCGCCGGCTTTGTGGCGGTCTATTGGAATGGTGCCAACACGCAACTGCTTGGCGCGTGTCTCGCGCTCACGTTTCTGGGGCTCGGTTTCGCTCTGGTCTTCTGGGCGCGCAAGTTGATGCTGGATCAGGAAGCAACCGCGCCGCGCGAACCGCTGCCGTCGTCTGCCGAAGAACGCGACGCTGTGTTCGAAGATTTCTATCCTGGCGAGCCGCGCATCCAGCGCCGCAAGCTGGTGACGTGGATGAGCATGGCAGTCGCTGGCGCACTGGCCGCTGCCGTGATTTCCTCGCTCCGATCGTTCTATCGCCGTTCGCCGCTCGCGGTTCAACTCACAAAACCTGTCTGGACGCGCGGACAACAGTTAGTCAGCGATACCGGAGAGAAGGTCACCGTCAAGTCGCTAGAGCTCCGGTCGGCCACAATTGTATTTCCCGATGACAAGATAGGGGACGTCAGGGCGCAGACTGTGCTGCTGCGCGTCCCGCCCGACGCGCTCCACCTGGCGTGGGACAGAATCGATTGGGCGCCTCAGGGCTACGTCGCTTACTCGCGCGTTTGCACGCATGCGGGCTGTCCCGTCGGCGAATTCGAGTCGAACATCGGGCTCTTGCTTTGCCCCTGCCACCAGTCGACCTTTGACGTTCTGAACGGCGCACGACCGACCAGCGGGCCGGCCGCGCGTCCACTTCCGCAACTGCCGCTCTATATTGACGAGCAAGGCAATTTGCGCGCGGCAGGGGACTTCAGCGCGCCTCCGGGCCCCGGCTATTGGAGCATCCCGTCATGATCCTTCCACGCCTAGCCCGGTGGATGGATACGAGGCTGCGTCTTTCGAAGCCCGCCAGGGAATTCTTGAACCACATCTTCCCCGACCACTGGTCGTTCATGCTGGGCGAAATTGCGCTGTATGCGTTCATCGTGTTGGTGGTCACGGGCGCGTTCCTGGTGATGTTTTTTAACAACAGCGCCGCGAACGTCGTTTATCACGGCTCGTATCACGCAATGGATGGCGTTCGGATGAGCTCCGCCTACCGGTCTGCCCTGGCATTGAGTTTCGATGTTCCGGCGGGACTCCTGGTGCGCCAGATGCACCATTGGGCGTCGCTGGTCTTTCTGGCTGCGATCGTGGCGCACCTCTCGCGGATCTTCTTCACTGGCGCGTACCGACGGCCGCGCGAGATCAATTGGATCATTGGCCTGACTCTGCTCCTGTTCGCGCTGTTCAATGGATACCTGGGATATTCGATGGCCGACGATCTTCTCTCCGGGATGGGCGTGCGGATCGCATACTCCATTACGATGTCGATCCCGCTGGTCGGTCCGTGGATGGCGTACGTCTTTTTCGGAGGAACCGTCCCCACGAGCGCGACAGTGCCGCGTTTCTACGGGATGCACATCTTTTTCGTTCCCGCAATCATTGCCACGTTGATCGCGCTGCATCTCCTGATCATCTGGCGGCAGTATCACACGAACTATCCCGGGCCGGGCCGAACCGACCGCACGATCGTCGGCTCACACCTGTGGCCAACCTATACCGCAAAATCGATCGGCCTGTTCTGTTTTGTCATCGGCCTGATCGCGGCTCTCGGTGGTCTAGTGCAGATCGATCCGATATGGATCTATGGACCGAACAACGCTGTCGCGGCGCTTTCGGGCGCTCAGCCCGACTGGTATCTTGGCTGGATCGAAGGTTCGATGAGGCTTTTCCCCGGCGCCAATCTGCGCATTGGCGGTTGGCTGATTCCTGAACTCTTCTTCTCGGCCGTTCTTTTCCCCGCGCTGATTTTCATTGCACTCTATCTGTATCCGTTCTTCGAACAATGGGCCCTGTACGACGATCGAGCACACAACGTCCTAAAGCTGCCGTACGAAACGCCCGTCAAGACGGCTTTCGGGTGTGCGCTGTTGGTATTGCTGCTCGTGGTGTTCTTCGCCGGCAGCGACGACGTCATCTCAATCGCGGGGAATTATTCGGTCACGAACATCCGGACAATCCTCCGCGTGCTTTTCTTCATCGCACCTGCCGTTACGGCAATGCTCGTGTACACAGGTTGCCGCTTTTGGCGTACAAAACGCGCCGGTCTACACGTCGAGTGAGAGCACACAGAACGGCGCGCGGAGCAAACTCAACAATCATTCCCGGGGTTTGCTCGACCGCGCGCTCGCTGTATTGCACTTGACCCATTCGCGACGACGCCGGGCGCGGAAGATCGGGAGCGCTGCAATCTGGTATGCTTCTGCCCGATGCGGCATCCAGTTCTTCGCTTTCGGACCCTCAGCCTTGCGTTCCTTGCTCTCTCCTGCTTACTTGGAATCACCTCGGCGAAAGTCTCCGCCCAACAGCAACCGCCGGTACCGGCAATGCCGTCGCAAACGGAGCCTCAGAAGGCATCACCGCCTCAAGAGCCAGCTTCCACATCGGCGGCCAGCCGGCCATCGAATCAGCCCGCTGCTTCTCCGCAGTCTTCCTACAATCCGATGATCGTGCTTGATCCTGCGCACGGCGGGACGGATACAGGTGCGCGCGGCGAAACAGGCGCAATCGAAAAGGACCTTGTGCTGGATTATGCTCGTATGACGCGCGCGGAACTGCAGAGCGAAGGCTTTCACGTCGTCATGACGCGCGACGACGATTCCAACCCTTCGTACGCCGACCGCGCCGCCATCGCGAACTCCTATCGCACAGCCATCTTCATTAGCCTGCACATCTCTACGACCGGCACCTTCGGAACGATTCACACGTATTACTACCAGTTCGGCAGCGCGCCCGCACCGCCTTCTGAGGCAACAAGCGGAAAAACTGCTAGCGCCACCGAACGCACTACTTCGCTCGTGCCGTGGGAAGACGCGCAGGTCGGACAGGTCGGCGTGAGCGCTCGCCTGGCCGCGGCGCTCCAGGCGCAGTTTGCAGAACGATTCGGCGGTTCGCCCGCTAGTGCTGCACCTGCTGCTGTCCGGGAATTGCGGTCGGTTGACGCGCCGGCCGTTGCTATAGAAGTCGCGAGCGTTTCCGTGAAGGATCCAAATTCGCTGGCTGCCCAGGCTGGACCGATCGCAGTGGCCATCGCGCGCGGAGTCCAGGCTTTCCGAACAGCAGTCGCTGCGGGAGCGCACTGATGCCCAGCGAGTGGAAGATCGTTGTCGGCATTCTGACGGTCGCAGTCCTCATCGGGCTCGCCAGCCTAGGCAGATTGCACCAGCGCATGAAAACCCTCTCGGAAAATCCGCATGCCGAAGAACAGGAGCGCCGCGAGGTGTTGGCCGCGCCGGTCGCGACGCCGACGGACGTTGCCGCGCACGCAAATATGTACTGGCAAAGTGGGCCGGATCAACTCGCGCCCGTCGCAGTCAAACTGCCGCTCTCCGCCGATCCAGCCGAACGGGCCAAGCAAGTGCTTGACGCGCTGATCACCCAGCCCACGCCGCAGCAGCACACGCTGCCCTCCGACACCACCGTTCTCGGCTTCTATGTTCTTCCCGACGGCACCGCAATCGCCGATTTTTCTGACGCACTCGCTACCGAAACCGCTTCGGGAATCGCGAGCGAGCAAACCGCTGTGGATTCTATCGTCGACACGCTAAAGGCCGATGTTCCGTCGTTGCGAAGGCTGAAGATCCTGATCCATGGGCAGGAAGTGGACACTCTGGCAGGGCACGTCGACTTGACAGGTTTCTTCGATTTGAATCCGGCTCCCGCACAGCCGTCAATCGCGCCAACGCAAACGGGAAACATCCCTTCGACAGGTATAGCCCCGCCAGTACAGAAGCCGCCTGCACCGTCTGCCCCACCGCACGGCGACTGAGGAAGGTACCGGCCTAAGAAGGACAGGCAGCTACCCTGCGGCGCGCGCTCTCTTTACGGCTTTAACGAATTCTCGGGCATTCTGAGTGATCACGTCGGCGTCGCCCGATTTCAACGCGCCGGCCTGAACCAGTTCGCCGCCAACGCCGAGAGCCGCAGCACCGGCGCGAATAAAATCGCCGGCAGTTTCAAGATTTACCCCACCCGTGGGGATAAATGGAATCTGCGGAAAAGGACCTCGCAATGCGCGAATGTACTTTGGTCCGCCGACCGAGCTACAGGGAAAAATCTTCACGAAATCGGCGCCCGCCTTCCACGCGGCCATGATTTCGGTCGGCGTCAGCGCACCCGCGATCATGAGCCTACCTTCCCGCCACACGAGGTCCGCGGTTTCACGATCGAATCCCGGGCTCACAATGAACTTCGCACCAACGGAAATGCATTTGCGCGCCGTGTCGGCATCGAGAACTGTGCCCGCACCAACGAGAACTGAGTCGCTCACGGTCCGAGCGAGCTGCGCGATCACGTCGATCGCACCAGGAAACGTCATCGTGATCTCAACAATCGGAATGCCGCCGGCGCAGACAGCCCCAGCGGCCAACATTGCCTGTTGCGAATTGCGGGCGCGCACAACAGGAACAACACCAATCTCAGTTATGAGATGGCGAACGTCATCCCTGGTCATGTGCATTGCCGGTTTCGAGCCCATGAGCGCGATCAGCGCGCAATGCGTGCGCTCGCTCCTTTCATCACGTTCAGCACTTCCTTAAGCGTCGCCATCGACGTGTCGCCGGGGGTTGTCATAGCCAGAGCTCCATGCGCCGCGCCACAATCGACCGCCCATTGGGGTCCCTGACCGGAGAGGAAACCGTAGATCAGTCCGGAGGCGAAAGAATCGCCGCCTCCGACGCGATCGAGAATCTCCAGATTTTCGCGGTGCTTCGCTTCGTAGAACGTGCCGTTGCTGTAGCAGATTGCGCCCCAATCGTTGCGCGTCGCCGTCCTCGCTTTGCGCAGCGTTGTCGCAACCACGGAGAAAGGAAATTCCTTCACCACAGCCTCGATCATTTTGCGAAACCCGCTCGTTTCGAACTCAGTGAGATGCTCGTCAGTCCCGGCGACTTCAAAGCCGAGGGCGGCCGAAAAATCCTCTTCGTTGCCGAGCATCACGTCGATGAGTGGCGCGAGACTGCGATTCACTTCTTGCGCTTGCTTCTTTCCGCCGATTCCCTTCCACAGCGATTCGCGGTAATTCAGATCGTAGGAAACGACGGCCCCGTGGCGCCGCGCGGATTGCATGGCTTCAAGGGCAACTTCGGGTGTAGTTGACGAGAGCGCACAGAAAATTCCGCCGGTATGGAACCAGCGGGCTCCATGTTTGCCGAAAATCTCGTCCCAATCGACATGTCCCCGTTTCAGTTGTGAGACTGCCGTGTTCCCGCGATCCGAGCAGCCGAGAGCTGCGCGAACGCCGAACCCGCGCTCGACGAAATTCAGCCCGTTTCGCGACACGCGGCCAACGCCGTCGTCGGCCACCCATCGCACCAACGACTGATCGACTCCGCCCCGGCACATCAAGTCCTGAATGAGACGGCCGACCGCGTTGTCCACAAACGCTGTCACATGCGCGCTGTCGAGCCCGAAACATCGCTTCAGCCCTCGCGCGACGTTGTATTCGCCGCCACCCTCGTACACCTCGAATCCGCGCGTCGTCCAGATGCGCTTCTCGCCGGGATCGAAGCGCAGCATCACTTCGCCCATACTCACCAGATCCCAGCGGCACCCTTCTTTCGGCTTAATCTTTAGCGGCACTGAATCGGTCGTTCCTTTTCAACCGTGCAAAGATTCGACGAGCGGACATGTACTTTCGCATATTTCTGTCTCAGCGTGAGCGTAAAAAAGGTAAGCTGGGCCGCGTTGATTTGTGAGAGGCGGCCATTCATAACACGACACCGCGTCCTGCGACCGGCCTTCCCGTGGAAGGAAACGGCAGTCGTGAACCGCGCCCGCGAATGACGCAAGTCCGCTGGGTCATCTGTTCCCTGCTCTTCTTCGCCACTGTGATTGCTTATGTCGACCGCGGCGTGATCGGCTATTTGAAGCAGTTTCTCGAAACAACGGTCGGCTTCAACGACATTCAATACGGCAACATGACCGGCGCTTTCCTGCTGGCTTACGGCCTCGGGTTCGTCTTCGCGGGCCGTTTCACGGACCTGCTCGGCACGAAAAAGGGTTTTGCAATCGCGATTACTCTGTGGAGCGTTGCCGCCATGCTGCCGGGCGCGGCGCATTCTGCCTTTGGCTTCGGCGTCGCGCTGTTCCTGCTCGGCTTAGCCGAAGCGGCGAACTTCCCCGCGTGCATTAAAACAGTGGCGGAGTGGTTCCCGAAGCGGGAACGCGCGTTGGCGACGGGTGTCTTCAACGCCGGTGCGAACATCGGTAACATCATCGTGCCAGTGGCTGTCACGTTCCTCACGTTCGCCTTCAGCTGGCGCGGAGCCTTCGTAGTTACGGGCGCACTTGGATTCGTCTGGCTCGGACTGTGGCTCTGGCTCTACTCCAAGCCGGAAGAACACCGTTGGATCGCCCCTGCGGAGATCGCCTTCATTCAAAGCGAACCGGAGGAGAAAACATTACAGGTGCGTTGGAAAAATCTGTTCCCGCGCAAAGAAACTTGGGCCTTCGCAATCGGCAAGTTCCTCACCGACCCTATTTGGTGGTTCTATCTTTTTTGGCTGCCGGGATACTTGCAGACTAGATTCCACCTGAACCTGCGGCAGAGCGAGGCTCCCGTCATGGCCGTCTACGTACTTTCAATTGGCGGGAGCATCGGAGGA
Source organism: Candidatus Acidiferrales bacterium (assembly GCA_050747085.1). GTDB lineage: Bacteria > Acidobacteriota > Terriglobia > Acidiferrales > UBA7541 > Palsa-295. The sequence continues at coordinate 28,453 of JBOGNK010000011.1, forward strand.
GGATGGATCTCCTCGGCATTATTGAAGCGGGGCCGGGCGGTAAATTTCGCACGCAAGACAGCGCTGCTCATTTGCGCTCTGGCGGTGGTGCCGGTGATCGTGGCTCCGTTCTCGAACAGACTGTGGCTGGTAGTGGGACTGGTGGGCCTAGCCGCCGCCGCGCATCAGGGCTGGTCAGCGAATCTGTTCACGCTGCCTTCCGATACCTTTCCCAAAGCGGCGGTGGCGAGCGTCGTGGGAATCGGTGGAACGATGGGCGCCGCCGGCGGATATTTGATGCAAAAGGCCACCGCCCACATCGTACAATCGACGCATAGCTACGTGCCGCTCTTTGCTTTCTCGTGCTCCGCGTACCTGCTGGCGCTCCTCGTGATTCAAACGCTCTCACCGCGCCTCAAGCCGGCGCAACTGCAGTAGCAAGCTTCGCGAAGCTACTCTTAACTACGATTTCGACTGAAGCTAGGTGAACGATGCTACTCAGACCAGCTCTGAACCAGCGAAGAAGTAGCTGATCTCGAACGCAGCCGTGTCCGGCGCGTCGGAACCATGAGTGCAATTGAATTGAATGCTCGTGCCCAGCTCGCGACGGATCGTTCCCGGAGCGGCTTTGGCGGGATCGGTTGAACCCATCGTCTCGCGCCATTTCGCGATCGCGCCTTCCGCTTCCAGGACCATCGCGACAGCCTTGCCCGAACTCATAAAATCCGTGAGCTCCCCGAAAAACGGACGCGCGCGATGCACGGCGTAGAATCCTTCCGCTTCCGTTTTTGTCAGCCGCAACGATTTGATCGCCACGATCTGAAATTTCGCCGCATGGATGCGGCTCAGAATGTCGGCAGTTAAATTCCGCCCCACTGCGTCGGGCTTGATAATCGCCAGCGTTCGTTCGATAGCCAAGGAAATACGCCTCCGTTCGACAAACTAGCTGAGTTGAGAAACCGTCCCGCGCTAAAGTCCGCGGCGCTACACTTAAACCTAAATCCAAAACGCCGGTGGGACGCCAGCGCTACTGGACATCTCATCGGCGCTTGGATTTCGTTTTCGCCTTGCTTCTTTGCTTCTTTGCGGTCTTCCTTCGCGTTCCGTTCGTTGCTTGCTTCGACCCGCTACTTGGCTTGCCCTTGCCAATCACTTTGGCAATCGTCTCGCCGATTTCCGCCGGGCTCTGCACCGTATGAATCCCCGCCGCGCGCATCGCTTTGTATTTGTCGGCTGCGGTGCCTTGACCTCCGCTGATGATAGCGCCCGCGTGACCCATGCGGCGTCCCGGCGGCGCGGTTTGTCCCGCAATGAATCCGACCACCGGCTTCTTCACATGTTTCTTGATGTAGTCGGCCGCGATTTCCTCCGCGTTTCCGCCGATTTCACCGATCATCACGATCGCGCGTGTTTCCGCGTCTTCATTGAACATACGGATGACGTCGAGAAAATTTGTGCCGATGATCGGATCGCCGCCGATTCCGACGCACGTCGACTGGCCGATCCCGAGCAACGTGAGCTGGTGAACGGCCTCGTACGTAAGCGTTCCGCTGCGGCTCACCACGCCGACGTTGCCTTCCTTGTGAATCACTCCGGGCATGATGCCGACTTTGCATTTGCCCGGCGAAATGATTCCAGGGCAATTCGGGCCCAGCAGTCGCGTCTTCGACCCTTTCAACGCCGCCCCGACGCGCACCATGTCAAGCGTCGGAATACCTTCCGTGATGCAAATCACGAATGGCACCGCCGCGTCGATTGCTTCAAGGATTGCGTCGGCGGCAAATGGCGGCGGCACGAAAATCACGGACGTGTTAGCACCAGTATCACGCACGGCGTCGCCCACAGTGTTGAACACCGGCACGTCGAGATGTTTCGTTCCGCCCTTCCCTGGCGTCACGCCCGCGACGATCTTCGTCCCATATTGCATCATTTGCTGTGAATGAAATCCGCCTTCGCGGCCGGTCAATCCCTGCACGAGAAGACGCGTTGATTTATCGACAAGAACGCTCATCGCGCACCCCCGGCCAAGGCGACCGCTTTTTCCGCGCCGTCTTTCATGCCGCTGGCGACGGCAAAATTCAGGCCGGAGCTGCGCAGAATTTCCTGGCCTTGCTTCACGTTGGTCCCTTCCATGCGAACGACGATAGGCACTTTCAGCGCAAGCTCCTTGGCCGCGTTCACCACGCCGCTGGCCAGCACGTCGCACCGCAGGATTCCGCCAAAAATATTAACGAACACCGCGCGCACGTTCGGATCGCTCACCAGGATTCGAAACGCATTCTTCACCTGTTCTTCCGAAGCTCCTCCACCCACGTCGAGGAAATTCGCCGGGCTACCGCCGCTCAGCTTGATGATGTCCATGGTAGCCATCGCCAGGCCCGCGCCATTCACCATACAGCCCACCGTGCCGTCGAGCTTGATGTAATTGAGCTTGTAACGCGAGGCTTCCACTTCGAGCGGATCTTCCTCATCGATGTCGCGGACTTCGGCGAGATCTTTGTGACGGTAAAGCGCATTATCGTCGAGGGTGATCTTGCCATCGAGGGCAATCAGCCGGCCATCCCCGGTCAAAACGAGTGGATTAATCTCGGCCAGCGAAGCGTCGCTTTCCATGAACGCGCGATAGAGCGCCTGTAAAAACGGCGTGGCCACCGGCACCATTTCCGCTCCGAGCCCCAATCCGAACACGAGCTTACGCACCTGATAAGGCTGCAGCCCCACTGCCGGCCGCACCGTCTCGCGCAGAATGGCGGCGGGATTTTCGCGAGCGACCTCCTCGATTTCGACGCCGCCCGCTGCGCTGGCCATGATCACCGGCGCTTCCACGGCGCGGTCCACCAGAATGC
>JBOGNK010000012.1:0-9337 GCA_050747085.1 Candidatus Acidiferrales bacterium
CCGTCGCCGCCATTGTTGCCCTTGCCGCAGAGAACCACGACGCGGCGGCGTTCGAGAGGCGCGAAACGGTCGCGAATAAATTCAGCAACGCTGCGGCCGGCATTCTCCATGAGCGTGAGGCTCGGAACGCCGTAACGCTCGCTGGTGAGGCGGTCGACCTCTCGCATTTCCGCGGCCGTCAAGATTTTCATGGTAGAAAGTTAAACACGAATCAGAACGAAGTGGTATCTCTCGTCTAGCAACAGCCACTCTGCCAATCGATGTCGCGGTCGCAGAGGTCGGTAAAATCGAGTCAGTTCGATTCCCAACATAGGTAAATTATAGGGGGCAACCGTGGCACGAGGAATGCGCGGCGCCGCTATCGCTCTGCTGCTCGCGTGGGCGGCTTTGCTCGTTGGGTCTGCGCGCGCGCAATCGGAGCGCATTCTCGATTATCACAGCGATATCGAGGTGCGCACCGACGCGAGCATGATCGTTACGGAGACAATCCGTGTGGTCAGCAAGGGCGACCGCATCCGCCACGGTATCTACCGCGATTTCCCGACACGCTACAACGACAGGTTGGGGAATCACTACGTGGTTGGGTTCCACCTGATTGACGCTACTCGCGACGGCGCACCGGAAGAGACGCGAATCGAAGATCTGTCGAACGGGGAGCGCATCTATCTCGGATCGAGCAACAGTCTCGTTGAGCCTGGAGAACACACCTACTCGATCACGTACGAAACGAATCGCCAGCTCGGATTTTTCGCAACGAACGATGAGCTATTCTGGAACGTCACGGGAAACGGATGGATTTTCCCGATCGAGCGCGCATCGGCAAGCGTACGTTTGCCCGCCGGCATCGCGGCGGATCAGGTTCGGCTGGGCGGCTATACGGGGCCGCAAGGATCGATGGCGCACGACTTGACGCATTCGACGGCTGCGGACGGAACTTTCCAGTTCGAGACAACCCACGCGCTATCGGCCTACAGCGGGCTGACGATCCGGCTCGATTTTCCGAAGGGCTATTTCACACCGCCCACGAAGAGCGATGGGGTGCGTTACTTCGCGCAGGACAATCGGGACGCGCTGATCGCGCTTGGCGGATTCCTGCTGGTTCTGCTCTATTACGTTGTCGCGTGGGCCTACGCCGGCCGCGACCCGGGCCCAGGAACAACCGTGGTGCAGTACGAACCGCCTTCCGATTTTTCGCCTGCGGCCGTTCGTTATCTGACGCGCATGGGTTACGACAACAAAGTGTTCGCATGCTCGGTAATCGACATGGCTGTGCGCGGCTTCGTCAAGATCGAGCAGCAAGCGGGAAGCTACACGCTCTATCGCACGAAGGCGGACGATCGGGTGCTGACGACCGATGAAAAGGCTGTCGCGGCCACGCTGTTCGGCGATGGGCGCAACGAAATCTGGTTACACAACGAAAATCACGAAACGATCAGCTCCGCGATGAAGGCGCTGAAAAAGTGGCTGAAGATCAGCGAGCAGAAAATCTATTTCGTAACAAATAGCGGCTACCTGATTCCTGCGATCGTACTTTCCGCGCTGACATTCGTACTGGTTTTTTCGACCGAGGGAGCGCCAAAGATGGCAATGGCGGCCTTCATTTGCGTGTGGCTGTCGATCTGGAGCCTTGCGGTGTACGGATTGGTGGCCGGAGTGGGGCACACGTGGAAGTCGGCGCGGGCGTCCGGTGCATCGAAAACGAGCGTGGCACCGGCGGTAATGATGTCTCTCTTTTCAATTCCATTCATAGCGGGCGAGGTTGGGGGCCTTTGGTTTCTGACGCAAGCGACGTCGAGCGCAGTTGCGCTGCTGCTGGTGGCCACGATTGGGCTGCATGTGCTGTTTCATCATTTGCTGAAAGCGCCGACGCGCGCGGGCCGCGCCGTTCTGGACAAGGTCGCCGGATTCAAGATGTTCCTGGGCGAGGTGGACGGCGATCGGATGAACCGATTGATTCCCGCCGATCAGGCGCCAGAGGTTTTCGAGAAATTTCTGCCATACGCGCTTTCGCTCGACCTGGAGCAAGCGTGGGCGCAACGATTCGCGGGTGTGCTGGGAGGAGCCAGCCAAGCTCCGGGTTCCAAAAATGGATATTCGCCCTCGTGGTATTCAGGCAGCGATTGGGGTTCGCTTGGTGCAACGGGATTCGCGGGCGCGCTTGCCGGCTCGTTCTCAAGCGCGATCGCGTCGTCATCGAGCGCTCCCGGGTCTTCTGGTGGTGGCGGAGGAGGATCAGGCGGCGGGGGCGGCGGTGGTGGTGGCGGCGGCTGGTAGGCCGACCGGGCGGGTTCGCCATGGCGAGTGGCCCCGCGATGGCAGCGGCCTGAGGCCCGCTCCTACGATCCTCTTTCAGTGCAGCCGTATCTACGCGCCGAAAATTGCGAAAGCTAGAGACCCCTCAAGACCACGGACCTGGTTTTCGCGATCCTCAGTGGCGTAGCAACTGCGCCAGATCTAGCCCATGCGGGCGACGACTACGGTGATGTCGTCGGCCTGTTCCGGCGTCCCGGCCCATTGTTCGGTGGCAGCAATCAAGTTCTCGGCGACGCGCTGGGGCGGCGTGTTGCGCTGGCGCAAAATCTCATCGCGCACGCGATCCATGCCAAATTCCTCGCCATAGACGTTTTCCGGCTCCGTCAATCCGTCGCTGAATGCAACAAGAGTGCTGCCGGGAGCCACCTTCAGCGTTCCCTGCGAGTAAGGTGCATCCTCGAACAGGCCGACCACGGTTCCTCCTTGGTCGAGGCGGTGGACGACGCCGTCGCTCACACAAAATGGCGAGAGATGGCCGGCATTTGTATATGTGAGAGTCCGGGATGAAACGTCGTAGACGGCATAGAAGAATGTTGCGTACCGGTCGTCTGACGTGTTGTGAAACAGATGATTATTCAGCTGGGTGACGAGGGCAGCTGTGCCGCATTGTCCGTCGTTCAAAGCGATGCTGCGCAAGGCGGCCTGCACGCTGGCCATCAGCAATGCGGCGAAAATCCCTTTTCCGCTGATGTCGGCAAGCGCGATTGCGACGCGGTCGGGTCCGAGGCGAATGAAATCGTAGTAATCGCCGCTGACGGTGCGGGCCGGACGGCAAATCGCAGCAAGCTGGAGGCCGGGCAGGGACGGAATCGATCGCGGAAAGAGCTGCTCCTGCACTTCGCGTGCGATCTCGATCTCGTGCTCCAGGCGCTCGCGCTGTTTTTGTTCGGCCAGCAGATCGGAGACTGAGGTGGTCATTTCGTTGAACGATTTGCCGAGCTCGCCGAGCTGATCGTCCCTGCGGACGCGCACGCGATACGAAAAATCGCCAAGGCGGACGCGGCGGGTAGCCTGATAGAGGTCATCGATCGCGGTGGTGATCGTACGGCTGAGTACGACACCTGTGGCGAGCGCGGCGATTTCAAGGATCAGAAAGATCACGGCGACGACAGCGAGAATCGTCATGAGATATGGGCCGAACGCGCCAACAGACGGGAAGATATGCCGATTCACCATCATGGGACGCAGGGAAAAGGACGCGTACACGGGCGCGCCGTCCGAGCTTGGCGAATCCGCACGCCGGGCTTCGAACGTGGCGGCTCCGTTCACGCGGACGTCCCACCAATGCTCGGGCGGCGCGAGCTGGCGATCGACGCTGGCGATTTGCTGGCCTGGCTCGTACGACTTGTCTTTGAACGAGAGAGTGAGATGCGAAGTGCTATTCCCAGGCCTTAGCAGGATGAATTGAATTGGCCCGAGCTCGGAACCAAGCCGGTCGAGAGTTGTGGGAGTGACGGGCGCGGCGATCATGATTACAAAGGACCTCGCCTTTGCAGTGCGTGCTTCCGCCGAGGCGATCCATAGCTTTCCGTCGAACTCCAACAGTCCCGAGAAAGTGCGGCCATCGCGGCCGATCAGTTCCCGGCCTCTGTCGAAGGAGACCTGCACACCGGGGAACTGCTCATTCGCAGTGTGAATCAGCGCGGCGATCTCCGGGCGGGAGAGCAATGATGCGTTCAGCGGAATACCCGCAGCGACCTCCGTGACGATTTCATCGGAGATGGCATCGGCTTCTCCCTTGATTCGCGCGGATTGCTCGTCGATGTGATCGCGCAGCAGGTGCGCGCCGAGTTGGAGGTACGCAAGGTACGACCCGGCGCCTGCCATTGCAAGCAGCAGCACAACAGGCACTACGGCAATGAAAACGTACGCGACGATCAGGCGATTGCGAAGACCCCAGAGCAGCTCGGAGCGGATCCAAGGGAGCAATCGGAAAACAAGGTAGACGAGGGCCAAAAACGCGAAGAAGCCAACAAAAGGGCTGAACGGAACGTGAAAGCCGACGGCTTCAGCAACCCGAATCGCGATGTACAGCGCGATGATCGCCAATGCAATGCGATCGAGCGGCGAAAGACGCCGGAAGAACAGGCCCATGCGGCGCGAAGAAAACCAGTTCACAAGATTGTTCTCGTTCGAAGGAATGCCAGCAGATAAGGGTAAGCATACGACAAGCGCGCATCAACTGGAAAAGGCGGACACGAGCCGCCCGGCTAGTCGCGTATCCCCTGGCTGTTTGGCACCGGCTCGCCAGTTTCGGCATGGTCGCCACGTTGCACCTTGCTGTGGTGACGGCTATACGTGAAGTAAATCACCAGACCCACAGCGAGCCAGATCAGAAATACTTCCCATGTGAGGAGATGCAACGAAAACATCATGAGCAGCGATATCGCCATACCCATGATTGGAACGAAAGGCACCCATGGAGTCTTGAAGGGACGTTTGAGATCAGGCTGCTTCCGGCGTAACACCCAGACGCCCGCGCAGACGATCGTAAAGGCGAACAATGTGCCGATGCTGACGAGTTCGTCCAGCTTATCGATCGGCACCAATGCGGAAAGTAAGGCGACGCAAGCGCCGATGACGATGGTCGAGATATAGGGAGTACGCAGCTTGGGATGAACTTTGCAGGACCAATTCCAGAGCAGTCCATCGTGCCCCATGGTAAAGAAGACGCGGGTCTGCCCAAGGAGCATGACCAGCATGGTTGAACTGAGCCCGCAAATCGCCCCGATCTTGACCAGATAACTGCCCCACCTCACGCCGGGGATGACATCTATTCCGAGTGCGATGGGATCAGCGACATTCAAGCGTGTGTACGAGGCAAGGCCGGTGAGAACGACGGCAACCAAAATGTAAAGAATGGTGCAGATCACGAGCGATCCGAGAATTCCTATCGGCATGTCACGCTTCGGATTTTTAGCTTCCTGCGCCGCCGTCGAGACAGCGTCGAACCCGATGTAGGCGAAAAAGATGATTCCCGCGCCGCGTAAAATGCCGCTCCAGCCGAACTCGCCAAAGTGACCCTTGTTCGGAGGAATGAACGGGTGCCAATTCGAAAGCGCGAGCGATGTGTGCCCGGCGAGGAAAATGATTCCGAGCCCGATGAAGACGAGCAGCACCGCGACCTTTATGATGACGATGGCTGTGTTGACGTTTGCGGATTCGCTGATCCCTTTCACCAAAATGGCGGTCATGATGCAGATGCCAATCAGCGCCATCAGGTCGAAATGAGCCGTCATGTGGGGCAGGCTGGCGGCCGCCTTGTGCATTTCCGTGGCCACGCTGCTGATGGGCGCCCAGCGGCCGTTATACTTCACCAGTTCCGTTCCAGGCGCGTAAGAGAGCGCCGGCGGGAATGGAATGCCGAGATCCTGGAGGAGGCTTCCGACGTATCCGCTCCAGCCGACGGCAACGGTGGCTGCTCCGAAGGCGTACTCGAGGACGAGGGCCCACCCGATGATCCAAGCAACGATTTCGCCGAGCGTGGCGTAGCCATAACTGTACGAGCTGCCGGCGATAGGCAGCAAAGCGGCAAATTCGGCATAACACAGGCCGGCGAAAGCGCAGCCCAAGCCAGCGACGATAAAGGACAGGACGATGGCAGGTCCTGCCGCCGTGGCGGCAACGGGACCGGTCAGGACGAAGATTCCCGTGCCGATGATGGCGCCGATTCCCAACGCGATCAGGTTCGCCGGGCCAAGGGCGCGCTTCAGCGAGTGCTCGCCTGTCTCCGACGCTTCCCGCAAAATCGCATTCAGGGGTTTCGTTTTTAGAAGCGAACTGGGCATTCGTACCTCAGTCGGCGCCACCCTTGCTGTTGAGCACGGGAGCCCCGCTTTCCTGGTCGGCTCTTTGTACCTTGCTGTGACTACGGCTATAGCTGAAGTAGATGATCAGCCCGAATACGAGCCAACATCCGAAGACGATCCAAGCAGGCGCATCCAGCGATAACATCAACGCGAGCGAGACGATCATTCCGAGAATCGGCACCAGGGGAACCCAGGGAGTGCGGAAAGGCCGCGGAAAATCGGGACGCTTGACGCGCATGATCCAGACGCTGAGGCAAACGATAGTGAAGGCGAGAAGCGTGCCGAGACTCACGAGCTTGGCGAGGAAAACAATGTTAAAAAACGCGGCGAGGAAGGCGACGAAACACCCGACGACGATGGACGTGATATAGGGCGTACGGAAGCGATGATGAATCTTGCCGACCCAACCGGGGAGAAGCCCGTCATGCGACATCGTGTAGAGAACGCGCGACTGACCGAGGAGCATAACAAGCATAACGGAGGCGAGGCCTGCGATAGCACCGCAGTCGACCAGGAACACTCCCCACTGCACGCCGATGACGGCGGCACCGTCGGCGACCGGCGCCGGCGTGTTCAGCGCGGCATAAGGCTTCAGGCCAGTCAGCAGGCCAGAAACGATGATGTACAGGATGGTGCAGATGATTAGCGAGCCGAGAATGCCGAAAGGCATGTCCTTCTGAGGATTCTTGGACTCCTGCGCGGCAGTGGAGACGGCATCGAAACCGATGTAAGCGAAAAAGACTACGCCTGCGCCACGCATGATGCCGGACCAGCCGTATTGTCCGAAGTGGCCCAGATTCTTGGGGATAAACGGATGCCAGTTGGCGAGCATTTGCGACCAGTGGCCGAAAGCGAACGCGACCGCCAAGCCGATGAAGATGAGGACGACCGATACCTTGATCATGACCGCGGCGCTGTTGAAGTTGGCCGATTCCCGCACGCCGACGACAAGGATGACAGTGATAACGATGATGGCGGCCATCGCAAAAATGTCTATCTGAACGGGGAATGTGAAGCCAAAGAGTGAGAGGTGCCCTCTCGGCGTCGGGTTAAAGGGGATGGTGACGCCGAAAAATTTGAGGAGGCCGGAAACGTAACCACTCCACCCGACGGCAACAGTCGCGGCGCCGAAGGCGTATTCGAGCACAAGAGCCCAGCCAATGATCCAAGCGACGATTTCGCCCATCGTGGCGTAGCCGTAGGTATAGGCGCTACCCGCGATGGGGATCATCGAGGCGAATTCGGCGTAGCACAAACCCGCGAAAACGCAACCGATGCCGGCGACTACGAACGAGAGGACGATGGCCGGTCCCGCGAATTGCGCAGCGGCGGTACCGGTCAAGACGAAAATTCCGGCGCCGATGATCGCACCGATGCCAAGAGTCACTAGATTAATGGGCCCAAGAGAGCGCTTGAGGGAATGCTCGCCGGTTTCCTGAGCTTCGGCCAAAATCACATTCAGGGGTTTTGTCTTCAGCAGACTGGACATTCGTACCTCACGGTTCAAAATTGACCGGCAGCCCTGACCGGCATTGCACGCCCTGATTCACCATCACGCAGCGCGTGTTGCAAGAGCGGCCTCGCGACGAGGAGGTGTGATTCCACTAAAAGACCAAAGCGCGAATGGTGCTTAGATGCGGCTGAGCCGCACCGGTGCCTCACCGCTATCGAGAACACCATCCCTTACTCAAACCGACGGATGCTGTGCGCAACTTCCAGGTACTCGCGCGCCCGCCCCGCTGGATCGGGCGCCGCCAGTAAATCGCGAATCACGGCCACCGAATCGGCTCCAGCGCGCAATACGTCAGCGGCAGACTCTACAGTGATTCCACCAATGGCGACAAGTGGTTTTCGCGTCGCCTGACGCGCCGCCCGGATGAACTCGAGTCCGACAACGGGATCTGGATTTGCCTTTGTGCCTGTCGGGAAGACGGGCCCCACCGCTATATAGTCCGCCGAAGTACGGTCGGCGTCGCGGAGTTGGGCGAGGTTGTGTGTCGAAACGCCTACCCAGAGCGGCTTTGCGCAAATCGCGCGCGCGGCTTCCACGGGAAGATCGTCCTGACCAACGTGCACTCCGCCGGCACCGCATATTGCCGCGATGTCCGGTCGGTCGTTGATAATGAACCGAACGCTGGCTTTGTCGAAAAAAGCCGCGATTTCCTTCGCCTGATAGTAAATCGCGCGTGGCGAGCCGTGCTTATCGCGCAGCTGAATCAACTCCACTCCCGTGGCGGCGAGGGATCCGGCAAGCTGAACTATCGGCACGGGGGTCAGCGCGGGGTCGATAATCGCGTAAAACGGAGGGAACAATCGGGCCTCTATTTCGTGTCTGGACCCGGGAGGCGCTCGAGAAGGTGCGTATCGAGCTTGCCGGCAACGAAGTCGGGCGCTGCAAGAATTCGCTTGTGCAAGGGGATTGTCGTCTTGATGCCTTCCACGACGAATCCGTCGAGGGCGCTTTGCATCCGCGCGATCGCTTCAGCGCGATCGTGCCCATAGGTGATGAGCTTGGCGATGAGCGAGTCGTAGTACGGCGGAATCACAGCGTCGGCATAGGCTGCAGTGTCGACGCGGCAGCCCAGACCTCCGGGAACGCGGAACGCCGTGATGCGGCCGGGCGATGGGACGAACGTTTCAGGGTCCTCCGCATTGATCCGGCATTCGATCGCGTGGCCCCGAAAATGGACGTCGCCGACGACGTCTTTCAGCTTTTCTCCAGCGGCCATGCGGATCTGCGACTTTACGATGTCCACATCGGTAACCATCTCCGTCACCGGATGCTCCACCTGCACACGTGCGTTCATTTCGATGAAGTATAGATTGCCGGAGGGTTCGCGCAGAAATTCGACAGTTCCCGCGCTCGAATAGCCCAATTTCTTGAGTGCGGTGACGATTTGCTGCCCGACGCGCTGGCGCGTTGCACTATCCAACGCCAGAGATGGTGATTCTTCCAGCAGCTTCTGATGACGCCGCTGCACGGAGCACTCGCGTTCGCCCAAGTGAATCAGATTGCCGTGGCGATCGCCCAAAACCTGAAATTCGATGTGCCGCGGGCGCTCGATCAGCTTCTCCATGTATACGGCGCTGCTTCCAAAGGCCTGTTCGGCTTCTGCTCGGGCCGTCTGAAATGCGGGAATCAGCTCGCGCTTGTTGCGAACGACGCGCATGCCGCGTCCGCCGCCGCCTTCGGCCGCCTTGATCATGAGCGGATA
>JBOGNK010000013.1:0-19341 GCA_050747085.1 Candidatus Acidiferrales bacterium
CGCGGAGCGTGCCGCGCAGCCAGACTTCCCACGGAAATGTGAATGTGCGCTTCCGCTGTCCGATGACTTCGGGTGGCAGAAGATCGCGAACTGCGTCGACCAGCAGCGATTTCGGGCGGCCTGGCGAGTATTTTGCGGATTCCGGAAGCGACAGCACGTATTCGACGAGTTGCGTATCGAGAAACGGAACGCGGACTTCAAGCGAATGGCACATGCTCATCGCGTCGGTGTCACGCAACAGCATGTTGAGCAAATACGAGCGAATCTCCAGCCAGGAGACAGCCGTGAACCAATCCACCTCGCGAGTTTGTTGAGCAGCGTTGGCAAGCCTGCGTAGCCACGTCGCTGATTCCCACCGTGAAGGATCCTGGCGCATGGCGGAAGCGGCTGCGTCTGGCGTAAACAACAGGCGAGTGAAGAAATACGGATGCGGAAGGCTGTTCGGACGGGCGAGAGCGGCGGCTATTTTCCGCCACCCGCCAGCGCGCGAGCCCCGAGGTTTCGCGGCGATGATTCGCGTGCCAACAAAAGAACGCAACGGTTCGGGTAGAACACGAGCCACACTTGCAATCCCTGCGAACAGGCGCGTTGCGCGAAATGAACTGTAACCGCCGAAGAGCTCATCGCTGCCCAAGCCTGAGAGTGCGACCTTCAATCCCGCTTGCCGCGCCATCCACGAAACGAAATAGCTGTTCACGCCGTCGATCGTGGGCTGATCAAATGCAGCGATTGCATCTTCCATATGAGACAGCATTTCGCCGGCCGAAATCGAGACTTCGCGGTGATTCGTGCCCAGAGACTGTGCTGTGCCCCGGGCGATCTCAGCTTCGTTGAAGTCGATTTCGGGAAAAGCGACGGTGAAAGTGTGAATGCCGCTTTGCGCGCGGCTTGCGAGAGCAGCGATTGCCGTCGAATCAATACCACTGCTCAGAAAGACTCCTACAGGAACATCGGCGACCAGATGACTCGCGACTGCATTCTCCAGGAGCGTGCGGACGTGCCGTGCAGGAGGTGCGTCTATTGCCGAAGCTAGTGCGGTAATTTTCCGGCCGCCCCAAAAAGGCTGTGGCTCGACGTGGCGAGTTGGTTCGGTAGAATCAACCGCGACCGAAGATCCCGGCGGCAGAACGAAAATTCCATCGATGACGGTCGATGGCTCGGAGACAGCGCCAAACAGCAGGTAAGAGGCGATAGCATCCTGACAAAGCGACTGCTTAACTAGCCCGCTCGCAACGATTGCCTTTATCTCGGAAGCGAAGCAGAAGGTTCCTCCTGCAAAGGCGTAATAGAGCGGCTTGATGCCCAACCGATCGCGAGCAAGGAAGACTCGCGTAGGCGGCGCGTTGCGGCCGCCCGGCAATTCGACAACGGCGAATGCGAACATTCCATCGAGATGGCGAACGCAGTCGTCACCCCAGGCTTCGTACGCGTGAACGATAACCTCTGTATCGGAGAGAGTGCGGAAGCGATGGCCCGAATCTTGAAGTTCGCGTCGCAGGGTCCGGAAATTGTAAATTTCGCCGTTGAAGATCGCGGCTAAGGTGCCGTTCTCATTCCAGACGGGCTGGCTTCCGCCGGGCAGGTCGATGATGCTAAGCCGCCGCGACCCGATCGCAACACCGGGCCTGATCAGTCTGCCTTCTTCGTCGGGGCCACGGTGAACAATGGACATAAGCATCGAGCGAAGAGCCAATTCGCCCGCCGTCGGTTCGATTCCGATAATGCCTGCGATCCCGCACATTTCAGGTAGCGTTGTTAGGTGAATTCATGAAGGCTCGAACCGCGCAGTAGAGCCGCGCCATTGTCCCTGGGGACTGAATCCCGAGCCTCTGCTTGCCGTACAAGCGAACAGAAAGATGTAAAAGAACGAGCAGGAGCGCGGCGATCAGGCTTGCTGTCAGCGCGAGCAGCGAATTGCGCTCAACGATGAGGCTGACCGCGGCTGAATCCTGCCAGCCGGGAAGCATGGAATCAAGCGCTTTGCCCGCGAGGTTGCCGATCGCGGGTATCGCGGCGACGCGGATATGGGCGGTACGTTCGAAATTATAGTTCGGATCGTAACGAGAAATCGTTCGAGTCGCGACGGCAAAAATAGCGGGGTTTCTCAGTTGGCGCCGCGTCAGCATTCCTCCGTCAGAGCCGCGTAAAATCACACGGAACGTGGGGTCAATCACCCACCACTTACCGCCTATCTTTACTTCGGCGTCCACATGTTTGGTACCGCCGTGCGCGTCCAGCAGCAGAAGGCGACGCGCGCGGAGACTGCTGGTATCGGCAAGATTGATGAATGCGTTGGTGGCTGTCCCGCAGACTTGCAGCAACGCTTCATAGTTCAGTGTATGAATCGGGTTGCGGTCATTCGGCGTACCGATGATACCGTCGACCAAACGCGCTGGGGGATGCGCCATCCAATCGAGGATGGCCTCGATCTTCTGCTCAGGAGAGCCAGATACAGGAACGATCGCGTCAGAGAATGCATCTACGTAGCGTTGCGTAGAATATGCCCATGCGGCGCAGTAGAGGATCACAAAGGCCGTAATGAGGGTGAGAAAGTCCGTGGCCTTCAGGATCAGCCGAAAAAGACGATGCCTCTCTTCCAGCGATCGATCCTTGAACGTGGCCGTCCGCACAGTGGTCGCAGCGGGAGAACTGATTGTCTCAATTTCGGCGACCACGCGATGTACTGGAACCGCCAATTCGTCACCCATCGAATGCTTCTCCTCCGCGAAGGACTCTGAAGTGCTACGCCACGATCTGTTGCGGTACAGAAATGGAACAGCACTGCCGATATAGCTGTTCGATCTCGTCGAGCGGCTCGTCCCACGAAAGGTGGCCGGACACTTCCGCGCAACCACTTCGGCAACGGCGATTGAACGCCCGATCGCCCAAGATCCTTTCTAGCGCGTTCGCGAGTGCGACTCGCTGCGGGGCAACGATCAAGCCGGCTCGCTCGATCAGCGGAGCAATCCCGCAACAGTCGGTAACGATGACGGGGGTGCCGCAGGAAGCAGCTTCGGCGGCTGTGTTGCCGAAGTTTTCGTTTTCCGACGGGAGCACGAAGACGTCTGCGTCGCGATAAGCTTGCCACTTTTGGTCGCCGTAAACCGGACCGATGAAAAGCACGCGTTCCGAGACGCCGAGCGATTGCGCGAGTGATTTAAGAGAGCGCACGTAGCCATCAGCTTCTTTCGGGCCAGCCACGATTAAGAGCGAATTCTGTCGATCGGAGGCTTTACCTCGCCAGTCGGAGAAGGCCTGGATCAGTAGATCCGGGCGCTTCTTCGAAACGATTCGGCCAAGAAAGAGAATCAACGTCGCGCTTTCCGGTACGGCCAGGACTTTACGAAAGCCGCCACGTTCGGGCAGACGATTGGGAACATCGATGCCGTTCCGGCGAACCACGACCTTCTCTGAATCGATTTCTGTCGCGAGAAGGTCTTTGCGTTCCAGTTCCGAAGTTGCGATCACAAAGCGCGCTCGCTCGGCGAGATGAGCACCGATCATCCGCTGATACACTCTTTTCAGCGCCAAGTTGCGGACGATTGGCCTGTACATTCCCATCGGCTCCAGGACGTACGGAATGGCGTTGCGCTTACAGAACGACCCAGCGGCCGGTCCAAGTAAATCGTATAGACCGTAAATGTGAACAAGATCGAAGCTCGCGGGCGAAGAGTCACAAAACCGTTTCGCGCCAGGATTGACCGTCAGCGCGCGATATCGAGCGACCGTTGAGAGATAGACGGTTTCGACACCCTCTTCGTTGTAGCGCCAGCCCCACGAGCAAGGCTCAAACTGCCGGTCGGTGTTTCGACTGCGTATGCCAAGATCAGCGGTTAGAACCGTAACATGATGGCCGCGACGTGCTAATCCACGAGCGATGGCCCGGACCTTGAAAACCGTGCCGCCTCGTTCTTGAAACGGAAAATAGGATTGAACTGTTTTTAGGACACGCATTCGCTCTGCCTTGGGGCGAAAACGTGGATTCTCTCTGCGTTGCTGGCTGGGAAGCCGTCACCGACAAAGCCCTACCAGAATACTATCGATTTTATTCGGAAGCCAGACCGCACTCTCGCAGGATCTCTTCCAGGCTCGAACGAAAGACCTCGAACCGAAAGTTGGAGCGAACGGATTCCGCGCCCGCCTTGCCGAGCGAAAATCGCAGAGCTTCGCGGGTTAGAAGCTCTTCGAGAGAGCGGGCCAAGGCGTTCACGTCGCCGGGAGGCACGAGAAGGCCGCTTTTTTCGTGCTCGATGATGTCCGTAACACCGCCGGCGGCCGCGCCAATCACAGGCTTGCCAAAGGCCATTGCTTCGAGGAAGACAAAGCCGAACCCTTCGCCTGTGCTCGGCAACGCAAACACATCGCAGCGCGAATAACACGCTGCAGTTTCCGCCTGAGAGAGTCCTGTCAAGAATCGAACTCGATCAGCAACGCCGAGTTCCTGTGCCAATTGCTCATGGCCGGGGAGATCGTCGCCTGTCGCGACGACGGCCAAATGGAGCGACGGAATTGTTGGCGCAAGTTGTGCCACAGCTCGAATGAGTTGATCCACGCCTTTATACCTTTCATTTGATGCGAGGCGTGTGACGCTGAGAACGACGAGGCCATCCGGAAAGCTCTTAGGCAACCGGAGCATCTGGGGCTGCGAAGCCAGATTCAGGACATCAGGGCTGAGCGGCCACGGCAGGCGTCGCACTTTCGTCCGAGACGCTGCCTGTACTTCAACGATTTGGTCGATTGTGTAGCGGCTGGGTGCGACGAAAATGTCCGCCTTGAGAAACGCTCTGTGCCGCAGCGCCGTTAACGGCTGCCAGACTTCGACACCGTGAGAAATCACGATGGTTTTCAGTTGCGGTCGAAGCATCTTCATTTGAGCGGCCGGGACAGCCAAATGCGGATGAGCGGCGAGAACGATCCGTGTTCGCCGGCGCGCGCGCGCCATCGACGAAAGCGCGAAACGCGTTTTCGCGCGACCGAATCCTGAAAAGGGAATCGATTCGCCGTTTACACTGACGGTGCGCTGCTGCGGCGAATCGTTAAGAGAAAGAAAATCGACGGACCAGCCGTAGCGGCGTGCGACGTCAGCTAGAGCTGCTGCTACCAAGCGGCCTGCTTGCTGAATACCTCCTACATCGTCGAGACCGGGAAACAGGGCCACCATGCGGGGTTGCAAATCTGGAGGCGTTTTAGCGGGCATCGCAGCGCATTCAGGCGGAATCCTACGATTCCCGTGCGAAGTTTCGGGCGACAGTTTGCGATTTCCTCTGCAGAATGCCCTCGAGAATTACACGCAATTCGCGAGCGTTTCGTTCCCAGGTGTAACGCTGCGCCGTCTCGTACGCTCGTTCGCCGAGGCGGTTACGGAAAACCGCATCGTTGTAGAGACGATGGATCATCTCGGCAAGGCCGCGCTCGTCAGTAGGTTCTTCGAGAACGAGGCCGTCAGTTTCGTGCGTGATGATTTCACTCGTTCCATTCGCCGCTGAAACGATCACCGGCAAACCGCAGGCCATTGCTTCAGCGGGAGGCAAAGCAAATGTGTCCTCCAGTGAAGCGCCCACGTACGCATCTGCGGCAGCGTAATAATACTCGACATCTTGGCGGGGCAGCTTGAATTGCACCCGGGTTTCCAGCTGGTTCGCCCGAATCGCGTTCGCGTACTCACCTGGATTGTCCTTGCCAACTACCAGGATGTCGATAGGAAGTCCACGAATCAATCCGACGGCTCGGAGCAAAACCGGGAGCCCCTTGTTCGCCCAGTGATTGCCAATCAGCAGAAGCACGAACCTGTCGGGCCCGTAGCCCAGTTCGCGCCGCGCGACCTCACGAAATGCTGCTCGGCGTTGAGGATTGAAAACGTTGTGGTCGAGTCCGAGATAGATCACAGAACTCGGTGTCTGGCGGCCGAAGTGGCGCGTAAGTTCGCCGTCCGTTTTGCGCGCGATCAAAATCAGAGTCTTATCCCGATCGGAGTAAATGCGCCGTTCGAGGGTCGAGATAAGGCCGTAATATAGTTTGCGGTGGAGGTTGCGAGGCGAAATTCGTTTTGCACCCGGTGTCGCTGAGTTCGCCAACTTAGCCGCATATTCCGCGAACACGATGTGAACTGAAATCACGTCGGCGTCCAGGCAGTTGATTCCCGGACTGAAGACAACGTCGACACGAATTCCTCGGAATCTGCGGTCCCACGCTCGGCACGCATGATTCGCGAAAAACCACCACATGTAGTTCAGCAAGTGCGGGCCAGGCAGTTTCGGAATCTTGTGCCAAATGATTCTAGCGAAATCAATGTCCGCGACGCGCTGGCTATACAGGTGAATTTCGAAATGGTCTACGAGCCCCGAAATCCATTCGCTGACGCGACGCTCCGTCCCGTGACTCTTGTCCAAGAAGGGAGAAACGACAGCCAGCAGAGGCTTTCGCTCGATTGCGTTCAAGTGATGGCTTCCCTTCGCCAGAATATGGATTGTCTAGCGGCGCCGATGCGCAGCCCGTCGCAACTCGTCTCGCTGACTTTGACGTATCGATCGCGCACCGTGCCCCCGCCCTTAGCGGACTACACGTTAATTTCCGTTTGCAGTGAAGCGGGTACGGCAATTGAAGACGTGTTCTTAAGCAAATCGGGTAAACGAAAGAGCACGCCCACTAGAATCCATAGATACGCATTATTTATATAGTTCTGGTAAATGGAAAGGCCGCCCCAAGTAAGAAAAATCAGCAGCAGGAACACGTACCAACTGACAGCAAACGCGATCGGAAAGAATCGAGTTCCACGAAGAGTTCGCACCACTCTCCAACAATAATAGAGCAAAGTGCCGCTCCACAGGAGCCACAGAAAGGGCGCAACGATCCCTAACTCTACGATCAGCACTCCGAACCCTTCCTCCACCCAGAGGGTTGGTGCTGGCTGCTTGAGAAGTTCAGCTACATATTGGCGGCCCAGGGATGCCAGGCCGATTCCGTTCCCTAACTCCCAATGCGGGACGGTGAAGGCAAGCATCAGATTCTTCATCGGGTAGCCGAAGCCCCGCCAGTTTGCTTCGTAAGCTGAACTTCCCGGCGACAACGTTTGAGTGTAAAACGCGATCCGCGTACCTGCCTGTTGCGGGAAAAGCACAAGAATGGCAGCCAGTCCCAGTGCTCCGACGATCACTGATCGGCGAATCGCTTTGATCAGCAGCCGCGACTGCGGGGCTCGTTTCTGGGCACCCCAAAAGAAACCAACGATCATAATCAGACCAAACGCGATCATGTAGAGCAGCGGACCGCGCGCTCCACTGAGCACGGTGGCTGCGGCAACAACACCCACCGATGCCAGAACGATTGTCTGTCCTCGTCTTGCTCGAGCCAGAATCAGATAGCCGGCTGCTCCAATCGCGATAATCCAAATGACCGTCAAATATGCTCCGAAGCGTCCCGCACTAACAAAAATCGAATCGGGAAGGTTAAATCCCTGGCCGCCGATGGGAGTGTATTTCTCCAGATCGCCAAGTCGCGCCAGGTTCGAATTCAGAACCGTAGGGTTCAGGAAGCTGTTGCCCACAATTGCCTGGATAATTCCGATCACTGCGACCACTATCCCGATACCTACATTTATGACAAGGAACTTCCGCAGTTCCTCATCGTTTCGGATCAGCGCGTAGCCTACCCAGAGCAACGGAATATAGTAGAAGTAGACTTTAAATCCGAGGAGCCCATACAGAATGCTCGGTGAACTGGGGTTGAAGATCTGAATGACTCCCAGCCAGACAAAAATCGCGAGCGGCAGCAGAAAGGGCGGGCGAAACGACTTCTCCTGTCCTCTGCGAATCGCGGCGAACAACGAAACGTACGTCAGTGCAGCCAAAACATCCTTCCCAAAAAACAGGGCAAAATCGTTGTTCAAGTATTTCCGAGCGAAGTCTTCGAAGACCAGCCAGCCGAGGAAAAAATAGAATCCCGCGCGCCAACTGCGCAGGATCGCTATCACCGCGCCCAGCCCAGCAAATCCGATCGCCGCAAACTCGAGCGTCCTCATATCGCCGGCAGCGATCGGGCCGCCGAGCTCGTAGGCGACACAAACAGCCATCACGAACATAGTGATGCCGATCAGCATCTGCTGTTTGATCCGCGGAATTCGGATGTTCAGCAGCTGTTTGTGCTCGTCAAACACGTTACAGTTGCCTCCGTTCCCTTTTTCAGAATGCGGTTATCGTGCACCCCTACATTCGATCGTGTGTCTAATCGCCTGCGGCGGTCCATCACAAGAATGTTGGCTCCCATAACGATTCCACTGTTTCACCCGGCGAAATGCGCCACGATATGCCGCTTGCCATCAACCCTGTGTGCGCTTTCCGTCTGCGTGGCATGTCACGAGCTCGTCGTACAGAGCGACATGTGACTCCACCATCTTGTCCAAGCTAAAATTCTTGGCGGCGCGCTCCCGCGCAGCGGAACTCAGCGACTCCGCAATGGAAGGGTGTTCGAGCAGCTCGCGCAGTCGAAGGTAGAGCGCGTCCGAATCGCCTGGAGTAAACTTCAGGCCTGCATCGCCAAGGACTTCAGTCAGCCCTCCAATATCGGACGCTACCACCACTCCGCCTCGCATCATTTGTTCGATCACAGCCAGCCCAGCTGTTTCTTCCCACAGCGATGGCAGCACGACCACTTGCAGCGGTCGGACTGTCCGCTCCAATTCGGCTCCCGCGAGTTCGCCGGTGAAACTAACAAGTGGGGTCAGTCCCAATTCGCGACAATCGCGTTCCAACTGGCCTCGCAATGGGCCATCGCCAACTATCGTGAGACGAAAAGCAAGTCGGTCTTCGTGGAGCCGCTTGGCAGCTCTCAGAAGGACCGGCAAGCCTTTTTCCTGTACGAGTCGACCGACATATCCGATTTCGATTCCGTGCACATTACGCTGGATCGATGAGCATTCACAATCGCCGATGCCGTGCAAAATAACCCGCGTTCGCGGAAGCGCGACTCGCCGTGCAACGTGCCCCGTGACCGCCACATTTACGGACGCTCGTTTGCACAACCATCGGCGAGGAAATTGGAGGATCAGCGCACGCAGGCTGCCGAGCCATCCCATGTCAGCTAGATTGCAGCGCAAGCATTTGCCATAGCGTCCCGCCATAAAATGACCGGGGCAGACCGCGCGACTGCTACCCTGGAGCAGAATTCCGTTCGGACACATTGACTGATATCCGTGGTGCGCAACGACAACGGGCTTATCGAGCGCCAGACACAGTCCCATCGGTAGTAGGGCTGGCCCAGCAATGTGGACCACGTCAGCCTCTCGCAGCAATCGAACTAGGTTACCGAAATTGGGACAACGGACGAGATGAAAAGGCCACGAGCCGTCCGAGCACGTCGTTTCTTGGGTTCGCGTGACCACCGTAACGTCGATCGGTTCGCTATCGTAGTTTGGTGTGCGGGCGATGAGGCCGCGCGCCAGTTCGAAGATGTTCGTTTGAACTCCACCTGATATCGGGAAGAAATACTCTGAATATATGACGATTTTCATGCAACGGCCCGCTTTGGCGTTACGCCGAGCGTCTCCGCCATCTGGTTTGCGATCGCGTCCCACGAAAAGTAGTGCTTTTGTGCAGTGACACTTCTTCGCCGAAGATCCGAGAGCACACGAACGTCGGTCAGAACGTGGGCGAGAGCGGTGCCGAGTGCCTCGCGGTCGAGGTAGGGAACCAGCTCGATGCCTGCTTCTTCAAGGGGAGTACCCTCGGCCTCTCCCGCGTACGCGACAATCGGAAGGCCGCAGGCGATCCCTGCAATCGCGCTTCCCCGGCGCATATACAGAGGTCCGCGAACGCATAGCATGACGTCGGCATCGGAGAGGATGCGTTTGATTTCATGAGCACTCTGCAGTCCCAGAGTTACGGCCTGCACGTTTGTCGAATCAAAAATGCCATCGATTTCTTTGCGTGCGTTTTCGGTGCCTCTTCCAAGGAACACTACACGGGCTTTTACGCCCTGCCGCGCAACAGCCTTCATCGCGTGCGCTATGTCCGCGAGCTCTCTCTGCCGATTCGGCGGATCGCTTAAACAGAACACAGCAACAGTTTTTGTGCCGTCGGTGTGTTCGTGCGAGTCAGAGTCGTCCGGGTCGTTCGCAGGAATGTTCGCGCCGATTGGAATGAATACTGCCTTCCTTGCGTTGCGCGGGAGCCAGCGGATCTTATCGAGCGGATCCAGGAAAATGCCCACGTTCGCTCCCGAATAAAGGCGCTGGATCACCCAGTGTTGGCAAGCGCCCCGAAGGTGGTCGATCCAGCGGTCTCCTGTTTGCCGGGTCGCCTCGTGAAACACGACCGCGCAACGCAATCCGCGCCAACGCAGCAGCTTCAGCACGACCCACGCGCCGAAAGGCAATCCCCGGCGGGACCATGCCAGCGTCGTGTACTGAAGGAGAGCCCAGCTGCTGGTCCGTATCGCACTTTCTGCCCAGAGTGAACGCAACGCGGCGAGCCAGCCATCATCATTCCACCGAACCCGGATTTGTCGGAGCTGAACAGCGTTTCGCCCAAGCCCTTGCGATAAATAGGAGCAGTAGTCTTCGACGCCATCCGCCGGTTCATCGCCACGCCCAAGCACCGCCAACCATTGCCGTTCCGAGTCTGCGACTGCGAACTCAGTTGGCGCGTCGGCCTTTTGCGTTGATTCCGTTGTAGCCACGCTTCAGCTCCACTTCCACCAATCCGCTATCCGCAAACCAGCGTTGCACGTCCTTCATCCGTTGCGGATGCTCGAAGACAGGCGAAAGCATGTTCAGCGCACTAAGAATCTTCACCTGCTTGAGTTCGTCATCGGAGTAGTTCAATCCTCGCTCAACGTGCGAGAGGGCGCCGATGGGAATCAACCGAGCAAGCTGCGGGCCCACGGCGGGAACTTGGTGAACCGCCTTCTTCATCTCGAACGCAGGAGGGATGGTCCACGAGAGCAGCTTGTACAGATTTTCGGTCTTCATCCGCTTGGTAACGGGACGAACGAAGGTCTTCAGCGGAGGGAATTTCGAGCGCTCATAAACATCGATGACGATCTCGCCGCCTGGTCGAAGGAAGGGCAGCATGCTGCGGAACGCGCCCTCGACGTCCGGGCAGAATTGCAGCACTCCCATGCAGAAGATCTTGTCGAACGAGGCCTTCCGTAAAGGGATGTCGTAGATGCTGCCCTGAAAGACAGTCCATCGCGATTGCCGCGGATTATTGCGCAAGGCAACGTCGACCGACGAGCTCAAATCAAACGAAACCACTTCGGCTCCGGTTTCCAACGCGAGCTGAGTAAAGCGTCCGGCCCCACAGCCCACTTCGAGAATCCGTTGGCCCTCCAGCCGAGACGGCCACCCAGTCGTTTTATAAAATCGGTCACGGCTCAAGTCATTGGCCATGACGCTGTCGAGCTGAATCTGATCGAAGCGATTCCATTGAAAGCCCCAGTTTGCCGCGTATGACTCCGAGGCAACAAAACGCGGGATGCTGCGCACGATCGGTGCGCTCACGTGACCTGCAGGGCATGCGATCTGGTCTTCGGCGACATCACCGGTCAACGCGTCTCCGCTCGTGACCGAGGTTAGTACGAGAGGGCCGTCGCATTTTGCGCATCGGAATATTTCGATTGCCCTGCGTTGCATATGCTCAGGCCCCCTGCGGCATGGCGAGAAGATGACTGCTATCGACATCGTTCAGATTGTAGCCGAACTCGCCGGGCGTTTTGCGACAGGCGCGATCGTTGGTCTTGCCGCGCAGATACACTAGATTCCTTTGTCGTCGCTGTTCATCGCTCGGCAGCCCTTCGCGCCTTCTTTTCAACCAAAAAACTCCCCAGCATCAGCGCGTCCATTCCTGAACTGAAGAATGTCCGAATCGCGTCCGTCGGCGTAGACACGATGGGTTCGCCGCGCAAATTGAACGACGTGTTCATCACGACCGGCACACCTGTGCGCTTCCCGAATTCATCGATCAACTTCCAGTAGAGCGGATTCACATCGCGTTCAACCGTTTGCGGGCGAGCGCTGCCGTCGACGTGCGTCACCGCTGGAATCACAACTCTCTTCTCCGGCTTTACCTGCGCGGTCAGGATCATGAACGGTGAGTCCGTCGCCGACTCGACATATTCGTTCGCTGCCTCTGCCAGCATGGACGGCGCGAATGGGCGCCACCATTCCCGGAATTTTACAGCGTTATTCACCTTCACTGTCATGTCTGGGTCACGCGGGTCGGCCAGGATCGAACGATTCCCGAGAGCGCGCGGTCCGAATTCCATACGTCCCTGAAACCATCCGACAATCTTTCCGTCCGCCAGCAAATCGGCCACGGTCTTCGCGCGATCGCCGACGCGTGTGGCATCCAGCTTGTACGTGTCGATAACCTTTTGGATTTCCGAATCGTCGCTCGACGCGCCCCAGTACACATGACGCATTCGCTGCAGCGGCAGCTTTCTGCCATTGTCGAGGTAAGGAGCGAGTGCCGCGCCGAGGCACGCACCGTCGTCTCCCGCGGCGGGCTGAACAAAAAGTTGCTCGACGTATCCCGACGTCAACACCTTCCCATTTCCCTTCGAGTTGAGCGCCACTCCCCCGGCGAGACAGAGGTTGTGGCAGCGCGTTTGCTCCACGGCCATCCGCGCCAGCGTCAGCATGGCTTGCTCGCAGGATTCCTGTACTGAGAAAGCGAGATTCTTGTGTCGGGCCTCGATCTCGGATTCCGGCACGCGAGCCTTCCCGAACTTCGCCTCGATCGCGGCCGTCGGGGCGGAATCTTTCCCGATCAATCGGCGTGCTGCCACGCGATACGGATTGTCATCGGGAATGATGAACTCGCGCAGGTTGATCCCCGCCTCGCCATAAGGCGCCAGGCCCATCACCTTCCATTCATCGCTGTATGGCGTGAAGCCGAGATATTGTGTGAACTGTGCGTAGAAAAGGCCGAGCGAGTTCGGCCAGGGGATCGTCCAGACGTGTTCCAGGCGCCCATTGCGCCCGTGCCACAACGAAGTCGCTTCCCACGCACCCCGCCCATCGAGAACGAGCACTGCCGCCTCATTAAACCCTGAAAATGCATAAGCGCTGATCGCATGCGCCAGATGATGATCCACATGCACGAACCGCGCTTTGCTCGGCCCATACGAGCGGCGAAATGCGTTTTCGCCGCTCCTCTGATGCCGCATGCTGACGAAATGTCGCGTCGTGTTGAGCAGTGCGCGCGAATCCAGGGGCTGCTTTCCGGTTGCGTAGCTGCGCAGATCGTGGAGAAATCCCCGTGCTGGCGCCGGCCAGCCCTGGCAGAAGAAATCGACTTGCTCGGCGCGAATGCCGCTTGTTTCCAGGCACGCGCGAATCGAAAGTGCAGGGAAACGGGCATCATGCTTCACGCGGCTGAGCCGCTCCTCGGCCACCGCAAACAGCACTTCGCCGTCGCGCACAATACACGCCGACGAGTCATGCATCTGCGTATAGTTGATACCGATTGAGATCATGCTCGCGTCTGGTTAGATCGGATCCGGGTCAAAATAACGACCAGAACAACTCCGGCGATTCGCGTTGCCCGAAAGATTTCGCGCACGCCGCTGTTCGGTGCTTTGCCCAGCTAGCGAATAGCGTGGTCAAACAGTGCCAAAACACGACGCAGGCCGCAACTTCCGGTGATCGCCGGTCTTCGAGCGCTAAGTTCCCCAATAACCTCAACGAAAGCCCAATTGTCGCGCCACTGGGAATCCTGACACATGCATTATCGCTCCAACGAAGGCGTCGCGCCGGGGAAGGGCAGTATCTTGTGGCGTAGCGCTCGGTAAAGCCGGTTCTCTACGATCTGACGACGGCATCTGTAATACGTCTTCGATGACATCATCACGGCGGGGAACAATCTGACCGCAGTATATGCTCGCTGCCAGAACGAAGCGTCCTCGTGGTGAATCCGCAGAAGTCTCCACTCCGTGCTCAGTGTTTCCCATGGTGGCCTATTCTCCAGCGCTAATCTGATCTGACTCGCCTCAGTTTCGATTGGGGCGAGAATCAGATCGACAATATCGCTGTTCACTCCTACCCTCCCAAGCTCCGTAGCGAGCGAGCGGAACAAGCACCCCAGAACAGCCAATTTTCCACGCACCCTGAACAAATCTCCGTTGCCAACCTGAAAGAGATTTCCATCGTGCAGGCGATAAAAGGTGAGGGCCTGGGCAAGCACCATCGCTTCGCTCAGGATGCACGCCATCGTGAAGAGGTATTCATCCGCTTCGAAAGTCAGACACTCTGGCACCGGGACGATTTTGTTCGCAAGTTTCCTGCGGATTGCCATTCTGCTTGTCCCCAGGAAATTCTTTCGCGTGCGAAAGAGTTTTGCTCCTTCGCGCGAAGTGCAGCAAAATCGCTCCTCGCGGTCCAAGTACACGGAATGGCGCCCATCGAGTGAGACCTCGACAATTCCATGTCCAACAAGACCAAGCGACGGATGGTCCGCGAAAGCGTTGGCCACTCGGGACAACTTATCCCGCTCCCACCAGTCATCTCCGTCGAGAAACGCAATCACCTCTCCCCGCGCCTCCGGGATCCCGAGATTGAACGCAGAAGCCTGACCTCCGTTCGCTTTCCGCAAGAGCTTGACGCGGGGTTCGAAGGTTCGAACGATCTCTGCGGTTCGGTCTGCGGAACCGTCATCAACAACCAGTACCTCGATATCGCGGATTGGAAAATCCTGATTCAGAATGCTTTCGATCGCATCCTGGATAAACGCTTCGTGATTGTAGGTATCTACCAGTACGGTGAAGAACGGAGAACCCATATTTCTTGCCTCGAATCCTTAGCTAGCGGGTGCGCGGTCGCACGAGTTCTGCGCGGCAGACGCTCTCTGGCCGCGTGATTGTGTTTTTGCGGCGCTCGATGTCCGCCAATTTCAAGAAAAATTCAAGCTGCCTCTCGGTCGTCGTGTTTGCTGCGCTATGGAGCGTCTTCCTTTCACGCATCAATGTCGGTATCAGCAACACAGAATCGCCAATCTCTTTCAAACGCGGAACGATACGGCTACTTTGTCGCGTCAGTAGGTCACGGCAAGCCCCAGCGATCGATGCGGCCCAGGTCGCGAGTACGTATCGCAAAGGCAGGAATTTCGTGGCCAGCAACAACCGTCCGCGCAGAATCCCGCGAAACAATAGCAGTTTCTCGTCTCTCGTTCTCGATGATGCGCCTACCCGATGCCAACAAACCGCCTCAGGCACATACACGGTTTTCCAGCCGCGCAGCCAAGCGCGGCAGCAGATTTCAACATCCTCATAGCTCAGCGGCAAGCGCTCATCAAACCCGTGAAGCAGGTCAAAAAAGTGTCTGCGCGCGAGCATGCTCGCGGCAGATGCCATGAAGGTCTGCCGCGGCGTCGCACTTCTCTCCTGCGACAGAAAGAGTCGCGGCACGAGTTCGCTGGCGAACATGCCGCATTTCGTCGTCGCGATACTTGTCGCCAGGTGGCCCTCAGCCGTCCCTTCCCAGTTCATCTGCTTCCCGTCGGCTGCGAAGGCGTTGGAATCCCGCTCGAGATACGCGGCCAGACGCGCCACAAAATCGACATCGAATCGCATGTCGTTGTTGACGAACAGCAGAAAATCGCCCTCGGAAGCCGCCGCGCCGCGGTTCAGCGCCGGCGCAAGACCGATGTTTTCTTGCAGCGGCAACCACTTCGCGTTGAAAGCGCGCGCTACACCTTCGGAGTCATCCGACGAGAAGTTGTCAACCACTACGACCTCGATTGGCTGGTAGGATTGAGCGCGGAGGCTGGGTAAGCAGATGCGGAGATGTTCCGCTCCGTTTCGATTCGCAATAATCGCGGATACTCTGGGCTTCATGGTTGACGGCAACTCGCGACGCCGTTCGCGCATCGGTGAGTTTGCTTATGACACGCGCGGGCTGGGCGCAAAGAAAACTACTCAGAGTTTATCGATTTTTGCGGCCAGGATGAAGTCGGATTCAGTCAGGCCGTCAATCTTGTGAGTCCAGGTTGTGACTTCAGCTTTGCCCCAGGTCAAGAAAATGTCGGGGTGATGGCCCTGTCCTTCAGCGATATCTCCCACCTTATTGACAAACGCGAGGGCCTGCTTGAAATCGGGAAATTTGAACTCGCGCGTGATGTGGTGGCCGTTCACCACTTTCCATTGCGGCACTTCCTTCGCAAGATTCTCCAGTTCTTTCCCGGCGAGAGGCGGCACGCCTCCGCGGCACGGGACGCAGGTTTTGCTGGCAAGGTCGGCCATTGCGCACCTCCATCTGGATTGTACCGGAATTGGACTCGAAAGAGGTACGGCCCCGGTCCGCTCTGTTGGACCGAGCTTATCGTGACGCCGGTGAGCTGGCCGGCGCGGGTTGCCTATGGCTGGCGATATACTCGCGCACGTAATCGGCAAAAACGCGTTCGAGTTTTTGCATGACGGGTCCCGGCGCGGAAGCGATTTTGTGCCCATTAATTTCGCCAACGGCAATCATGCTGCGATTCGTTGAAGAGATGAACACTTCGTCCGCGGAATACAAATCTTCGGGACGGAGGACACATTCAGCCACCGGGACGCCCGCTCCCGCACCGGTCTCCAGCAGAATGTCGCGCGTGATTCCTTCCAGGCAGCCCGAATCGAGCGGCGGCGTCCAAACGCGGCTATCTCGCACGCAGAAAACGTTCGCCGCTGTGCATTCGGCGATTTCGCCGCGCTCGTTCAGCAGGACCACCTCATCGCAGCCCGCCTGTTGCGCCTCATGGAGATTCCAGACGTTGTTCAGCCAGGACGTGGTTTTCACTCCGCTGAGCGGGGAAGCGGCGTGCCGACCGTGCTCGCGCAGTGCCAGTCGCGCAGGTTCGCGATAGGACGGCAATGGCGCGGTGTACAGAATCAAGTCAACCGGAGGGAAATTCTCGTCGCTGCGCCAGAACCCAACCTCGTTGTAAATCATGTAGACGCGCGCGCAGCCCTCTGTGACGCTGTTCGTGCGAATCACTTCGCTCAGTTGTGCTCGCACAGTCTCCAGCTTGAAAGAAAACGGAATGTGAGTGCGTGAGGCATCGCGCTCCAGCCGATGCCAATGGCGTCCAAACGCAAACGGGATGCCTTCCACAATGCGCACCGTGGTGAATATGCCCCATCCATTGATAACGCCGGCCTGTCCCGGCGACAGTCGTACTTCTTCGATTGGCAGTATCCTGTCATTGTGGAACACGAATCGGTGAATCATCCCGTCCTCGCCATATGTCGCGGCTCATTCTAACGCAGAACCGGCTTGGGTTCAGCGCAGACTGAGCGGCCGATCCCCGGGCCTTAAGCCCAACGTCTCGCTAATGCGACTGAATTGCGCCATGATTGATGCGTGCGCACGCGCATCTCAGCTGCGATTGCGGCGCTGGCGATCGGGTTGCCGCTCTTTGCCGCGCCGCGGCACCAAAACGAAAAGCTTCCGAAGGTGCGCGAACTTGACTCCGGCATCGGCTGGCGGCGCAACCCCGCCACGGGCGAATTACAGGTGGTCCAGCAGGCCGGTCCTGGGGAAGTATCAACAAGCCCCGCGCCGGCCGAACCTCGCGCAATCCGCAGCACGACGCGAATGGTCGCCGTCACGTGTATGGTTTCGACGCGCGGCGGCACGCCCGTACCTGGTCTGAAGCGCACGGATTTCCGCGTCAATGACGGCGGTGTTACGCAGAAAATCACTTATTTCGACGCATCCAGTCAACCGGCAAACGTCGCCATCGTTATCGATGCCAGTCCCAGCGTGCTGCACGACACAGATCAGATGAAGCAGGCAGCCGACGCGCTGATCAACGCGCTCGCGCCCCTCGACCAGGCGGCAATCGTCGATTTCGCGTTTCATACCTATCTTCAGCTTCCTTTCACCGACGTGCGCGAGCTGATGCGCCGCGCCGTTGCGCGTGTGAACGTGCAAGAACTGTTTGGAGACAGGGGCGGATCGAATGTCTATGAAGCGGTCTATCTCGCCGCCCAAGAACTGTTCCGGGGTCGGACCGGGCGGAAAGCGGTTGTTCTCCTCACGGACGGTCAGGATAGTGGGATGGGGCTGACGCTCGATCCCGAAAGCGAGCATCCACGGCCAACCGACCTGAACAAGCTGACCTGGGACGATCTCGTCCAACTTCTCGCCTCGCAGGACATTCAGGTGTTTGCCGTTTCGACCCAGAATCGTCCACGCATCATGACCGCGCAGTGGCTCGACGCTCATCGCAATAAGACGTTGATTTCGCCCGATGCGCTCACCGCGGGGATTCCCGCGTATACGGCGTTTCTGGCCGAACTAGTTCGTCAAGCCGGCGGACAACTCTATTTTCTGAACGAGGCGCCAACGCTCGCCGACACGTTCCGCCAGATCGCGGAGAAAATCCGCGCGGAATATACGCTCGGCTATTACCCGCAACTCGGCGCCGGCTCAGAGAGCCGTAGCGGATGGCACCGCCTCCGCATCGATCTTCCTGCCGACCCGAACGTCACCATCTCCAATCGCGCCGCGTATTACGTGCCCGCCTCGCACTGAATGATTCCGTGCTCGTGAAAGCGGGAAAGCATGATTCAATAGCGCGGCGATGTTTCGGCGAAAGAGATTCCGTCTGAAGCTGCCCACGCGAACGCTCATTCTCGGCGAACGTACGCTGGTCATGGGAGTTCTCAACGTCACGCCTGACAGCTTTTCCGATGGTGGCGTGCATCTTGATCCGGACGCCGCCATAGCGCGCGCATTCGAGATCGAGCGTCAGGGTGCGGACATCCTCGACATCGGTGCCGAATCCACGCGGCCCGGGTCCGAAGGAATTTCTGCAGAAGAAGAGCTGCGCCGGTTGCTGCCCGTTTTGGAAAAATTACGTGGAAAGCTGAAAATCCCTATCTCGATTGATACCAGCAAGTCCGAAGTTGCCGCATCGGCTGCCGAAGCGGGCGCGGAAATGGTGAACGATGTCACCGCGCTGCGAAACGATCCACGGCTGGCGGATGTCGTACGGCGTAATAAGCTCGCGCTCGTTCTCATGCACATGCGAGGAACACCCCGCACAATGCAAAAAGGCGCATTCACACGCGACGTGATTCGCGACGTCATGGCCGGTCTCCGCCGCTCGATCTCCACCGCTCGCCGCGCCCGCGTCCTCAAATCGCAGATCATCGTTGATCCGGGCATCGGCTTCGGTAAGAGTTATCCCCAAAACTACGAACTGCTCGCGCGCCTTCCGGAACTGGCGCGGCTTGGCCACCCTGTGACGATCGGGGCATCGCGAAAGACCTTTATCGGCCGCGCGACAGGACGCGCCTCGGTCGCCGATCGCGCCTGGGGCACCGCAGCGACGGTCGCTGCGAGCATCCTGGGTGGCGCGCATATCG
>JBOGNK010000014.1:0-5014 GCA_050747085.1 Candidatus Acidiferrales bacterium
GTCCACCGGTCCAGATTTGCCAGTCAACTCAGCGTAAGTGAGGCGCTTTCCGAGAAGATGACAAGTCAGAAGCATAAAACGGTCTCCGTCATCCATCGGCTTCTTGCGATTGTTGTAGCGGAACGCCTGCTCACCCAGATAGCGGAACAGGTGGAACGGTTTGACGCTCACGTAAGTTCCGCTAATTGTCCGCTTGAGCAGCGACCAGTAATTTTCAAGTCCGTTTGACTGCCGAGTGCAAGCGGAAAGTCTTGATGTTCGGAACGTGCATAGTACGAACTTGTCCACCGCGTTCCAGCACTCCGAGAACGGCGTCCTTATCACTTGCTCCCCCGCCAGTAATGCGGCGCTTGCGTGCTTCCATGCGCATATTGCGCGCCTTTCCGCCGATGAATGTTTCGTCCGCTTCGACTTCTTTGCCGAAACCGCCGATTTTCACGAAGGACTTGCTCTGCATGGCGAGCCGGATGCGATGCAGCATGAACCATGCAGACTTCTGAGTGATGCCAAGCGCCCGGTGAATCTCATAGCTGCTCACGCCGTTCTTGCAGTTCGCAATCATCCAGATAGCGGTGAGCCACTTGTCGAGTCCGAGCGCGGAGTCCTCAAAGATGGTTCCGACTTTCACGGAGAACTGACGGCGCGCGTGATCGTTCTTGCACTCCCACATCTTGCGGGTAGAGATGAACCGCACGTCCTCGCGTCCGCATGTTGGGCAGGAAACGCCATTCGGCCAGCGGCGCTGGACCATGAATTGAAAGCAATTATCAAGGTTTCCGAAGTAAATGATGGCTTGTTGAAGGGTTCTGGGCTTTCTCATTTGCGCTGTCCTCACTAGCAAGAGGATAGCAGGGAGCCCCTTACTGAGTTAAGTATATTATTGCCAAGCAAAGCGGGTTGCCTGTCGTCGCTAATTCGCGGCGGGTCGACAGGCGACGAAAGGCAGGCGAAGGAAAACACCCGCACCTGTGGCGGTTAGAAAATGTTTTCTCCTTTGTTTTTAGCAGCTTACGCTCGATTCTAATCGTCGGGATGTCCCTATTAGCGATCCGACATGGTGGCAGGCCACGTTGGTAGAACTGGGTTGCGGAGAAGAGCGCCTGGACCCTCGTGCGTGTCTTTTGATCCCCGAGAGGAAAAGACCCGCGCTCAAAAAACCAGCGTGGGTCGCCCGCAAAATCAACGCCTCATTGAGGTGCGAGAGGGCAGGCCACCCGCCGGTGCCTCAAAGATGATCTTTGGGTGGTGAGAATACGCGCGAGGCGCCTGGGCAATCATGACAACTGCACTCGCTATCATCCCTGCCAGCCCTCCCAAAAGTGCTCCCGCCAGGCCTCCGAGAAACGCGTGCGCTCCGTCTCCGTATGAAATGCCGGCAGAAAGACCTCCGGCTGTGCCGCCTCCGACCGCACCAATTGCTCCCCAGCGCTGCTGGTTCGGAACGTACAACGCCGCCCGCACTCGAATGACTCGCCGGATTGATGTTCGATCGATTGTCTGGATCGAGCTCGTCTCATAGGCGTCTGTATTGAACGCCGCCACCTGCACCGCGCTATCCGTCGCAAATTCCACCTGGCCGTTAATCTCGCCTCCGTTCCACAGAACGACCATAACCGTCGTTCCGCGCCTTAGTTTCTCCACGTTCCGCCATTTCTGAATATCACGCGCGGGCAAACCAGGACATAGAAGTAAGATCGCGAGTACCGCAGGGATGACTCGGCGCATGGCACCTCCTTGGTGACCGAGAAGGAAGCGTAACCTTGCGAGCCGGCAGGTGGATGGGCGCTTATGGCACTTTCGTGGGTGTCACAAGGGGCGCGGTTTGCTCCACGAGAGGGCTGCGGAGAAATTCCTCGTACCGGCGCAGCTCCGCGAGAGATGAATCGGCAAGGAGAGGAAAACTGACGACTCTGCACGCATCTGGCGTGTCTTGCGCGGTCACGGAGTCGCAGACGATTGCTGCGGCTTGCTGCAGTCCTCGCTGCCAGCCGGTCTTTCGCGCATCGCGAAAGAGCAATGCATCAGCGTGGAATCCGGCGGCAGCAAGCATCGTGCGAGACAATTTCAGGAAGCCGGGCCATCGCGACGCGACGCACACCAGCGCTCCGGACGGTGCAGGGAGCCAACCCACCAGCGATACGGGCACCGAGCGAGCCTGCAAAACTAACACGTCAGTGCTCAGCGGCAGGCCGTCGCGAATTACATTTGCGGTGCTCGGAAGCGCAACCGGCACGGAGCCGTCGAGCAGCTGCGGCAACTTCGATATATCCAGTGCCGAATCTTCCACCGGCAGCTTCACCGCGCTCTTTACCTCCAGCTTCAGAATCCGGCGCAGTTCCTCGTCGCGCTCGATCACCAGGAAGTGATCCGGCGGCTGCATCTCCAATAAATGTCGCAAGCGCGCGCGGACCATCGCGAGCGGGACGCCCAATTCCCGTGCGGACCGAAACAGGTTTGCCGCCAGCTGATCGAGCGCAAAAGAAGCGGGAAGCGAATTCTCGCGTTTGCCGCCGGACACATACACGCCGCTGCCTCGCCGCATCTCGACCCAGCCCTCGTCTTCGAGCTGGCGGTAACCGGCACTCGCGGTGTTTGGATGCAGACGAAATCGTCGCGCGAGCTCTCTGGTGCTCGGAAGGCGCGCTCCGGGTGGCAGATCGCCGCTCAAAATGCCTAGAACAATCTGCGTCACGAGCTGTTCGCGCAGGCTAATTCCATTCCGATGCGAGAACCATAGTTGCATGGCCGGCTTGTCCGTTTATCGTCCTTCTTGCTCAACCGGCTGCATCACGTGGTGCCGGTCACATTGAGGACGTCAGTCGTTTCGCGATCCACTGAGGAGGTTCTCTCATCTACTTCCTTTATCTCCTCTGCCTCCTCAACCTCATTTGTTCACGAAGGCGTGCGTGCCGTGCGTAATTGCTGCACCGGCGCGGAGGGCGGCGGCGACGACCACTGCTTCCGCCAACTCCTGATCTGTCGCGCCTGCCTCACGGGCTCTGCCCGAGTGAATCTCGATGCAATACGGACATTGCGTAGTGAAGGCGACGGAGAGCGCCATCAGTTCCTTGTATTTAACCGGAATTGCGCCCGCGGCCATAGCCGCCTTGTCGAAAGCCCAGAACGCCTTCATACCTTCCGGTGCGCTGGCGTCCATTCTCTTGAGTTGGCCGAGGTTTTTCATATCGTACACAGGGCACCTCCCTTTTCGTTAAGTGCGGATAGTAGAGCAGGTCGGGAGGGAGTTGGGCAAGTGCCCGGGAAAGGGGGTCGGTGGGTCAGTTTGAATTTTAACTGCTTGTGTCACGATCAAGAAAATTCAAACTGAGCCACTAGGGAAAAGCCTTTCAGCGGACACAAAAGCGCGGGATCCAGCGGTAGGTTCGCACCAGCTAACGTCGCGGCGTATTTGCAGCGGGAAGTGTGCTGGTTCAGCCGGAAATGGAGAGAGGGCGCTTTCCGTTAGTGAGTAATCCGCCCTTTCGGGCAAGGTCATTGTAGCCCCACATGTCCATTGGTCTCAACTTCCGGATTGCTCGTCACCGCCCACTTGGACTATGGACGAATCGAACCCAGTTCTAATAAGCTCTGACTCGGATGAACTGATTTGAAGGTGTTAAGGCACGAGGGAGCTGAAGCCTTGCGTTTGCTAAAGGCGA
The DNA here is from genome assembly GCA_050747085.1 of Candidatus Acidiferrales bacterium. Lineage (GTDB taxonomy): Bacteria > Acidobacteriota > Terriglobia > Acidiferrales > UBA7541 > Palsa-295. Next base: position 3,660 of record JBOGNK010000014.1, read on the forward strand.
TCTGTGGAACACTCGCGATGAGTTTAATGTGCGTGGGGACTTACGCACAGCAACTCGCTTCAGCTAAGCCTCCCTCGATTCCTGCGCCCATTGAAACAATCCAGGACGTAAAGCAGTTCAATGCAGTCCGGCTCGGACCAGGAAACGCAATCGCTGTTGTTCAGACGCCGCCAGACTTCCAACTGAATACCTTCGCCATCAGCGGGAACGGCGGATTGCTCGCCATGGGATGGGCGTCAAGACGAATCGAAATCTGGGACACACATACGCGACGAAGAATTTCACAATTCAAGTCGGACGTTGGTGCGCCACAGGTCATGCTCTTTGACGCACCGGGGGATGAATTCATCATCACAGGCTCAGGCGGAACGATTGCTTTCCTCAGCTTACCGAGCGGAAAGAGGTTGAGGGAATGGAAGATCCCTCTTGGTAAGTATAAGTACGATCTTAACTCGCCGGTACTCGGTCCGCGAGACGCATGGCTTGCCTACGCAGACGAAGACAGCAGCAAGGTCCTCGATCTAATGGCCACGAAACCGAGAACACTCGCAAATCTCGGAGATGCCGGCAGCCTGGCTTTGTCGCAAGACGGCACCGCACTTTGGGCTGTGGATAGAACGCAGCTCGAACGATTTGATACTGCGAGCTGGCAACAAACCGGCCGCTGGCCGCTCAAAGCGCCGCCGGTTGCCGATTGCCCCCTTGCTCTTGAGACTGGCATCGGACCGAACGGAGAACAAACTGTCGCTGTGCCGTCGAACAAAGGCCTCGTCATCTACACCTATCCACGGATGACGGGCGATTACGTCACCAATAACCCGAGCTGCGCTGTCGCGTATGCTCCAGCTAGCCATACGTACGTCAATCTGTCTGACGATCTGACGATATCGAATGCTATAGGTACTGTCCTCTGCACCAGGTCCTACGAGGGCCGATCGGCTTACGCCATCAGCAGTGATGGCCAGTGGCTCGCGCTGGCGCAATCCGACCACGTTAATCTTTGGCGTATGAAGGACCTGCTGCACCAGTGCAGCTCTAGCCCATGACCACGTCCTCGCAGCTTCAGCCCGATATAGTCGGCAAGCCGGGAGTAACCGGTTTTCATCCGTCACGCGGCCTGCTGCCGACGAATCTGCCGCTGTTTCCGCGCCGCCTCCAGCTTCCGATCCCGCTCAGCCTGAATCTCCTGCTGATGCCCGGAGAGCATGTCCGTCGGCGCGATGTATCCGATGGCGCTGTTCAAATGCACGTTGTAATGCTCCACGTAGCCCTGCACCAAACGCCGCGCATCTTCGAGTGAAAGGGGCGTGCCGGGGCGGATGCACTCCCCTTTGAGTGACTTGTGCCAACGTTCG
>JBOGNK010000015.1:0-12515 GCA_050747085.1 Candidatus Acidiferrales bacterium
GCCACTGGTTGCCGTTATCGAATGAAACATAAACACCCATGTTGGTGCCGCAGAACAGCAGCCCCTTACGCACCGGATCTTCCGTAATTGACTCCAGATATTCACCCGATGGGATGCCGTTGACGATCTTCGTCCACGTCTTCCCACCATCAGTCGTGCGGTAAACGTACGGATGGTCGTCATTCAGCCGATGCCGGTCAACCGCAGATAACGCCACCTGCGGGTTGTAGTGCGAGGCCGCCATCTGAATGACCTTGCTCCAGGGAGTCAGCTCCGGCGGCGTGATGTTGCGCCACGTGTGGCCGTCGTCGCGCGTCACCTGAATGTAGCCATCGTCAGTGCCTACCCAAATCTCGTGCGGCAGAAGCGGTGACGGTGCAATCGTATAGATGACGCCCCAACGCGGCCCGTACATCCGCTCGGAATAAGTCGTATCTTGCGCCGTCGTGGGGTCGAGATTCGGCGGAATGCCCGGATCCTCGCGCGTCAGATCGGGGCTGATCTTACGCCACGAATTCCCGCCATCATCCGTCTGGAACAAAAACTGGTTGGCGAAGAAGAACTCGTGCTTGTCCGCCATCGAGAATGCCACCGGCAACGTCCAGGTCTGCCGGAAGTTTTGCTCGGGATAGGCCAGCAGTGGCGAGATACTGTGCCGCTCACCGGTGGACGGAATGCACTTGGCCACCGCGTTCCCCCCAAATATCTCATCCTTCGCCAGCGGATTCTCCGCTACGTCACCACTTTCACCCCCAACGCACGCCGACTGCCACCCGGTACCGAAGGTGGCGCGGCCACCGTTCGGACCCGCACTCGCTGCGGAACCACCATTGTTATTGCTATCCTGCTGTGCGCCGTAGATCCAGTACGGCGAGCGGTTGTCAGTGGTCACATTGTACAGTTGCGCTGTCGGCTGGTTGTTCCACGAGCTCCAGCTCTCGCCGCCATTGACCGTCACGATTGTGCCTTGGTCGCTCGCCAGAATCATATGGCTGTGGTCACTTGGGTTGATCCACAGTTGGTGATAATCATCCCCGCCCGGAGCGCCCCGAAAGGCAACGAAATTGGCGCCGCCGTCGGTCGATCTGTACACCGTCGTATTGATCGCGTACAGCGTGTTTTCATTTTTCGGATCGACCGTAATCGACTCGAAATACCAGCCGCGATTCCAAATGCGGCTGTCAGTGTCCAGCAATTTCCAGGTCGCGCCGGCATCATCCGAGCGGTACAGTCCCCCTTCTTTGGCACTCGCATCCACCATCGCGTAAACGCGGTCCGGGTCGGTCGGCGCGACCGCAACACCGATGCGTCCGGGATGGGCCGGCAGCCCGTTCGTCAGCTGCGCCCAGGTTTTGCCACCGTCGCTCGACTTATACAGCCCGCTGCCCGGCTCATTCGACGACGGATATACCGTCCATGGCGGACGGCGTGTCGCCCACATGGCCGCATAAATGACCTGCGAGTTGTCCGGATCAAACGAAAGGTCGATCGCGCCCGTGTTGTCGTTGGTGAACAAAACCCTCTGCCAGCTCACACCGCCGTCCGTTGTCAGGTAGACCCCACGCTGCGGTGTTGCCGCATAGGTGTTGCCGAGCGCTGCGACGAAGACGCGGTTCGGATCATGCGGGTCGACGACAATGCGGCCAATCTGACGCGTCTTTTCCAGGCCTATGCGCGCCCAGATCTTGCCGCCATCGGTCGACTTGAACATTCCATCGCCCAACGAGAACTGGGAGCGCGGATCGCCTTCACCGGTGCCTACATAAATGATATTGGGGTCCGAAGGCGCTTCTGCGATCGCGCCAATCGACGCCACCGGTTCGTGGTCGAAAATCGGCTCCCACGTACTGCCGTCGTTGTTAGACTTCCACACGCCGCCATCCACTGCGCCCATATAGTAGATGTCGGGGTGCTGGGTACTGCCAGTTACCGCGACCGTGCGGCCCGCGCGAAAGGGCCCGGCCATGCGCCAGCGCATGCCAGCATAGAGTTCCGGGCTCACCTGCTGCCCGGCCGCCGGCATGCAAGCCGCCAGCATCGCCGCCAACAGCGCCCATATATAACGACGGACCATAATTGCCCCTCTCATTCGTAGTGAGCTTGCCTTCGCAGTCTTGTTTCATAAAACGCGGATTATCGCACAAGCAGACCTTGAACGTCTGAGCAGCCTCGCTTGCGGAACGACGCTCAAGAGACAAACGCTGAATGGTCGCGGAAAACGGTTCCGGCTTTCGCTCTAATTCGGGGAACTCACTCGTCGGTCCCGATTGCGCAAAAAAAGCGCGACCGACAGCGTCGGCAGACCACGAAGCGGTTGTCCTTGACGCAGTCGCGCGGGGCGGGGCCGTGAATCATTGATCCTTGCCGACGTTCGAGGCCAGAGGCTCGGTCGAGGAGCCGACACTGTTATGCAATCATTCGGTCCGCCGAAAGCGAATGTCCGGTTTGCCCGTTATCAGCCAGGAATCGGAGCCAAACGGTTATCGACGCTTCCGGCGCTAAACGCTGTAGTGGGCAACAACCCGTGTTACCTTGCCACCAGCGCCCAAGTCCATAAACTCACCCGTGCGCGTCCCTTTTTGATTCGTGTAATACAGCACTAAGCTGTTCAGGCCCGCCAGGACATCCTTTAGATCGAAGTGTAGTTCTGGGTAAACTTCCAGTCCGCGCTGAAAATATTTTCTGAGGGAGGCTTTGCCACTTACGTTTCCGTTAGGGATGCCTAAAAGCTGCTCAGCAACTGGCGAGATCAATTCAACTCGTTCATCATAGTGGCTAATGATCGCCTCCAAATCATGAGCATTCCAAGCTGCGACCCAACCTCGGCCAATTGCCGAATCTCATCTCGTGTCGCGTGTCCTTTCCCTCCGGTTTAGAATCTGTCTTGCATGGCGCTAACGGGTTCGGACCTTGGGCGTCGACTGAGCTCCCGGCGGTTCGCGGAAAGGATCCATCGGAATCGGCGCGTACCCGACGTTGATGACCTCGAGACACTCGGTCTTCGCTGGCGCGCGCAGGTTCACGCGATCGCCGGGCCTCGCCTTCATCAGCGCATTGGCAAGAGGCGAGCGCCAGCTGATGTAGCCGCGGTCGAGGTCCACCTCGTCGATGCCGACGACCGAGACGACGTGTTCGAGGCCACTGGCGTCCTTGTAGGTAACCGTTGCGCCGAAGAAGACGCGCGTAGCGGCTGACTGCGGCCGCGGAGCGGCGGGATCGACGACCACGGCCGCGTCGATGCGTTTTGTGAGAAATCGAATCCGCGAATCGATCTGGCGTAACCGTCGCTTGCCGTAAAGGTAGTCGGCGTTTTCACTGCGATCCCCGTTACTGGCGGCCCACGCTACGACCTCCACCACTGCGGGCCGCTCGCGACTCAGTAGGAACCGATACTCGTCTTTCAGACGCTGCAACCCGACGGGCGTGATGTAGTTTTTGAGCGTCGGCCCCGCTTCCTCGCGCACCGGTTCTCGGAGCGGCCGCTTTGTTCGCATTTGCCAATCTGCCCTGAATCGTGTAGTTGTCGGTGAGTCCGATGATTCCTCGCACCTGAACGTGACGTACGCGGGCTCGCCGATCGAATGATACATCGGGCTCGCCTGTAGTGGTCTCGGCAAATGCGTACATCGTCAAAGGGGTGGCGACTCCAATTGCGATCACTGATTTTGTTTCCCATTGGCGCGACTCCGTCAGACAAAGCGATGTGCCGAAACGATACTCTGGGTAGATCGTCGGCTACTCGGAAGGAATCCTATGAGCGAAGACTGCTTCTACCGGGAGAAACTCAAGGCCCCGATTCGCGTACTTCTTGGCGATAGAAACGACCAGACGGAGATTTGCTTCGGTGAGCTGTTTCTTGGCCTGCTCTGTCGCCGCTTCGCTGCACGGTGTCCTTACCAGCGATCGCGTTCGGCTGCTAAGTCCGTCTGCCCCGCGCCATCCACGTAGCCGCTACGAGCAGGAGTTTGCGCTTGTTGTCGTCCATTCGAGACAGCAACTTGGCGAAGGCTCGTAGCTCGCGTTGCGCTGCCCCACTCGCACCCCAACCGTCACCGTCTTGTGTTACCGGCAGCTGTAGCTTTTCCGGCGGCTTGTCGCCCTCATAGAAAAAGCGGTATGTCGGAATTTCCAGTGCCCTCGCGTACTTTTCCAGCGTTTCTACGGTTGGCACCGTGTGTCCGTTTTCAACGCGAGAAGTGTAGCAACGGAGCAAGCCGGTCCGCTTTTCCACGTCCCCTTGACTGAGGTTCTTTGATTCGCGGAGTTTTCGGAGTCGCTGTCCGATCATCATTTGGCTCACCCCTTTTCGCTGTGAGGGCATACGTGTGCATCATCATTCTGCGTGTTCACCCTCGCGACAATTTCGTTCGTTGGTGTGTACCTCGCGAAGAACTCGTTGGTTGAGTCAGTGCCCAGACGGTCGAGCTTATTGCGCGATTCTTCCAATCCGCGAATGAAGCCCAGCCACACGACACTGCCATCGGCGAACCTCTCGAAAATATCGTATTCACAGTTCAAGCAGACACCTTTCCCGGGCGGCTCGGTGCTCGGAACCAAGTATTTCGGGGAGATTGAACTCTATCAGGGTATCCAGTTCGCGTCTACACATTCCGAGAGGGCGCGGAGTTTACGGGTGAAGTTTGGTCTGGGATGGGAAGCAATTTTCGGATTAGGCGTCAACTAGGAGTTTTCGGGCTCTGGGTAGCAAGGCCGCGTCTCGAAAGTTCCATCCCGACTACGGGCGACAGGGCAGGTACACAAAAGGTGAATGATGCGCCGCAATTTGCAATGGAGCGTTTTGCGATGAATGACGCGAGTTTGAGTGCTCCGCGAGTTCGTGCGAACATGGGCGAAGAGAATTGTCTGGCGCAATCTTCCGCCTGCGTTTGTTTTTGCTTGCCGTGGACCGTTGTCGTCCCGAACTAGCTTCGTACTGCGATCTAAGGTTCGGCTACCAGGTAGACGCAAGCAAATGTCCCGCACGCGGACAATGACGATCATACAGCGGATGCTGTATTGCGACCGTCGGCCGTTGCGCCTACCCTTCCGCCTTCGGTTTTCCGGTCCTCCCTGATGCGGGCGTGTGTGCATAATTCGATCCTAATTGCCGACGACAATGAGAAGACGCGCCGGGCCGTCCGTTCCGTCCTAGAGCACGCAGGATTTACCGTCTGCGCTGAAGCAGGAGACGGCGTTGATGCGGTGGACAAGGTGGATCAATTCTCGCCCGATCTCGTCCTGCTCGATTTGCGGATGCCCAAGATGAGCGGCATTGAGGCGGCCTCGATACTGAGTGACAAGTTTCCGGCGCTTCCGATCATTCTTCTCACCATGTTCGAAGTTAGCTTGCCCCTGGCTTCGGCAGCGGGCGTGACCGCCGTAATCGCGAAATCTGAGGGAGCAAAGAAGTTGACGGATTGCGTTCAAGGGCTGCTTGCGCCGCCTCCCTACGACCCCGCATCACTCAGTTAGCTTCGCCAGCAATTGCTCCAAGGGCTCGCAGGAACTGTGTGGGGGTCGCCCTTCTCCACAAACGCCTCGGTGCCCGCCGAGCGAGCCGCTCCCTCGATGGTCGCAGTCGCGTAAGAGGTCAACATCAGCAGGTGTGCTGAAGGGATCAACTTCTTGATCTCGACGGCAGCTTCGATACCATTCATCACGGGCATCGAAAAATCTGGAACGACAATCTTCAGGTCTCAATCGCGCGGCACGCAAAGTCTGAACGCGGGAGGCAGATCGGCGGAGGACGAAGCTCGCCGTCTTTGTTGGAAGACAAGATGCCAAAGAGCCTTATTGGATCATTCGAGCTTTACCGTGAACACTAGCTTTCATTCCATATAATGCCGCGTCTGCCGCTACCAGGAGGGTTTCGATTGCTTCACCGTCGGTGGGATAGACGGCCACACCTACACTTACAGATAACTTTGGGCTTTGGCCGTCATTTGCAAGGTTGTCACATAAGCGTTGGGCGACTAATTTGGCCGATTCTGCGCCGGTTTCAGGCAACACGACCGCAAACTCGTCTCCCCCAAAACGCGCTGCCGTATCCACGTCACGGCATCCAGCGGTCAAGGCCCTAGCCAGTCGGCATAGAGCCCCGGAGCCTGTCAAATGCCCACAGCGATCGTTGATCTGCTTCAACCCGTCCAAGTCAAATAGTAACAGCGCGAACTCTCGCCCGGTGCGCTTGGAGCGTCTTATTTCGCTGTCCAGCACTTCTATAAGAAAACGGTAGTTCGCTAGACCAGTGAGTGGATCTCTTGCTGCCTGCCAACGCAATTGATCCTCAAGCTCGCGCTGTTTAGTTACATCCTGAACGATGATCTCGTAGCCCTCGCTACTTCCTTCATGTGTACTAACTTCCCGCCCGCTCAGGCGCACCTTGAGATTTCCGCCATCCTTACGACTCCAGTCGATTTCCAGCGGATCGATTAGACCGTACTCGTCCAGTTCACCCAGCAATTGCGCCCGTTGAGAAGGATCGCGAAGCAGGTCAGCAGCGAGATGCACTGTCAGGAGTTCTTCCTTTGAAGTGTAGCCAAGCATCGTCACGAGCGTCTGGTTGACATCCAAAAACTGACCTTCCATCCCACAGCGACAAATTCCAAACGAGAGGTTCCCCATCAAAGCGCGGTAATGTGCCTCTGAATGCTTCAGTTGTTTTTTAACTCGGTCCCGCTCTCCGCACAGAGCGTCGTTGGACTTCGACACGCCCAGACCGGCGATCGCGGCATCAATGGCACTCAGGAGGGCGCCGCCATCTTCGCCCTTTGTGACACATCCAGTCACCCCGATCTTTTTGGCCTCGTCCCTAAGATTATCGGTTTCCTGGAAAGTCAAAATCAGAATCGCAGTTTTTGGCGCAGCTTTTCTGATTTCCCTCGCCGCGCTGAGGCCATCGAGCAGCGGCATTGAAATGTCCAAAATAACCAGGTCTGGTCTCAGGTCCAGCGTCTTTGCGACGGCTTCTTTCCCGTCACTAGCTTCTGAAACTTCAATGTCATCTCTAAGCTCCAGAAGCGAGCGAATCCCCCTTCGGACCATCTCGTGGTCGTCTGCGATAAGTATTCGTGCAGCCATGTAGAGGCGCGCCTCCACGAAGGATTAGAATCCTCAGCATTCAAAGGGATAGCCATCGGGGAAAGACTGTAGTTGACACAATTGGTAAATACACGAGGAACAAAATAGGCAGTGGGGCCTACAAGTAGCATCAACCCGGGATTTGCGATCTGCGTTTGGTTCCCCCCGCTCGATCTGCAATCGCCTCTGGTTTGTCGAAAATTCCACTTTTCACAATCCTGTCAGGGCTACACCACGCACGTTAACGAAGTCGTTTCTGAGGAAGCCTAAACTCCGGGGAAATTGGCGAATTGTTCTAAGCGTTGGGCGCAAATTCTCGCGCTACTGCAAACAACGAGGGGAAAATCAATGCCAAGCGTACCGGGGATCATCACCGAAAATATCATCAAGATAAAGCGTTATGGGATTCAACTGATTAGTTCGGGACTAGGAGGTCGGTGGTTCAAATCCACTCGCCCCGACCAATCTTTTTTGAATCAGCGACTTACAAATTTAGGAATCCGAGAAAAAGCGCGATGAGCGCCTGGTATGAAACCAGGCGTTCCTGCCTCAGATCCGTTGGCCGCGAGCGCTCTTTTTCCTTTGAGTTCTGTGCTTTGCGACGGGAGTCTTGCTTTACTGGGAATCCACTTCTCGGGAAATTAGGTACAAGATCAGTCCTTTGGGAAGAAACTCCGTAGTCAAGTTCTGCGTCCCGCAACACGCGCTCCTGTTGCTGCGTTGATTGCGGGCAATCATCAGAGAAAATGTCTACGACAGCGGTTGCATTCCAGCGGAAGGCGCTTCTCCTCGCAGCGACTATTACAAGTGAATTCCTGGCGTCCGCGTCATCCGTCTGCAGATCGCCCGCGAGCGGAATAGAGCTTACCGATTTCGCTTCATCGTTGGTGCGCTGGCTTCGTGTTGCAGAAGCCAGGACTTGCGCTCGATACCGCCGCCATAGCCGGTGAGCGAACCATTGCTTCCAATCACGCGATGACAAGGCACCACGACTCCAATGGGATTTGACCCATTGGCCAAACCAACAGCCCTTACGGCTGCGCGCCGGCCGATTTGCTCGGCAAGTTTCGCGTAAGAAACGGTGGTGCCGCACGGAATGTTCCGCAACGCACGCCACACCTCACGCTGAAAAGGAGTGCCGCCTGTTTGCACTGGCAAGGTGTCTATCGCCGTTAACTCTCCGTCGAAATACCTGCTGATCGCGCACGCTAAGTCATTCGAATTGCAAGCCGGTTCGAGCCTATATCCATTTTCACCATAGTGAAGGCGCAGTAAGCGACGCATGCGTGTCTCGTGGTCTGCCCAATCCGCAGCGCGTAAGTTTCCCTCGCGGTCCGCGAGGACCAACATCTGGCCGATGGGCGTTTGAACTCGAGCGATCAGCAATTGCAGGTTCGCACTCATGCGCGCGCCGCTTCTTCCAGCGACTTCATCGCGATCAGGTAAGGACGGGCACCATGGCTTACCCTTGCGACCCCATGCTCTGCTAATATACTCACGGGCGGAGTGACATCGCTGACCATGATGTTGAGCGGGAGCGGCGACGCCCCAGCGAGGCGTGCGATCAAAGTGATATCTACTAGACCGGGCGTGAAGAGCCCATCGGCGCCAACTTCTGCATATGCACGTGCTCGCGCGATCGCCTCAACGACCATAGCATCGTCATGTTCTTCGGCCGGTCGCTGAAAAAAGACATCTGTCCGAGCATTGATGAAGAAACGGACATCGGCTGCATCGGCCGTTTGCCGAGCACCTCGGATGCGGTCGCACTGATCGACGGTCTCGCGGAGTTTTCCGTTTGCCGGAAAGCTATCCTCTATGTTGCAACCTACAGCGCCTGCGTCGATCGCCAAACTGACGGTCTCGCCGACCGCTTGCGATGTATCGCCGTAGCCGCTTTCCAGATCGATCGTCACCGGTATCGCCGTCGCGCCGACAATCCGTCGTAAGTTGTCGATCACCAAGCCGAGAGGAAGGTGCTCGCCATCGGCGAAGCCGTTTGCATAGGCGACCGACCAACTGCTCGTCGCGATCGCTGCGGCGCCGCCTCCAGCGATGGCTTTCGCACTGCCTGCGTCCCAGATGTTGAAGAGGACCAAAGGCTTTCCGGGGACATGCAACCTCCGGAATAGCTCCGCCTTACGCCTTTGATCTGTCATCTCACTGCCTTTTGTGCCGCCTGCCAGTGTTCGCGTAATTCCTTATCGAATTCTTTCCAGCGTTCCTCGGGGAAGAAAAGCCTGGCGCCCTTGAACTCCACGCGCCGACGCGTCCCGGGGATGTTGTCGGCCAGCCAGTGCGACCATTTCACGTCGAAATAGATATCATCCGTTCCCCAGACGATCAACGTCGGAGCCTTCAGCATCTTCAGCTGCGGTTCGATGGCTAGCGTCTGCTTATTGTCGAAGGCCGCGAGGAAGCGTTGCAGGTCACGCGTGCGCTGTTCGCTCCTAACCAGCGGACGCAAGTATTTTTCGATCTCTTCATCACTCACCCGTTCTGGGTGTTCATACGCTGGTCCCAAGGCTTGCGGTGATCGGTACACATTCTTGTCCGCTAACATCGCTTCAAGCGTCCCACGTAGACCGCCAGCAGCCGCCATCGCCAGGAACGGCTTGAACGCCTCGGGCGGCCAGTTGTCGTGAGTGTCGCAGTCGGTGAGCGTGAGGCTGCGGATGCGCTTTGGATGCAAGGCAGCGAAAATCTGTGCTATACCGCCGCCGGTGTCGTTGCCCACCAGATCCACCTGATCGATCTTCAAGCAATCAAGAAATTCCTTGAGCATCTTGGCATTGGCCGTCTCCGATACGTCCTGATCCGGCGCGATTTCGGTGTCACCATGCGCCAGCAAATCCACGGCGATAACTCGCCGGATATTGGACAAATCCGCCAGCTGATGACGCCACAGATGTCCGTTCAGCAACACGCCATGCACGAACAACGCCACCGGCCCTGTCCCTTGCTCCAGATAGCTGATGCGCCCCGACGCAGTCTGAACGCTATGTCGCACCGCTGAAGATGTGTTGTCCTCCCTCTCCGGCACATCGGATTGGCGTGTGGACGCGAGTGCGGGCGTTTTCGCGGTTGTGCTCCACAGCATCGCTAGGCCCAGGCAAAATTCGATGAGCAACGCACGAACCAAGAGCGATGCGCCCGGTCCTGCCACCCAACGCCGCTCGTCACGACTCTTTGCACCCATAATCTTCTTTCTGTCCATCGCTCAAGCCCTCCTCGCCGCTGTCGCGGAAACGTGCGCTTCCTTCAGCTTTTGTGCGCACTCATTGCAGCACACCTCAACCGTCTTGCCACCGAGGGTGACCTTGATGAAATTTGCATCCAGCTTGCAGTCGCAAGCCGCGCAAGTTCTCTCAACCATAACGTCGCTCTCCTCCACCCGATCGTACGGGTGCGAGTAGTAAGCCACGCAGGCGGAGACCGCCGCTGTCGGATTCTTTAGCGATTTGCTGGAGGTTGGATCAGCGACGGAACGCTAACTGCTTGAACTCGGATGGTGAGCAACCGTAAACCTGGCGAAATGCAGCAGTGAAATGACTATGACTTGAGAATCCGAGATCCAGGCCTAATGACGTGAGATTCTTATATTCGCCAAGGAGGTCGAGGGCCCGCGAAAGACGCAGCCTCAATTGGTAGCGATACAAGGGTAGGCCCTCTACTTGTTGGAAGACCTGCGTCAGATAGACCGGGGAGCCGCGCACTTCGGCGGCAATCTCGGCCAACGTCCAGCGTCGCGCCAGGTCGCTTGCCAGCACAAGCTTGGCTCGGTCCACCAGCCGCTGTCGTCCCACACTGCCGCCTGCGGTGTGCGTGGTGCGCAACCCTAGCGTGCGCTGCACTAGGGTCAAGGCCAGGCTCTCTGCTTCCAAAGGCTCCGCAATGTTCCGGCGCAGGGCGTGCCGCAGCAGCGCCACAAGTGCTTGGGCCCGCGCGTCAATCCGTAGCCGCTGCCGCCGAAATGCAAGCGTCGCGCTCTCGCGCAGAAAAGTCGCCGCCGCCAATTCACGCAGCTGCGGTTCACTGATGGCCAGCGATAGACTGGCATCGCCACCTGGTACCGGGTGGCTCACTCGATAGCATTCGGTGGCATTGAAAAACAGCACCTGGTTCGCCTCGGCTACGGCCTGGTCATTCCCAAGATGGCGCACATAGACGCCCCGATACGGAAACACAAGCTCTGTGGCGGCCGCGCACTCCTCCCCACTCTGCAGCCGGCAGCTGCCCTGGCAGTACACGTCTCTGATCGTGATGGTCGTAGATTTCAGCAGGAGCTGAGCAGCAAACTCAGGCACGTGTTTATCTTCGCTTTTTAACGTCACGCTCTTGACCCACAGTTGTACAAAAAGCTTATCACCTATCTCTTTTGAGAAGCCGCAAATGACAGTGAGGGACCGGGCGAGTGAGCGGTTTTTCCGCTTCAAAATCGTATTTCACCTTTCAATCGAGAACGGAATTTGACTTTCCGCATCGCGACAAGCAACGCTCTCGACCGTAAATCGGCTCCGCTAGGTACGAGTTAGGTACAGCTAAGAGAGGCGGAAATAATGCTTCCTGACCCGTAAGCGACGCCAAGATAAAGCGTTGTGGGATTGAAATGATTAGTTCGGGACCAGGAGGTCGGTGGTTCAAATCCACTCGCCCCGACCAAATGTTTTTGAATCAGCGACTTACAACTTTGGCAATTCAAGAAAAAACGCGATGAGCGCCTGGCACCAAACCAAGCGTTCTTGTCTCAGACCCGTTGGACTCGAACGCTCGTTGTCCTTTGAGTTCATTGCTTTGCAACGGGACGTTCGCGTTGTTGGGAATGCGATTCTCGAGGAAGTAGGTACAAGATCAGCGCTTTGGGAAGAAAAACCAAAGTCGGGTTCAAGGTTGCGTCCCGCAAGATTCGGCCCTGTTATTGCGTTGATTGGCGGGCGGTCACCAGAGAAAATGTCCACCACGGCGTTTGAGAGGGTTGCTCCCGAGTCATAGATGCGGAGCCTCGCCGAAAATGCGGCCCTAAAAAACCTCAAGTGTCGACCTGACTCAAGAAGCCTTGACGAATTCTTGCCCGTCTCGTGGTTCGCGCTCGTGTTGACTTCTAGCCTATTCGAGCTTGCCCGGCTCATTCGTTGCTGGCGGAAGCAGATGGATGCAGCGTCCCTTTACGAAGCGCACGTTCCTTGAGCATCGCGAACAGTATTGGGACGAGAATCATGACGGCGATGGTAGAGGTCACCATGCCGCCGACGATTGGCGCGGCGATTGGCTTCATCACATCCGAACTGATTCCCGTCTCCCAGAGAATAGGACCGAGGCTGCCGATGACCGCGAACACCGTCATCAGTTTTGGCCGCAAACGCAGGACAGCGCCATCAATCGTCGCCGCTTCGATGTCGTCACGCTCTAACGGGATTCCGCGCGCCAAACGGAGA
>JBOGNK010000016.1:0-35275 GCA_050747085.1 Candidatus Acidiferrales bacterium
ACATTGTTCCCCCTCGCTGCGTGTGAAAAGTAAGCGCCGATTCCAACGCGAGATCGTATGGCCGCGTGCTTTGTCGATATAACGGCAAAGGCAGTCAGACACAACGGCAGATGCAAATGCGCTGGAAGATGACGCTGGAAGGGTTCGCGCAGAATCGCATCCGCGATTTCTTACGTCAATAGTACTTGGGCAGTTTGGGCGTCGAAGAGTGCGCGACAAATTACCGGCAGAGATCAGATGTCACGCGCATAGACTCTCGGGAATATGAGCAGTGTGCCATAATGCAACGCGCATTATTGAATCTGGCACAGAAGTGATTGGGCAGGCGAGACGCACGAATCTTTACCCAACGCCTTCTCACGTCAACGCATGGGCCGCACGAAGCTAGCTGATAAATAGAAACCGGAGACAGTTCTAATGGCCACGCAAACCAGCACTCTGGCGCCTCCTAACCTGGCGACGATCGAGGCGGCGCATCAGCGGATCGCGTCCCGAATTCATCGCACTCCCATTTTGACTTCGTCGTCGCTGAACCACCTGGCCGGAGCCGAGATTTTCTTCAAGTGCGAGAATTTGCAGAAGACGGGCTCGTTCAAGATTCGCGGCGCAACGAACGCGGTATTTTCGCTGAGCGAGGAAGAGGCGAAACACGGCGTCGCGGCTCCTTCGTCGGGTAATCACGCGGCGGCGCTGTCGCTCGCGGCTCGATGGCGCGGAATTCCCGCATGGCTGGTGATGCCGTCAAATTCGTCGCCGGTGAAAAAGCGCGCAGTGGAAGCCTACGGCGGGAAGATCACCGAGTGTGAACCGACGATTGCCTCTCGCGAGGGAACTGCGGCGGAAGTGATGAAGCGTACCGGCGCAACGCTGATACATCCTTACAACGATGTGCGAGTGATCGCGGGCCAGGGCACGGCGGCGCTCGAACTGTTACAGCAGGTTCCCGATCTGGACATCGTTATCACACCCGTGAGCGGCGGCGGACTGCTCAGCGGAACGGCGATCACGGTGAAGAGCGTGCGGCCGGAAATTCGCGTCATCGGAGGCGAACCGGCCAATGCGGACGATACGGCGCGTTCGCTCACATCGGGAAGAATCGAGCCGGTATCGAAGCTCCACACCATGGCAGATGGATTGCGCGCGGGACTTGCGCCGCTTACGTTCGGCATATTACGCGAGCGCGTGGACGATATCTCGCTCGTCACCGAGGAAGAAATTGTCTCGACAATGTTGCTGCTGTGGGAGCGCATGAAGATTTTGGTTGAGCCGTCGGGAGCCGTTGCCGCCGCGCCCGTCCTGAACAAGAAGATTCACGCCGAAGGCAAGCGCGTCGGCGTGATCCTCTCGGGCGGCAATCTGGATTTGCAGAATTTGACTTGGCTCACCCGCTGATTATCGACGCGAGCTGTTGACCGTGCTTCATTCTTGTACGGTGATCTGTGCGACCCACTGTAGCAGTTCACTGACCGTCCAATCCCCTTGACAACCATGCTCGGAAAAGTCTTACTCCAGCTCTTATGAGACTGCCATGGCGAACCGTGGCGGCGGTCTGCTTCTTTCTTGGATTTCCTTCGTTCGCACAAGCACAAGATGTTCGGGTCTCGAACATGAACTGCGACTTCAACTTTACTCGGATCCACGTCGTTAGCCTCGCGCATGCGATCGGCCTAATTGAGCAAGCGGGTTTCCCAAAGCAGTGGCGCGTCATCGTCGCCTGCAACGAGAGAGACTGGGAGCGTATCAAACACGGGCGCAAACTTTCTCCTTACCATGCACGAACGGCTTTCACTTTGTTAGACAAGAAAACGACAGTAGTGAATGTGGCAATCTTTGACGCTGTGTACATGACCGACTCACCCGTTACCGTTTTACATCACGAAGTTGGGCATATCCGCTGCCAGTGTTCAGACGAGGCGGAGGCAGACAGACAAGGGCACACGCACACATCTGTTGGCCACTCGTCTACACAGAAACGGAGATGACGTTTGTTCAAGCTCACCGAAAGACGTTCCCAATGAAAAATCTCTATGAACCGGCGACGGCACAGGAGGTCAAGGACCGCATCGCACGCCTGGGCCCGACGAGCCAGCGGCAATGGGGCAAGATGACGGCGGCGCAGGCCGTGGCACATTGCTCCGTCGCTATGGAATGGGCCGTCGGCGATATCCGCCCCTCGCGCATGTTTATAGGACGCATCTTCGGCCCGTTGGCAAAATCGAAGATGCTTAAAGACGAAACGCCGATGGGCCGGAACGCGCCGACGGCCAAGAGTCTTGTGGTTGCAGATGACCGAGATATTGCAACGGAACGGCAGCGACTATGCGCGCTGATCGACCGGTTTACCGCTGCAGGTCCGCAGGGTTGCACCACGCACCCACACAGCTTCTTTGGACCGTTAACTGCGCAGGAGTGGGCGACGTTGATGTACAAGCATCTGGATCACCATCTGCGGCAGTTCGGCGTCTAGCCCTGAAGCTGCCGCCCCGGTTTTTGTATCGTTGGCAGCGCCTACGCTCCTGTTCGTTTCCATTTTCAGATCTCGTGTCGTGTCGCAGCAGCTTTTGTGCTACAAGCCTGCATAGCACGAATCCGTGCCTGGGAGAGCGCTTATGAGGAAAATGCTGGCTCTCGCTTTACTGGTTCTATCAACCGCTTGGCCCGCGCGTTCACAAAGCGTCACCGGTGAATGGCGAGGCGCGCTGAAAGTTGCGTCGACCGAGTTGCATTTGGTGTTGCACGTCAGCAGCGACAAGGCCGGGGTGCTGCACGCCAGCCTTGACAGCGTCGATCAGGGCGCCTTCGGAATACCGGTGACATCAGTTACGTTAAAAGGCTCGAAGCTGGAATTCAATGTCGCCTCGATCCACGGATCGTATGAGGGTGTACTAAAGTCTGGCGGTCAGTCGCTCAATGGCACGTGGACCCAGGGGCAGTCGTTTCCGCTGAATTTCACGCGCGCGGTGCCGCAACCGAAACCAGTCAAACCATCAGAGATAGACGGCGCTTGGGCTGGCGCGCTGCAGGCTGGACCGAACAAGCTGCGGGTTGTCTTCCACATTTTCAACACTGAAGATGGCCTCCACGGAACAATGGACAGCCCAGACCAAGGCGCGAAGGGGATTCCCATCACCTCGGTGGCGCGGAAAGGACCGCACGTCACAATCGAGGTGCGATCTATTGGCGGCAAATTCGACGGCACAGTCAATCAAGCGCAAACGGAGATTCAGGGCACGTGGACGCAGGGCGGTTCGAGCCTGCCGCTAGCCCTCGATCGTGCAAAGAACGTCTCGGGGCTTGAGCCAAAGCGGCCCTAGAACCCCAAGGAGCCGCCGCGCCACCACGAAAAAGCGGTTGCTTTCCAGAATAAGACAGCGAGCATCCGGCTTTCCGGGACAATGACGATTCCGTCGGGACACAAATCGTTTCCGGCCGTCGTTCTGATCGGCGGCTCGGAGCCGAACGATCGTGACGAGACCGTCTTCGGTCACAAGCCGTTCTTGGTGCTCGCCGCCGAGCGAGTATCAGGTGATCGACACGACCATCTCCCCACTTGCCGTTCAGAAAATATCTGACTGGCTGGCTTAGCCAAACCGCAGATCAAGCAACGGGCCGCTAGCCTCTGTCAGTCGCCCTTTTGTGCAATGCGTTGGCTGGCGAACAGGTCCGCAGGGGCGGAGCGAACCAACCTGCTTGGGGCAGCTAGCGTTGCGGCCGGCCCGGAGCATGTTGCGCCCCCGGAACGGCGTGTGCTACTTTGCGAGGCCGACTGATAAAGCCGAGCTGACGCAGCAGGCTAGAGGCTACGCTCAAGAGCGGGCGCGCTAAGTGCAGCGTGCCGCGCTAAATGCCGCGGCGCTGGACACAAGCCGAAACACAAAAACGCCGGCGCTACAAGGACCATCGCTTTGGCACGCTGGAAGTCGTTCGTTAACGCGCTGGAAGCTCGATGGCTTACCCGTGAAAACACGGCAACTGAATGACGCCCTAGGGATGCGATTTCGTCCTTGTGAAAACGGAGCAATCCATTAACGCATTAGAAGCACGAACGTTCAAACCGGAGAATCGCGAGGAGAAGGAGCTATTTGCGAAGCTCGATTCTGCGCGACTGCCGCAGCACGTGGCGACGATCATGGACGGCAACGGGCGCTGGGCGCAGAAGCGCCATCTGCCGCGTATCGCCGGTCATCGCGCGGGCATCAACGCTGCGCGAGGCGTGATTACCGCTTGCACGGAACTCCGCATTCCCTACCTGACGCTGTATGCCTTTTCCGTAGAAAACTGGCGGCGGCCGCAGACCGAAGTGGATTTCCTGATGCGCCTGCTGCGCGAATATCTGAAGCGCGAGCTTCCCATGATGCACAAGAACAACATTCGCTTTCACGTGATCGGGCGCGAGGGCGAGCTGCCGGCGGCCGTGCGAAAAGACCTGGATGACGCAAAGCACGTGACGGCGCAGAACACAGGAATGAACCTGAGGATTGCGCTGAATTATGGCGGGCGCGCGGAGATCGTCGACGCTTTCAACGCTCTGCTGAACGAAACTCGCCTGATGGGACTTCCGGATTTTCGAGCCGACGAACAAGTGATTTCCGATCATCTCTACACGGCCGGAATTCCCGATCCGGACTTGCTGATCCGGACGAGCGGCGAAATGCGCATCAGCAATTTCCTGCTCTGGCAGGTGGCGTACGCGGAGATTTACGTAACGGAAACGTTGTGGCCCGATTTTTCGCGGGCGCGGTTGCTGGAGGCGCTGCTCGATTACCAGAAGCGCGAGCGGCGCTACGGCGGGCTTGGCACGCCGCGGAAGCGCGCGGCTTCAAACGAATAGGAAGTAGAGGAAGTAGACGAGGTAAAGGAGGGCGAGGAAGTATAGGGCAAACGCAAAACTTTCGCCGATGTTTCGCCACCGAAGCAGACTCGGCGTTTCTCATTGGTCCTTTGCTTCCTGGTTCCTTGCTTTCTTTGCATCCTCAAAGCAGTGCGGCAACAAAACACGCGGTGAGGAAGATGCCAAGGGTTTCTAGTCAAGGAATTCGTTAAGTGGGGCTGCGCATTGTCACCGGAGTGGTGCTGATCGCGGCGGTGGTGGCGCTTGTTTTGTGGGCGCCGGCGTGGGCGGTGGCCATCGGCGCCGCCGCGGTGGCGTTGCTCGCGATGATCGAGTTTTTTGCGTTGGGCGAGCGCGCCGCCCTTCGCTCATTTCGTATCTGGACGCTGATTTGCGCCGCGGCGCTCTATTACGCGCAGTACTCAACCGGATCTGTCGAGATGCATACCTTCGGTGTGTACGTGCTATCGCGCGGCTATGGCGTAACGATCTCGATTGAGATCGTCCTGACTGCTTTTCTGTTCGGCTGCGCGGGAATCATTCTGGCAACGCGACGCCCGCTGCAAGACGTGCTGCCCGCGATTTCGATCAGCTCGGCTGGGCTGCTCTTTATCGCGCTTCCTTTCAGTTATCTGGTGCGGATCAACGAAATCCCGCGCGAGGGCGGCGCACTCGCCTTGTTTACGTTGGCGCTCGTTTGGGCCGGCGACACGCTGGCATATTTCGCGGGCAAATTCCTGGGACGAGTGCCGATGGCGCCGGCGTTGAGCCCGAAGAAGACCTGGGAAGGCGCCGTTGCAAACCTGATTGGTTCACTGATCGTCGGGTGGGCGGCAGCGCGCTGGATCGACATTGCTCCGGGTGCGCTGCTGTTCATTGCGGGGATTGCGAATATTGCGGGACAGATGGGCGACCTGATCGAGTCGGCATACAAGCGCGGGACGGCGGTGAAGGATTCGGGAACGATTGTCCCCGGGCATGGCGGCGCGCTGGATCGAATCGACAGTCTGATCCTGGCCGCACCGGTGGTGTGGTTTTTGTGGATCGCGTTGAGATAGATAAACGAGGTAAAGGAAAAAGGAGATAAAGGAAGTAGAGGAACAAACCTACATCCCTCGTACCGTCCTCACGACGCTTTCAGCGGAAGCGATTCTCCCATGCGACCGACACAGACATAGCGGACGACGGCGGCCAATCCGAACAAATCCGCGACGAATCCGCAATCCGCGCCCAGACCAAGAGCGAATTCGTCGCGGCTGCAGCTAAAACCGCGTTACGTTCCCAAATACATCACGTGCACGTAGACGCCGAGGCGAACGTTGTACGCCAGATACCAACCGTCGTGATCGGGATCCGCGTAGATCACGATGTCGTCCGCGGCCCAATTCCAGTCGGCGCAATCGTCATAATCGTAAGGAGCGACGCTGAAGTAGAAGCCCTGGAACCAGAAGCGTGAACGGTCTCCACCTTCAATTCGATACACATAGCTGCGGCCAACGCCTCGCGGGAAATGGCCGTGCTCCCATGGGTGGTCCAACTTGTAGTGAGGATCGTCGCGGCCGGTGGAATGCCCAACCCACTGCCCGTTGCGGGGGTGAACGTGCGGCGCGTTTGGATGGCCGCCCTGGTCGCGGTAATTGGGCCGAGCGTTAGGCGGTGCCGCGTGGCTCGGCGAGGCCGGATGAGGCGTTTGACGGACAGGCGCTGGGCCTCGCGCGGGAATGTAACCATGGCCGATTTGACCGCCCTTCTGCGGCGTTGACGATTTCTCCCGGATTGTACTGTGCGGCTTACTTTGGGGTTTTTGCTGGGCGACGGCTACGGATGGGAACGCGAGAAGCAGACTTCCGACGACGCCCCATAGTTGGTTCATGTGAGCCTCCAATAGGATTGTGATCTCCGCGGCCTGATTGCGGCGGAATGATAGCGCATGACAGCGCGTTAGCACACTTCAGGCCGAGTTAATTGCCGGGTCCCGGCGGATAGGGCGGTAGATCCTGTGGACGATGCGGCAACGTCTTCGGATGCTCCTGGATTTCCTTCATCAGAATGTCGACCGTGCGATCGAGTTGCGGGTCGTAGCCATTGGTTGTTTTGTCGGGCGTGTTTTCGACGACGACGTCGGGCTGGACGCCATGGTTTTCGACGATCCACCGGCTGTTGAGACCGTAGAGCGCGAATTCCGGGCGCGTGATGTAGCCGCCATCCATCAACGGAATTTCACCGCGAATGCCGCGGACGCCTCCCCAGGTTCGCGTGCCGACCACCGGGCCGAGCTTGTAGTGCTTGAAGAAGTAGGTGAAGAAGTCGCCGTCGGATGCGGCGTAGTGATTCGTAATGCAGGCCATGTAGCCGGAGAAAACGTTCGTCGGAACGGTTCCGCTCTCGGAATTCCGCGCCGTCTGCATCGCGGCCAGGATGCGCCGTAAGTGTTCGAGGATAATCTCGTCGACGAATCCACCGCCGTTGTAGCGAACGTCGAAGATAATCCCCTGCTTGCGAATCTGCGGGAAATACTGCTTCACGAATTCGTTCAGCCCGGGCCCCTCCATATCGGGGAGATAGACGTAGCCAATCTTACCGCC
The DNA here is from genome assembly GCA_050747085.1 of Candidatus Acidiferrales bacterium. Lineage (GTDB taxonomy): Bacteria > Acidobacteriota > Terriglobia > Acidiferrales > UBA7541 > Palsa-295. Next base: position 7,417 of record JBOGNK010000016.1, read on the forward strand.
GCTGAGCTTGTCGACCTTTTCGCGATTCGTGTCGATCCAATCGAGTTCGCGCAGGCCGAATTCACTGGAAATCGGCTTAACAACCACCTGGTGCGAACCTTCTTCGGACGGCTTCGAGTTCACAGTCAGCGTAACGTTCTCCTCCGCGGTGTTCTGGAATAGTGCATACGGATTTTGCGGCGCCCGCAATTGCTGGCCATTCACGGCGAGCAAGTAATCGCCCTGTTTGACTTCGACGCCTGGCTCGGTAAGCGGCGAACGCAATGCGGCATCCCAGTTTTCGCCGGGGTACATTTTCTTGAAACGATAACGCCCGCTCGCTGTGTCTGTTTCAAAGTCGACGCCGAGCAGGCCGACATTGACCGGATGCAAGGTCGGATAGTCACCGCCTCCGACGTAAGTGTGCGAGTTCGAGAGCTCGCCGATCAATTCTCCAAGGATGTAGTTCAAATCGTAGCGGTCGGCGACATATGGAAGAAGTTGCGCGTACTTATCGCGTTCGGCTTTCCAGTCGACGCCATTCATTGAAGCTTCGTAGAAATAATCGCGTTCCTGACGATAAACCTCATCGAGCATCTGCTTCCATTCGGCGTGCGGGTTCACTTCGGCCTGCATGTCGTCGAGCGCGAGCGCGCCTTCGCCCACGTGGTGCGGCGATGGAGGAGGAGTCGCGTCGATGATGCCGTAGGTCGGCACCGGACGATCGTCAGGTGAGGGGCCGCTTGGGGGCCCGGCGTAAAGGAGCTTCTTGCCGTCGAACGAAAGTGCATAACCCCTGGCGCCGCTGATCAGCACAGAATCTTTGCGCTTGCCCATATCGAAAATATGGATCGCGAACGCTCCACCAGAGAGCGGACCGGACAGGCCGAAGATCGGCGTGGTGACGTAGAACACGTAACCTTTCGAAGCGCCGAGTCCACCCATGCTCTCTGGCGGAGTCGGAAGAGCCACGACGCGGTTCTGTATTCCGTCTAGATCAATGCGAAATGGCTCTTTCTTTTCGGCGGATTCCGGCTTTTTGGCAGACTGGCCCGCGGCCTGCGTTTCCGGCTTCTTCTGTACATTTTTCGGTTCTTTGTTTTGTTCCGGACCAGGCTTCGGCTCGATCTTTTCGTCGGGTGCGGGCTTCACGACCGCCTCGTCGCTCTCCGGCGCGAATGGCGAAGGCGTATCGGCGCGCAACGTTATGGCGTACACACGCCCGGCTTTCGGATTAGAAAACTCGATGTCGTAGACGCCGATCACTTCGTTGTAATCGCGTTCCGACAAGAAGTAGAGGTATTTGCCGCCAGGATCGAAGACGGGATTGTGGCTATTGTTAAAATCGGTGGTAACGGGCGTGATTTTCTTGTCAGCCAGCGAGTAGAGATATACCACTTGCTCGCCGTTTACGGCGGCCTTTGCGTAGACCACCCACTTGCTGTCGGGCGACCAGTTGTAGTCGGTCATATCCGCATAGTGGCCCTGGTCGATGAGTACGGGCGCTTTATCGTGAATATCGACGTAGAAGAGGCGCGCGGTCTTGTCGGCAAACAGGAGCTTCGTGCTGTCGGGCGACCAGGCCGGTTGCAATCGGAACATCGTCCCGTCGGAGGTGATGCGCTCTTCCTTGCCCATTCCGTCTTGCGGCATCAGGTAGAGCTCTTGCTCGCCAGTGCGGTCCGAAAGATAGGCGATCCATTTGCCGTCGGGCGACCACGCGACGTCTTGTTCGCGAATGCCAGGCGTGTGCGTTAGGTTGCGGATACTGCCCTTTTCCGCCGGGACGGTGTAAACGTCGCCACGCGCTTCAAACACAGCGCGCTTCCCTTCCGGCGAAATGTCGGCGGACTGGATCAGGTTGGCCGTTTTTTTCCAATGCGGACGCGCTTGATCGAAATCGCCAGGCAAATAAACGGTGACCTTCTTCGCTTTCTCCGTTGCGAGATCGAATAAATACAGGTAGCCACCGTTCTCGAAGACGATCGAGTCGGGACCGAGGCTGGGCCAGTTCACGTCGAAATCCTTGAAGTGCGTGAGCTGCCGGATCTGTTTTGTCTTCACGCTGTAGGCACAGAGATTCATGCGGTGCTCCGCGCCCTGATCGGAATCAAAGTAAATCGTATCGCCATGCCACATCGGAAAAGTGTCGGTGCCCTGATAGCTGCTGTCGATTTCCTCGTAGTGGTTCGTCTTCAAGTCGTAGAGGGAAATCCTTTGCGCCATTCCGCCTGTGTACCGTTTCCAAGTGCGGAAGTTCCGGAAGATGCGGTTATAGGCGATTGCCGTGCCGTCGGGTGAGAAGGAGGTCAGGCCGCCGCGATTGTCGAAAGGCAGACGCGTGGGCAGGCCACCCGAGACCGGCACTTCGAAGAGGCGTCCGAACCAGTCGTTGAACGTATCGCGGCGGGAAAGAAACGCGATGCTTTTGCCGCCGGCCATCCATGTGATCACTTCGTTCTCGACGCCCATCCGTTCGGGGATATCGGACATGGCGGACTCGAAGGTCAACTGTTTTGGCTCGCCACCCTCGGCAGGAATGAGGTAGACATTTGGTTTGCCGTCGTATTCGCCGGTGAAGGCAATCTGCGAGCCGTCAGGCGAGAATTTCGGAAAAAGCTCAAGACCTGGATTGCTCGTAATGCGCCGCGCAATGCCGCCGCTGGTTGGTACGAGCCAGAGATCGCCCGCATAGCTGAAGACGACCTTGTCGTTGTGGACGTCCGGGAATCGCATCAGACGTCCTTCACGCATTTGATCCCCGCTACTGCCAAGCACCGCGACGCACGCAACTACCACAGCCAGCGCGAACATAGCACGACGAACTCGCCTCATGCGTTTACGCCTCCACTTTCATTGCTGGTGATTTGGAATCCTGACTGCGAGTGGGCCGTAGTTCCGATGCAGCGGTAGCGACCGCGGCAATGGCAAGTTCTGGACGCAGCGATTAGCGCGAAGGAGTTCCCCTGTTCGCGAAGCCATGGTCGCGGCAGAAAACCATCCTTTTCGCCCCGCGAGAGTATACACCGGCAAGATACTGGAGTCACAAGCGGTAGCTCGCAGTCGCACACCACGTTGTGGCAGGCGCGGCGTGACAAGTTGCAGGAGATTCTACTACTCGCGCGCGAATTCCGGTTAGCAGTCGGGCACGGTTGCTGGTACGCGGCTTGAGAGGGCAAAACGGATGTGGCACATTCAATAGGTGATCTCTCTTCTGACGGGCATTTTTGTGTTTGTATTCGGACTGGCGATCGGGAGCTTCCTGAACGTCTGCATCCTGCGCATCCCCGAAGGCAAATCGATCGTGCTGCCGGCCTCTGCGTGTCCGAAATGCGGCGCGGCAATTCGTCCATACGACAACATTCCAGTGCTGAGCTACGCGGCGCTGCGCGGGAAATGTCGCGCTTGCAAGACGCCGATTTCGTGGATGTATCCGGCAGTCGAACTGATTACCGGCGCGCTTTTTCTCGGGTCATGGCTGGCGTTCGGCGTGACGCCGCTGGCTCTGAAATGGGCGGCATTCTCGGCCATCATGATCGTTCTGGTTTTTACGGATTTGCGCGAGCGGATTCTTCCGGACGTGGTGAATTACACCGGCCTCGCGATCGGACTTGTCGTCAGCCTTTTCGTTCCTCCCGCGGACGGCTCAGCTCTATGGCTCACAAGCAAGTTCTTCGCATATCCGCCGCCAACTCCGGCAGTGTCGCTGATCGATGCGCTGCTCGGTGCAGCGCTTGGAAGTTCCCTGCTGTGGATTGTTGGCGAAGCGTATTTTCGCATGCGCGGACGCGAAGGCATGGGCCTGGGCGATGTGAAAATGATGCTGATGGCCGGAGCGTTCCTCGGTGTGAAGCGCACCCTGCTGACGATCCTGGTTGGCTCGGTGCTCGGCAGCTTGCTGGGGGTGGCATTCATCCTTGCCAAACGCAAAGGATCGGACTACGAATTGCCCTTCGGAAGTTTTCTCGGCGCTGCGGCTCTTCTGGTCGTTTTCTTCGGAACTCCGCTGGTGAGCTGGTACACGTCGCTTCTCTTGGCGCACTGATATGGCAGAAGGTGTCCAATAAACGCAATGAATGCGTCTTCCATCGGACCACGGATCACGCTTTCACCGGCGCAACTCGCATACATCGGCGCATTTTTGCTGCTCTTCGTGTTTGCCGCCGCCGCGGCGTTCTTTATTGTTCGCAAGTTGATGGGCGGAAAACCGGCGGCTCGTCCAGAAGATTGGACGCGCGACACACCGGACGTGGGAAATCCTTCGGCGCTGATGACCGCGTCGATGCAGGGCGTGATCGAAAAGCTGCGGGCGCAGGAAAAGGAATTGGCGCGTCTGCACCTGCTGGCCAATGAACGGGCACAGGAATCCGAGAGGCTGACCGAAGAACTGACGCGCAATATGCCGACCGGGCTGCTGATTGTCAGCACCACCGGGACGATCAGCGCCGGCAATCCTGCCGCCGCCGGAGCGCTTGGATCGCAGTTGCTTCGTTACCGGTCGTACAAGGAAATTCTCGGCGCGGAGTCGCAGCTTGCGTGGATGATCACCGCGTGCCTGCGCGACGGACAGACTTTCCAGCGCGAAGAAGTGGAGCACACCACCCGCGACGGCGAGGTGCGGCGGTTGGGCGTGACGATCTCGCCGATCTATCAAGCGACGCGCGGCCTGCTGCGCACGAGTCCAGGGGCGTCTTCGGATCAGAATTTGGCGGCTTCGGAAGCTAAGGTCACGGGCGCTCTCTGCCTGATGAGCGATTTGACCGAACTCGCCGCGCTGCAAAAACAGATGCGCTGGAAGGAAAATCTGGCTGCACTGGGAGAGATGTCCGCCGGCATCGCGCATGAATTCAAGAACGCGCTAGCGACTATTTCCGGCTACGCGCAAATGATTCGCAGCGAAACGCCCACCGGCGAAATTCATGAATCCGCGGAACGGATCGTAGATCAAACGCGCTCGCTGGCCCACGTGGTAACCGAGTTCCTGCGGTTTGCCAAGCCGCTCGAGATTTCTTACGAGGCTGTCCCAATGACGCCGTTGGTCGAGCGTGTCGCGTCTGATCTCAGCGATGCGTTTCCACAATGCGAGGTGAGCTGCGAGGGCAGGTTCGAAGAGGTGCCGGGAGACGAAGCGCTGCTGCAGCAGGCGCTGCTGAATTTGGCCCGGAACGGCATCGAGGCGGCGCGAGGGGCCGACGCGGCACCGAGAATCATCATTTCCGGAAGCGTCGAGGACCTGGGCGGACGCAAGTGGCAGCGCATCTGCATCGCCGACAACGGGCCCGGAATCCCGCAGCAGGATCTGCCTAAAATCTTCCTTCCCTTCTACACCACAAAATCCGAGGGCACAGGATTGGGCCTCGCGGTGGTGCAAAAAGTCACCCTGCAACACGGCGGAAGCATCGAAGCCCGCAACCGGGCTGGCGGCGGGGCCGAGTTCCTGCTGTGGTTACCTTTGCGGCAGGAGGTCTCGCCATCGCTATTCCCCTCTGCAGCCGCCCGCATCTAGACTAGAGAATCCGGGGTTCTTCACGGAGGACTTATGCGTCCAAGTATCGCTATCCCTGCCGCGGTAGCGGCATTTCTGTGCGTTTCGGCCGTAGCGTTGCCTCAGCAGAAGCCGTCGCAGACCGACCAGCAAACGGCGACTGCCCAAGCCAAAGCCGCGAATGTGGCGGACCAGCAGACGCCCGCGGCGCCCGCTGATTCGTTGGCCGAAGCCGCGAAAAAAGCCCGTACAGCCGAGAAGAATGCTCCCAAGGCGAGGGTGTTCACTAACGACAACATTCCGACCGCCGGTGGCGTGTCGGAAGTTGGTTCGGCGAGCCAAACGTCAGCCGATTCCCAAAGCGCCTCGAATGGTCAGGCAAAAGGATCTGGGAAAACTGCGGCCACGAACGATGAAGCAACCTGGCGCGCCCGTTTCTCGAAGCTTCGTCACAAGCTCGAACAGGACCAGGCGGAACTCGACATCATGCAACGCGAACTCGGCGTGCTGAACGTGCAGTACTACGGCGATCCCAACAAGGCGATGGAGCAACAGTTGAGCCGCGAGGACATCGAGAAGAAAACCGCTGCCATCGAAGCGAAGAAGAAGCAAGTGACTGAGGACCAGCAGGCGATTTCGGATGCAGAGGACGATTTGCGCAAGGCGGGCGGCGATCCCGGCTGGGCCAATTCGCAGTAGCCAATGGAACCGGTTCTTCTCGTCGAGGATAAGGCCGAGCTACGCGCAATGTTGCGCAAGGCGCTCGAACGCGCGGGATACACCGTCGACGAAGCCCCGGATGGAAATTCGGCGATTGACAAGGTTCGCAGCCGTCGATATCAAGTGGTTCTCACCGATCTGAAACTTCCCGGTAGTTCAGGCCTCGATGTGTTGAACGAGGCGCGCCGAGTCGAGCCAAACCTCCCCGTTATTCTCGTTACGGCATACGGTTCCGTCGAAGAAGCCGTTCGCGCCATGAAGGAGGGTGCGTTCGACTTCATCCAGAAACCGGTAGACCTGGATCATCTGCGACTTCTGCTCGAACGCGCTGCAAAACAGCAGGAGCTTCTGCGCGAGAACCTGCTGCTGCGCGAGGAATACGCGACCCGTTACGGCTTTCCACGGCTCGTCGGCGAACACGCGACGATGAAAGACGCCAGCGCGATGGCGCAGCGCGTCGCGGCGACAGATTCAACGGTGTTGCTGCTCGGCGAAAGCGGAACCGGGAAAGAGCTCTTCGCGCGCGCGATTCATCACTTGAGCGCTCGGGCAGCAGCGCCGTTCGTGGCGCTCAACTGCGCGGCGATTCCCGAAGGGCTGGTCGAGAACGAACTGTTCGGACACGAGCGCGGCGCGTACACGGGGGCGGGCGCTCGGAAAGTGGGGAAGATCGAGATCGCTCATCGCGGCACGCTTTTTCTGGACGAGATTGGCGAACTGCCGCTCACGATCCAGGGGAAGCTGTTGCGCGTGCTCGAAGAAAAGAAGTTCGAACGCGTGGGCGGTACGCAGCAAATCGAAGTAAACGTACGCATCCTGACGGCGACCAACAAGGATTTGCGTGCGGCGATCGAGTCGAAGACCTTTCGGGAAGACCTTTACTTCCGAATTTCGGCTGTTCCCCTTACGATTCCGCCGCTGCGTGATCGCGGTGACGACGTGTTGCTCCTGGCAGAGCACTTCCTCGAGCGCTTCAGGCGGGAATTCCGAAAGCCATCGCTATCGCTTTCCGAAGACGCGCGCGCGAGACTGTTGACATATTCGTGGCCAGGGAACGTCCGCGAACTACAGAACACTATCGAGCGCGCCGCCATTCTGGCGAATGGGCCCGAAATCGATGCTGCGTCGCTTCAGCTGCCTACGCCAAAACCTTCCATAACCGAACTACCGATTGGGATGCTTGACGAGCAGTTTCTTTGGGACGGGCCGCTCGAGGACGTTTCGCAGCGAGCGGTCGCGCATGTCGAACGTTTCAAGATTTCGAACGCGCTGCGCGAATCGAAATGGAATAAGACACGCGCGGCAGAAAAGCTCGGCGTCTCGTACAAGACTCTCCTCAATAAGATCCGCGCGCTTGGCCTGGAAAATTAGATTTCTCTCTGCGGTTGTCTCGCGTTCCACGCTTGGTAAAGAAAGGCCACCGCTGAGGCGCAGAGCTCAGAACAAATCGCGGCAAGAGCTACGCGCGGCGCGCGCGATGGAGCAGAACGCTGCCGAAATTCCACGCTTCAAATTGCACTGCTGTGAATCCGCAGCGCTCCATCAGGGAAGCCAGTGCTGTCGGCGAGGGGAATTTGCCGACCGACGCCGGAAGATAGGAATAGGCTTCGCCGCTGCCGGAGATTGCGCCCCCAAGGCAGGGAAGAATCTGTCGGAAGTAGAATCGAAATAGTCCGGCAAGCGGCCCTGCACCCGGCTCGGAAAATTCCAGGATGCCGGCTTCTCCGCCCGGCTTCAACACGCGAGCGATCTCCCGCATTCCGCTTCCATAATTCGCAAGATTACGAAACCCGAACGCCGAGGTGACCAGATCGAATGAGCCGTCAAGGAACGGAAGCTGTAAAGCATCCGCCGCGGAAAATGTGACGCCCTGATCGAAGGTACGAGCTTTTTCGCGCGCCCGCGTCAGCATCGGCTCGACGAAATCCGCTCCGGAAATTACCGCACCGTGGCCCCCGCGCTTGCGCGCCAATGCGAATGCGAGGTCGCCCGTGCCGCAACAGAGATCGAGCACTCGAGCATCTGGATTTTGCAAAATATGAGCGAACCGATTCGCGGTGCGACGCCTCCAGACGCGGTCGAGATTGAATGAGAGTAGATGATTCAGAAAGTCGTAGCGCGGCGTAATCTGCGCGAACATTCTCTGGACGCGCGCAGCCGCCTCGCGCTCGTCGCGCGCGCCTTCAGGACGGGTGCCGGCCGCTTTTTCTCTGGCATTCTGCGCCAGGGTCATCGCCGGGGTCCTCGCGCACCAGCGGGACTTGTTCGAAGCAGCAAATCCGAAATACGCCGGACCAAAAGCGATCCCTCTTTGCCTTTGGTCGATTCCTTCATGACACCGGGCAACACACGAACCGTCCTCTGTACTGTCGCGTCGGGAATATTAGTGTCCCACCGCGTACGCCCTATACGATTCGTCAGCACCCAGCGTATTTGTCCTCCGCGCGATTTCTTATCGCCCGCAAGCAGCAGACGCAACTGATTCTCACGGATTGCCGGAAGAGCGGGCACGGGTCCGATTTTAGAGACCAAGCGCAGAATTCGGAAGCAATCGATCAGTGGCAGGCGATCGATTTGCACACTCAGCAGCGTGGCGGCGATCATGCCCCAGCCGATTGCTTCGCCGTGCAGAAAGCGTTTGTAATGCGTCGCGGTCTCGAGGGCGTGGCCCAGCGTGTGCCCATAGTTCAGGATTTTGCGCAGGCCGGACTCGCGCTCGTCCGCATTCACCACGCGCGCCTTGATCGCAATGCAGCGCGGAATTACCCATTCGAGCGAAGCCGCATCGCGACCAAGCAGCCCATCCATATGCTTCTCAAGAAAGGCGAACAATTTCTTATCGGCGATGATTCCGTACTTCACCACCTCGTATAGTCCGGACCGATATTCGCGCTGCGGGAGCGTTCGCAGTAACTCAGGATCGACGACCACCAGCTTCGGCGGATGAAACGCGCCGACCAGGTTCTTCCCTTCCGGCAGATCGACGCCAGTCTTGCCGCCAATCGCACTATCGACTTGCGCGACCAGCGTCGTCGGCACATGAACGATGCGCACGCCGCGCAGATACGTCGCCGCGGCGAAGCCGGCAACGTCGCCGACAACGCCTCCACCGACCGCAACCAAAATGGAATGCCGATCGGCTCCCGCGCGCGTCAGTTTGCGGGTGATTGCTTCGATTGTTGCAAGGCGTTTGCGCGATTCGCTGTCGTCGAACAGGATGACGCGATTGGTGCGGACGCCGAGCCTTTGCGCGACTTCGCGGCCCCAGAATTTCCACACTCGCGGGGAGGAGAGAAGATACGTGCCTGTCGATCCGCCAAGATGCGCAATCAGCCGGGGCAGCTTCGCGAGTCCTCCTCGCGCACAGTGAACGTCGTATGGCCCCGCGCTGCTTCGAATGCGAATGGTTGCCATAAATTAGGCAACGAATGTATCACGACATTTGTTGCGCGCCGGGCGGCTCGCGGCTCACATCGTAAGGACTACCCGAAATTCTGCTTTGCCGCTCATCATTCGCGCATAGGCTTCCGCAACCTTCTCGAGCGGATATTTTTCGATCATCGGCCGGACGCCGGTAAGGGCAGCAAACTGCATCGTATCCTCCGAATCCGTAGCGACTCCGGAAGCCCACCCCTGAACCGACCGGGCACCCATAATCAACTGAATGGGTGTCACCTCAATCGGGTCTTGCGAAGCGCCCACGACAAGCAGCTTTCCATTTGCTCCCAAGCCGTCTATCAGCGCGGACATCGACTTCGAGTTAGGCGCCGTAGCCAGAATTATGCGGGCGCCCCCAAGCTTTTGCAGTTGCTCCGCCGCGTTGGTCGCGGCGCTGTCGATGTAAATGGTTGCGCCCAGCTTCTTTGCAAGCGCGGAGTTTTGTGGCCCTCGCCCGATGGCCGCCACGCGATAGCCGAATTTTTGCGCGAACTGTATCCCCAAATGTCCGAGACCGCCCACTCCCTGCACGGCAACGAGGTCGCCGGGCCCCGCCCCGCTATGGCGCAGCGCGTTGAACGTGGTAACGCCCGCGCACAACAGCGGCGCCGCTTCCGCGGGATCGAGTGCATCCGGTATCCGCGCCAGTCCTTCGACGCGAGCAATCATGTATTGCTGATATCCGCCATCGAAGCTGATGCCCGGGATCATCGCGCTGGGGCAATTAACGAAATCGCCGCGTCTGCACGCAATGCAAGTTCCGTCGTGCGAACCGTGCCAGCCAACACCGACGCGCTCGCCCTTTTTCCAATTAGCAACGCCTCCACCCAGTTCGTCAATAACGCCGGCAATCTCGTGTCCCGGCGCACGCGGATACGTAATGCCGGGCCACTGACCCTCTTTCGTTAGCGAGTCGCTATGACAGATTCCGCAGGCCTCCACGCGGATTCGTACTTCTCCGCTTCCCGGCTGCGAAATTTCACGGTCGACAATTTCGAATTCGCCGCCTGCATGCGGCACTAGAGCAACTTTCATCTTCGGCATGTCGTGTTCTCTCCATCAGGGACAGGTTCGTAATTGCAGCGGATTGGATGCGGTTAAAGGGAAGCGCGTCGCTGGAGTTCTCTGCGGATCGCGATCACGAGCGCAAATTGGGACGATAGGCGCAACCCGGTGAGCCAGCGTGAAAATCTTGTGCCGATGTCTAGTGAAACTTCTTCTGCAGCTCGGAAACGCTCTCGATGATCACGTGGCCGCTGATGGCGAGGCTCTTCGGGCTCAGCTTGTCCATCGTGTCTTGCGGCGTATGCCAATAAGGCATGGAGCTGCCGGGCATGTACCCACCAAGTTCGATTATGTCAACGGAGGGAACATGGTGTTGAAGAAATGGATCGTGATCGTCCGTGATCTCTCCCACCTCTTGCGGAACAAACACACTGCCGTAACCCAGACGCCGCGCGGTGCCCCAAACCAGGCTGACCAGCCACTTCGTGGAGCTCGCCTCCGGCGGAATTTGCAAATCCTTCTGTCCAACCATGTCCGCGAGGATCACAGCGCGAGTACGCTTCAGATCGTCGGATAGATCCATCCGCGCGGCAAGCTCGCGGCTTCCAAACAACGTATCGTTCGTGTCCCACGTGTTTTGCGCCTGCTGCACGCTCGTGAAATCCGCCTGGTCTTCTTCGCCGTCGACAAACGCGATCCATACCGAATTCGGCTGTTTTGTTTTGGCGCCGCACAGCAGCCGGGCAATCTCTAGCATCACCCCCGTCGATGATCCTGCGTCGTCTGCTCCAACAAATCCTGGCAAGCGCAGCGTGTCGTAGTGCGTCATCAGCAAGATAATGCCCTGCCCGCTGCCTGGGATCTTTGCAACGATGTTTTTCATCGCTAGATTGCCGATGGGCGTGGGCGCGTGAAAATCATCCGTATCCACTTGGCAACCGAAGCCCTTAAGCTGGCTGACCAAGTAGTCCTGAGTTTGACGGATTGCATCCGACGCGGGCGGGCGCGGCCCGAAACTCACTTGTTTGGCTGTGTAGTCGTAGGCCTTCTGTCCATCGAACCCGCTGGTTTGCGTTGCCGGCGGTGCCTTCTCGTTTTGAGGGATCACCGGTAGTGCGCCTGTCGTCGAAGCAGCCCCAGCAGCGTTCGGCGCTGCTTCTGCCGCCGCGACTCCGCTCGCGCTTTCATGCGCGCACGCCACAACCGCCATTCCGGCCACAATCGCAACAGCAATCCAGCAGGCTTGCCAGCGCGCATTCACTTTCAAGGAGCTGCTCCCGCAAGGGCTCGCGCCCTTTTTTTACGCAGCACCATGTATGACACGAGGACGCCGATAAAGTACAGCAGAACCATTGGCGCCATGAAGATCAGCATGGTGGTCGCATCGGGCGTGGGCGTAACCACGGCGGCAATCACCGTGATGATTAGCATCGCGTACCGGAAATTCTTCAGCAGAAACTTCGGCGTAACGATACCGAAAAGCGAGAGGATGAAAATCACGACGGGAAGTTCGAAAACTATTCCCAGCCCGAGCAGCACGATCAGGATCAGGCTGAAATACTCGTTGACGTCGATCCAAGGCTTGATCGCCCCGGTGTTGCTGAACTCCACGACGAAGGTCAGCACCTGCGGGAGCATCACAAAATAGCCGAAGGCCACTCCGCACAGAAAAAGAACCATCGCCGAGCCGATGAAACTCGCTACTGCCTTCCGTTCGTGCTTGTAAAGACCTGGCGCGACGAACAGCCAAATCTGGTAAAGCACCCACGGCATCGCCAGCGCGATTCCCAGATAAAGACCGAAGTTGATGTACAACATCACGTACCCCGCGGGATGCGTGAAATAGAGGTACGGATCGAGGTGGTTTCTCTTCAGCGCATCGATCATCGGTCGAGTGATGTAGGCCAGGCCGGGTTTCGAAACCGAGAGACCCACAACCATTCCGATTCCGACCGCAATCAGAGAGCTGACGATTCGTTTGCGCAGTTCGATCAGGTGCTCGAAAAACGACATCCGCCCGCCGGCGTCTTCCTGTTCGGTCGGCGTTGACGGGAGGGCGGTTTCAGGAGGAACGGTGGCCATCGGTCACAATCTCAGACTTGGGGTCGTTTTCAGCGGGCTGTTCAGCGCGACGGATGCTAGCTGATGGCAAGGAAACAGCCGGATCAGGGACCGATTCGGTTACGGCGCCTGCGAGCCGTTTCCTGCTCGCTTCGCCAATCGAGGGTACCGAGTCGCCAGAATTGTCACTCGCGGTCGATATCGGATTCGCCTCGTCGGTGGCGGTTGCTGCCACATCCGACCGCATGCGCGCACTTAAAGGCGTGCTCGCAATAACGTGATCCGGGGGGCTGGCGCTTGATCCTCCGGTGGCGACGAAAGGCGGCGAGGCCTGCGCCTGACCGGTTCCGATGCGGTGCTCACCGGCTTCGCGCTCGAGGTCACGCATGTGCTCCTCAAAGGTCGACCTCAGGTCGCCGGTGGCGCGGCGAAATTCAGCCATCACTTTCCCGAAATTTCGAGCGAGCTCGGGCAGTTTTTCGGGCCCGAAGACAACCAGGGCCACCAGGAAAATGATGATCAGGTGCGGGACGCTTAGCATCGCTCGTCGCTTTGGCGGACGTACCCGCCGGCACTCTTGGTGGGCCTGCCCGTACTGTTGGCTGGATTCAAGCTGGATTCAAGAAGCCCAAGTCTGTCTCATCGCGCGGCAGCCGACGTTGTGCGCCGTGTGGGGACAAACTCCAGATTTGCGCGTTCCTCCAGTCCCGTTTTTGCATCATAGAAGAGGGTTTGAGGCGTGTCAAACCCGCCCAACGCAGGCAAAGTGCTCGAAAAGCCTGTGCTATACTCGATCGTTCAAGTTGAGCGGCGCGTTCCGCAGGTTATTCGCTGCGTGAGCGGAATCGGAAGGCGAAAAGGGGTCGTATGAAATTTCGGCACGGATCGCGGGGAGTTGTTTTGCTGGGGGTGGTGTTGGGTGCCTCGGCGCTGCTGGGCGGTCTCTATGGCCCGACGGTGCGTGCGACGACCGATGGTTCGGGCGATCTTCAGGATTCCGTAAAGGACTTCACAAACGTGCTCGCCGTGGTCCAGCAGAACTACGCGGACAAAGTTGATGTTGAAAAAGCGATCTACGATGGCGCTATTCCGGGCATGCTGCACGTTCTCGATCCGCATTCCAACTTTTTCGATCCGCAACAGTGGGCGCAATTCAGAGAGGAGCAGGAAGGCCGCTACTACGGCGTAGGCATGACGATCGCGGAACGACAGAACCAAACGATCGTGGTGGCGCCTTTCGTTGGCACGCCTGCATTCAACGCGGGCATTCGCCCGCTCGACGTCATTCTCAAGGTCGACGGCAAGAGCTGCGCCGGGCTTACCAGCACGCAAATCGCAGGAATGCTGAAAGGCCCGAAGGGAACAGTGGTGCATATCACGCTCGGGCGAGAGGGCTACCCGAAGCCGATCGAAGTCACCGTTACCCGCGCTGAGATTCCCCGCCCCGCCGTCGAGTACTACGCCATGCTGAAGCCGGGCCTCGGCTACGTTCACGTTACAACCTTCAACGAGACCACCGATTCGGATCTCGCTGCGGCGTTGAGAGCTCTAGATTATCCGAAACTGAACGGCCTGATTCTCGACCTCCGCGATAACGGCGGCGGACTGCTCAGCCAAGCCATCGGCATGGGCAACATGTTTCTTGATAAGGGCGAACTGATCGTTTCGCACCATGGCCGGTCGTCGCCGCCTCACCCGTATTATGCGACCGAAGGCAATCAAGGCATGGATGTGCCGCTGATCGTTCTGGTAAACAACAACACGGCCTCCGCTTCGGAAATCGTTTCCGGCGCGATCCAGGATCATGATCGCGGTCTGATTGTCGGCGAAACAACGTTCGGCAAGGGCCTCGTCCAGACGCAATTCCCGCTCAGCAACGACACGGCGCTGCTGCTGACGACGGCTCGCTATTACACGCCCAGCGGCCGGCTGATCCAGCGCGACTACAAGAACGCGACGCTTTGGGATTATCACTACAATCCGCAACCGCCCAAACAACCCGAAGTCAAATTGACTGACAGCGGCCGGCAAGTCTTCGGCGGCGGCGGGATTACGCCGGATGTCAAAGTCGGGGCGCCAAAGATGGACAATTTTGAGCAGCTTCTCGTGGCCCGCGGCATTTTTTATCCATTCCCACAAAGCGTCGGTGATTTCGCGGAGTTTTATCTGGGCACGCGGCCGAACGTGACTAAAGATTTCACTGTCGACGACAGCGTGATGAACCAATTTACAAAGTTCCTCGATAAGGAACACATCGATTACACGTCGTCGGACATCCACAACAACCTGCCTTGGCTAAAATGGGAGATCAAGCGCGAGGTCTTTACTTCCGTCTTCGGCTTGAACTCAGGCTACAAGGTTGAACTTGAGAACGATCCGCAGTTGGATAAGGCCGAGACGATGGTTCCCGAAGCGCGCGCTCTCTATCAAAACGTGCGAAAGATTCTGGCTCAACGCGAAGCTGCGGGAGTCGGCGGCGACCGCTAGTCTCATCTGGCATAGTTCACACGAATTCTTCTGTAGGGGCGTCGCGTCACAAGTCACGTCCACGTCAATCTCTTGTAGCAGCATGTTTAGGCTTGTCCACGTCGCGGGACCAGCCCGGCGCGTCTAACCTGCCGAACTCGGCGAACCCGTCGCTCAGATTCTCCACCGCGCCACCTTCGATACCGATAAATGCCTCGTAGTACTTCCCGGCTAACAGAAATAGTCCCCTGTACTATTGGTCAGCACGACCGTCCGTCCGAAGATGCAAGTGTTCAAACACATTGAAATCTACAGACAGTGTACGTGTCACAAGGGCATCGTAAGTGCTTCAAATCGAGGGCGTTGCAGCTACAAGCGACGATTTATCGAGCGGCTGGCCGAAGAAGGTGGGCCGCCAACAGGGTGAACCGGATGGAAGGTGCTTACGCGATCTGGGTGGGGCAGCCGGTAGTTTTGCGCGTGCTGGCAGGAAGCATCCGAGTCCCGCTCCGCGGGCGGCTAATGGCTGAAACAAAGGACGCGGTGAAGTTACGCATTGACGAAAGCTGGGACGTCGACATCTTCAAATCCATGATCTTGGGAGTGGAGCACGATACACCGGTTTACGTACTGAACTAGCGCGCGCCGAACAAAGACGCGAACGCGACAAGGAATAGCAGAGGCCAGGAGCATGACAACGCAAAACGGCCAGCCGGAATCCAGTGCTTGCGCGATGAACTCGTTTGAGTCTATCCGCGAGAAGGCCATGACGCTGCGACTCATGATGTTAACCGTCGGAATGCAGTTCATGCTCCGCGCGATGTTGCTCCTGCGCCGCTGGAACTACTAAGTTCTTCCCTCTAACCCCCACACCCTGGGCCAGCGTCCCCCCGCGCTGGTCCGGGGCTTTTTTTGGCAATAGGAATTCACTAACGCGGCGAATTAATTGCCAGTGACACCAGGCACGCCTGAGGGATCTCCGCGCCCAAGCACACTGTTGCACGCTACAATGGTTGGGGGAATTTGCGGGCGACTTCAATCCAAATCGGGCAGAGGACCAATGAGCAACGCCTGGCATGACGTGAGTCCTGGCGAGCGCATTCCGAAAGAATTCCACGCGGTAATCGAAATCCCGCTCGGATCGAGCGTGAAATACGAATTGGACAAAGTGACGGGCTTGATCCGCATGGATCGCGTGCTTTACTCCGCGGTGTACTATCCCGCGAACTATGGGTTCGTCCCGCAGTCGCTTGCCGAGGACGGCGATCCGCTGGACGTTCTCGTGCTGTGCCAGGAACCCGTCGTGCCTCTAACGGTGATCGATGCGCGCACCATAGGCCTGATGACAATGCTTGACGCCGGTGTGAAGGATCACAAGATTATCGCGGTCGCTACCGCCGATCCCGAGTACAACAGCTATTGCGAGGCGCGAGATCTGCCGCCCCACAAAGTCGCGATGGTCCGGCGGTTCTTCCAGGACTACAAGCAGTTAGAGGGCAAGAAAGTGGAAGTAGACGACATCGAACCGGCCGAGAAGGCTTACCCGATTATCGAGGCGGCGCTCGCCGATTACGATAAGAAACGCCGAGCCGGTCACCACCGCAAATAAGGCGCGCCCAGCAGTTCGCGGGTCAAAAATAGAATCGTATTACGGTTGGCATCCCTGCTACCGCGCCGCATTTGAGGAAGGTCTTTCTGCGCGAGTGCACCCACCCCACCGGCCTACTGCGAACTATCGGACCGTTGGCGAAGGCACTTCGCCCGCGAGGTACGTGGTCAGCATGCGGTTGCTCTGGCCTAGTCGCGCCACTTTGACCAATACGTCCTGCCCGGGCTTGAGCTTGGCGATCTCGCGCCGGTAATCCGCGATGGTTCTGATCGGTTGACGATTGATTTCCGTAATAACGTCGCCGCGCGTGAGTCTAAGGTCTTCACCAAAGCTCGCCGGCTCGACGTCCGTCACGATCACACCGTTGGAAATCGCCCCGCTCGCCTTCGCGAGCCCGAGCTTCGTGGCGACATCCGGCGTGAGCTGCGCGGCGTGAATTCCGAACTGGCCGGCATCCGGATCGCCCTCCGGCTGCTGATCGCCTGTGTTTTCCGAAAGCTGAGGGAACAGCTTCGAACGATCCGCCACCGTGACGCTTGCTTCCTTCGCCTGCTTGTCGCGAACGTAACTGATCCTCACGGACTGCCCGATGGAGGTTTGCGCTACCGGGTTCACCAGATCCGAGCCGTCGTGAATGGCGTGTCCATCCACCTGCGTGATGACGTCTCCAGGTTTTAATCCCGCTCTGTCAGCGGGGCTGCCCGGCGCCACGTCCATTACAACAATTCCGTAAGGCGCGCCGAGTTCCTTCATCAGGATCGGATTGTCGCTGTTCTGCTCCTGGAACGTGACGCCGATCGAACCGCGTATGACCTTGCCTCGACTGACGAGCTGGTTGTAAACAGTTATCGCCGTATTCGAAGGAAGTGCGAAGCCGACGCCTTCAAATCCGCGGCTGCCCGTGTAAATGGCCGTGTCGATTCCGATCACTTCCCCGGCCATATTCACCAGCGGACCGCCTGAATTGCCCGGATTGATCGCCGCATCAGTTTGAAGGAAGTGCTGGAACTGATGCTCCGGTCCACCCAGCCCCTCGCGGTCCTTCGCGCTGATAATTCCCGCCGTCACGGTCCAGTCCAGGTTAAACGGGCTGCCGAACGCCACCACCCAGTCGCCCACTTGTACACCGTCGGAATTTCCAAGCTTCGCGATCGGCAATTCACGGCCCGCATCAATCTTCACAACCGCCAGATCCGTATCCTTGTCCGCACCGACCACTCTCGCGGTGTAAAGCGTCGGATCGTTGTGGAGCTGCACCTGTATCTTCGTCGCCCCATCGATCACGTGATCGTTGGTCAAGATGAATCCGCGCCTGTCAACGACCAGTCCCGAACCGAGACTGCGTTCCGCGTTATCTCCATCCTCCGGAGAGTTGAAGAACCGGTTGAAGAAGTCGCCAAACGGATCGCTTTCCGAATGCCGCTTGCTCTTCGGTCGTTCGAGCACCTGCGTCGTTGAAATGTTTACAACGACAGGCTCGAGCCTTTTTGAAATGTTCGCAAAGCCCCCCGACAAACTCACCGGATCGGGAATGGCGAGCAGTGCCGCTCCCGTGGGTGCGAATGCTTGCTCGCGAGTCGCGAGGGCGTGTCCTGAAATCA
Source organism: Candidatus Acidiferrales bacterium (assembly GCA_050747085.1). Classification (GTDB taxonomy): domain Bacteria; phylum Acidobacteriota; class Terriglobia; order Acidiferrales; family UBA7541; genus Palsa-295. The sequence continues at coordinate 25,781 of JBOGNK010000016.1, forward strand.
ACGTCCCGATGACGATCCCGACGCCGAGTGTGATCGCAATGAGAACCGAGACGAGCACCTTGCGCCGTCCCGCCCAATTCATGATCGCTCGTAATTCCACGCCCATCTTGCCACTCCCCTTGCGCTCCCCATGCCGTAGGCATGGCCTGCCTACCGAAGGTACAGCCTGCCGACTGAAATACAACCAGCGCTGCCACAATCGTGGCCTGCTCGCATCAGCTCGGCCCCACTCGCCGCGAACTGTCTTTCGATCGCGCTTGTACGCTCAAACTTTAGATTCGGAAACCCGGCCCACCGTTCCGCCACACGAAAAGAATTGGTCCCAGACGCGCGTTGTTTGTGGAGGTTCAGGGTCACCGAATCAAGCTGACGGCAGTCGCAAAAGCCAGGGCCGCGCTGCCGCTCGCCTGCCCTGATGCCGCAAAGAGCGGCACAAGGGCACTAGGTCTGCCTCAGTATAGCATCACCATCAGCCAATCGCTGGGCTTGGCTATCGCCGCGTTTACGCTTGCTAACCGGCCGCCGGGCGTTCCGTCGCGGCCAAGGCCGCTCGATACTCTCTAGCCTTGGGGGACCCTCGGGCGTCCGCGACGCCTTGACAACGCAGGTGATCCCGCCTCTCTTCTTGTTGCGGATTTGGATCGCCCAAAAGAAAAGGCCGACCCTTGCGGATCGGCCTCTTCTGACAAGAGATTCGGTTCTGCGGTTCTGGTCCCGAGACTAGAAGACGAACCTGGCGCCCAACTGTATGATGCGCGGCCCTTCAAAGGTGGATCTGATTTGTCCAAAGCTCCCAGAGTTCCAGTTTCCAGTGGGATTGTTGAACTGTGCATGGTTGAACGCGTTTTGCGCATCCAGGCGCAATTGCAGCCCGACCCTTTCGGTAATTTTAGTGTCCTTGTAAAGCGCTAGATCGGTGTTCCACAGGCCCGGTCCGTGGAACGAGTTGCGCCTTACATTGCCGAAGGTTCCGAGGGCCGGAAGCTCGAAGGCACTGCGGTTGAAGTACTGGTGCGTAGTCGGGTTAGTCCGCGGATCAGTGATCGTCAGTGCCTGGCCGGTGTACTGCAGATTATCCGGGCAGCTGAAGAACGAGAACTGGTTACAGGTCAGCGAGGTGAAGTTCGGGTTCGTCAGAGTGACGGGGAATCCCGTTTGTGCCGTCGTGATACCGGAGATTCGCCAGCCACTGAGCGCACGACCGGTCCAACTGTTGCTCGTTATGGAACTCGGCGTGGGAATCGTGTAGTCGTAAATAACCGCGAGCCTCTGCCGGGCATCGAACGCCGAATCCCCCCAGTTCAGCTCGGGCAAGAAGGTATTCGTGCCCAGTCCATTGAACGCCAAGTCTTCCAGGTTCGAACCATCGTCGATCGCGTGCGACCATGTGTACGCAGCCCTGAAGTCCAGGCCGTGAGAAAACGTCTTCGTTAAAGACGCCTGGAGGGAATTGTAATGCGAATTACCGTCGGTCGTCTGCTGCTGGAGCGAAGCAAGGTAAACGACCTCGCTTGCCCCGGGAGCCGGCGTGACAAACGACGGGACGGCCTGTGGACCGTATCGGTACTGTGCGATGCCGGTCGCATTCCCAGGCCCGGATGCCGCAAGGAATTGGTTTGGTGAGGAGTCCGCGCAAGAAGGAGTCGCCGCGCACTCAGCAGGGTTGAGCAGCGGGTTCAACTCGTAAGTCCTTTGGTTGTGCCGACCCTCTAGCCCGACGTAACCCACCGACAGAAGCATGTTTCCTGCTAGCTGACGCTGGACCGTCAGATTGTAGTTCACGGTGTAAGGAGCATGATAATTCGGGTCGAGTAAGTTGAGGGACAAAGGCCCGTAGTTCGAGAAATCGATGTCCGCGAAGCCCTTTGGCGGCGACGAGAACGGATACTTGTTGGCGATAGACGTCACTGCGAGTGGTGCTCCGGTGCCGGCATTAAGTGCTGCGCAGCCGGCAATCAGATTGTTCTGCTGATCCAGGCATTCCACCGCCGCAAAGGGATTTTGGAACGCGGCCGTCCCAAGCGCGTCTCCAAAGCCCGCATCGCTGATCTGGAGCGGCGGGACAGTAATGTTTTGGAGCGTGCCCTCGCTCTCCGTCTGGTTGTAATACATGCCCACGGCGGCTCTGATCGAAAGGTTACCCGCACCTCCCGAAAGCCGCCCGAGATCGGGAGCCCACGCCAATCCCAAACGCGGTCCGAATTCATTAAGCTGCGTGTGATAGCCGGACGAAGTGCAATTGGCGTCGCCGGGATATACCACACCAACCGGCGACGAGGGATAGATAAGCGATTGCTCGCCGGGCCGGAAACAGTTAATAGCCGTGAAGTCGTTATAGGGGAGCACCCACGGAGTGTTCACTTGCCAGGCGATTCCGTAGTTGACCGTCAAATCGGGCCGCGCTGACCAGGAATCCTGGGCGTAACTGTAAAATTCCTGGGAACGTCCACTCCAGGGGCCGCCGCTCGTCTGCGAATACCCATCCGCAATACCGAGAAGCAGATCAGCGAACGGATCGCCCGTCGAGTATCTTCCGTCGCCACTGAAGGTGTAGGACCCGTTATTGCGGGCGCCGAAAATGCCTGTGGTCCAAAATCGCCGCCCGTCGAATCCGAATTTCAGCTGATGCTTCCCTAAAATGTAGCTCAGGCTCTCGTCCACCTGATAGTTCTGGTCGATGCGGGGTTGCGGGCCGTTCGTGCTGAACCCCAGATTGATGTCGCCAGAAGGAAGTCCGATAAAGGGCAGCCCGGCGGCATCTGCGAACTGCGGGGTAATCGCAAAGCCAATCGAGGACGGCAGGGTTGGTGTTTGAGGTTCCACAGCCACGAAGTTGAACCGCATGTAACCGACTGTGAACTGGTTGACTGCATTGGAACTGAAAATGTGATTCCAAGCGACCGTATAGTTGCTGATCGACTCCGTCTGTATCGCCGCGAATCCCGGCACGTTCGCGCCCGTAAACGGCAACACAGAGGCATTATGCTGCTTCTCGATGTAGCCGTACCCCCAGAGGGCGTCCTTGGAGTTGATCGTCTCGTCGACTCGCCACAAATACTGATTCACGTTGTCCGCGTTCGGGAACTGTGCCGAATACTGATCGGTTCCTGAGTTCACTGCCGGATTGAATGCCGTCAGGTATTTCAAGGCCGTTGCATTGAAATCTTGCGTAGGAATTACGCCGGTGCTGAACAGAGAACTATACGCAGTTCCTGCGGGGCACATCGCTCCCCCGGAAATCGGGCACGGCGAAGCGCTATCGCCGAATTCAGGAATCGGCGCGGCACCGGTGCCGGTCGAAGGAGGAGCCACAAATCCCGCTCCGAAATTTCCCGCCAGTTGGTCCGGCGTGAAGACAGTCACGAGCGTGGGGCTTGCGGCCGCACGCTGTCTCAACCCCTCATAGGAGAAAAAACCGAACAGGTGATTCTTGACGATCGGCCCGCCAAGCGTTCCATCGAAGATATGGCGGTGGAAGACCTGCGGCGCGTTCGCAAAGTAGTCTGTCGCGTTCAGGAACGTATCGCGATAGAAGTCAGCCGCGCTTCCATGAAACTGATTGGTTCCCGACTTAATCACCTGGTTTACGATCGCGCCGGAGTTTCGCCCATATTCCGCATTGAGCGTGTTGGTGATCATACTGAATTGAGCGACAGCGTCCGGATTGGGCGCCAAATGCCCCGTCATAGAGGTATTCAGAGCGACGTCGTTGAAGTCGGTTCCGTTGATCTCATAGCTGTTCTGCTGAGTCTGGCTGCCATTCGTCGAATATGTGCCGAATCGGTCGGAAGATGCCATGACGCCGGGCTCCGTCTGCATCAACGTCAGTGGATTCCGGTTGATGAGCGGCATGTTGGAAATCGTGGAGCCGGAAATGACAGTCCCGAGCTGAGTGTTCTTGGTTTGCACTTCAACCTTCGTCGCTTCCACGGTGACCGTCTCGCTCGCAGTGCCGACACTCAGCTGGGCATTGGCGGTATAGACCTGGCCCGCATTCACCACCACGCCCGCGCTCGCGAAGGTTTTGAAACCTTCTTTGCTGACGATGACGTTGTATGTCCCGATCGGCAAAATCGCGAACGTGTAGTGCCCTGCCGAGTCGGTGGTCGTGGTGTGCACGATCCCCGTCGCTGTATCCGTAGCGGAAACGGAAGCGCCAGCGATTACCGCTCCAGACGCATCAGTCACCACGCCGGTGATTGTACCGCTCACAGCCTGAGCGTGAAGAGTCGCGGGAACAAAGCAGAAGCAAACCATCGCGGCCAACGCACTTAGCACGAACGCGAACCGCGGTCCAAAACCCTTCCAGGTCATACTCCCTCCTTGCGAAGTATTCTCAGTCGCCGGAAAAGCGACCAGACCCAAATCACGCAAACGTGCGAAGCTGGGCTGTTTGCCGCCAAAACCGAAACAGTCGGCAAACACGCGCTCGTGCGCCTACGGTTGGTAATCGAACTTCGGAATTGTTCTGTACTGCCTGTGAGGCCAGGACTGCCTCTGAGTTAGAACGAGCGAGTCAGCACACCGCACGCGGCCGACGCAACTCAGTGCCTGTCAGATACGAACGCACCCGGCCCGCACACCCGATGTCGGGACACTTTATAGCATCTTTATTTCCACAACGCTACCGTATTTCTAGTCACATTATCAGCAACTTAAGCTTCCTACCGCTTGGCCGCATACGTCTTTCGGTATAAATGTATGGATACTGGAACAATGTGAAGGAAGAAACGCGCGAGCACGCGGTTTGTTCAGCCGGATCCCTGACGGATTTTTTCGACGAGGGCGAACAAAACTACGAGGCGAACGTAGCGACACCTGCCCGAATGCCGATAGAACGCAACACGAGGTCGGCAAGCGCGCGAATCAGCAGAGGCGAGTCGTTCAGCGCGGGAATCATGTGGAAATCAGTGATGCCGCAGGATTTGGCGTGTGCGCGAGCTTCGATGTTGATCTCGTAAAGCGTCTCGATGTGCTCGGTAAGGAAAGAAATCGGGATCACAAGTAGCCGCGCCCGGTTTCGCGCGAGATTATCAATCGTGTCGAGCAGCGAAGGCTGCAGCCATTTCTGCGGGCCCACTCGGCTCTGATAGCACAAAACGTGTGGATTCGGCCACGCGCCAAGTTCCCGTACCAGTTTGACTGTCGCTTCTACCTGCTCGGGATATGGATCGCCCTGCTGCACCAGCGAAACGGGCAGGCCATGCGCGCTGAAAACAAGATGGACGCGGTCGCGATCCGGCAGCTTCGCGAGCACACCGTCGATACGCTCTACAACGGCACCGATATAGTCGGGATGATCGAAGAAATGGTCGATCAGATGGAGGGGGAGTTCACTGTCCGAGGCTTTGTCCTGTATAGCGGAATTCCGAGTTCCAGACAAAGGCGCCGAACCGTATGGCGAAAGCCGGTTCCATTCCTTCAGGCTGCTGCGGGTCGTCGCAAGTGAATAGTGCGGATAGAGGGGAAGAAGCACGAGCTCGTCAAAATCTTCGTTCTCAAGCTCGCCCAGCGCATCCTGCGTATTGGGATGCCAGTACCGCATCGCCACCACAACGCGTGCATCGATGTGAGCTCTCAGCGCCGCCTCAAGCGCATCCGCCTGATCTTGCGTCAGGCGGCGGATCGGCGAAGCGCCGCCAATTTCCGCGTAATGATGCCGGACCGTTTTTGCGCGTGTGTGCGAAATGATTCGCGCCAACGTTTTCCGTGCAAGAAACGCGCCCGGGAAATTGATGATATCCGGATCAGAAAAAAGATTATAAAGAAACGGCTCAACAGCCCCTTGCGTGTCGGGGCCACCCAACTGGAACAGCACAACGGCGATTCGCTTCGGGCGAGACATCGATTCCTGACTCTGCGGTGTGCGGCATCGGCCGCCTACATAAAGGTTACTCCAGCGGAAGCAAAATTCCAATCGGCGAACGGAAGGGCCCGCGCGCCAATTCTTCAGCTGGTCTTACCGACACAGCACAACCGGTTGCGCTTGGGCGGTGGAAGCGCGAAAACCCGTTACGATGAAGAAGTTCCCTATCTCCGGAGGACTTGCGTGAAACTTTTCGCTGCCATTATGTTAGCGGTTCTTATCGGCGTGCCCGCCCAAGCGGCCCAGAATCAAACCCCGTCGGCGGTAACTCCGCCAACGCACGGCACAGCCGCGCCCGCGGTCGATCCGGCCAAAGAAGCCGACATCCGTCGGCTCCTCGACCTTGAGGGAACAACGACACTGGTCGATCAAATGATGGATCGGACCGTGCAAAGTCTTAAGCCCGTCATGACGAACTCGCTTCCGGCCGGAGACTACCGCGCACAGCTGATCGATCTTTTCTTCGAAAAGTTTCGTTCGAAATTCGACTCGAAGCAACTTCTGGATCTCACCGTCGCCCGATACAACGAGAATTTTTCAGACGACGAGATCAAGGGTCTTATCGACTTCTATCAGACGCCGCTTGGCCGCAAGGTGACTACCGTGCTTCCGTCCATGATGGCGGAATTACAGGGAGATGGGCAGAAGATGGGTCAGGAAATCGGTCGCGAGTCGATGATGGAGGTCTTGCAGGAGCACCCCGAACTGGCGCAGCCGCTGCACGAGGCCGCAGCGCGCCAAGGCGGCGGATCGAGCCAGTAGGCGCTATCGACGTTGCAGCTGCTGCTTCAGATCAGCGAGTTCCTTGCGCACGCGCGACAATCGGCTGCCAATGGATACTTCGTAGCCGAAGAAGATAACCCAGACCGCAATCCAGGCCGCAAACAGATAATCGAAGTTATTCGTCATTCGAATTCCCTTCCCTAAATCTCCGTCTCGCAAATTCGAAGACCGGTCCTCAGTTCAGTGGACCGAGGCCGTCAACGCGTGCTCGGTACGCGAATCGCAGCACCGTGAGACGTGCCGCCCTCCGCATCTTGCTCATCGAACATGAGCGTTTCCGCTTCCTGCCGCAATTCGTCTAATTCGTGCCGCAGCGCCTCGAGTCGATAGCGATCCACCAAAACAATCACCATCACGCACAACACCGATACAATGCAGAAGCCCAGCACTTTGCCCATCGTCGGATCAAGCCCAGATCCAGACCCGCCAAACATCACTGGCGCGGGGTGCTGTGTCCGCCAGAGCCGGTTCGACATATATACGAGCGGCACATCCAGGAACGCGAATACGCCGAATACACCCGCAAGCGTTGCGCGGCGTGCCGGCTCTTCAATCAGTCCGCGCAACAGCAAATAGGAAATGTAGAGCAGCCACAGGATAAATGTAGTCGTGAGCCGCATGTCCCACGTCCACCAGATGCCCCACACTGGCTTCGCCCAGAGCGGCCCGGTAATCAGGCCGATCGTGCAAGCGATCACGCCAATTTCCGCGGCAGAAACCGCGAGCCAGTCGAAGCGTTCGCGTTTGGTTGAGAGATAAGCAATGCTCGCGATCCACGAGACGAAAAACGCCGTGAACGACGCGCTCCAACTCGGCACGTGAAAGTAGAAGATGCGCTGAATTTCGTGCATGGTCTGCTCGTCGGGGGCGATGAACAGCGCCGCGTAGCCCGCGAAGATCATCATCGCGGCCACGATCACGGCCGCTGAAATGCGCAACTTCATCCTTCACTCCTCGAGCAAAAAGTCAGATACGAGCCACGACGCGGTCATGAAGATCACATCGAAGGCGACAAGGAACACCACCCACGCGCTGTCGAGCGCGGGGAGATCCGTCAGCAATGCGCGCGTGGCCTGCACGGCCGCAACCAGCAGCGGAGCCAGCACGGGCAACAACAGCAGCGGCAGCATCAGCTCGCGCATGCGCGCATGCGTCGCAATCGCCGCGAACACCGTGCCGGCGATCACCAGGCCAAGCGTTCCGAGCCCCAGAACGAGTATAAGCCGCCCAATAATTCCGGCAAGCGGCACGTCGTAGAGGACGGAGAAAATCGGAACGAGAATCACTTCCGCCGCGGCAAGGAAAATGAAATTTGCCGCCATCTTGCCCAGCACGATTGCGAAACTCGAAATCGGAGCCAGGCGCAGCGCGTCTATTGTTTCACCGGCCTCTTCGCGCGCGAACGAAGGGTGCAGCATCAACGAACCCGCGAACAAGAACGCGATCCATAGCAGCCCTGGGCCGTAACGCCTCGATTCCGCCGGAGTCGGATCGAACGCGTAGCTGAACATCACGATCACGATCAGCGCAAAAACCAGCGTCGCGGTCAGCAACTGCCGCGTGCGCAATTCGAGGCGAAGTTCCTTGCCGAGGATGATCGATGCCGCGCGCGCCGTGCTCATTCAATTCCCTGCCTGCCGGCAGGCAGGTCCGACCGCAGCCGCGCGAGCAGTGGGCCCGGATCGCCGCCCAACGTGTCTTCGCCAACGCGTCCGCCACTCAGTCGCACCGCACGAGTCGCAAGCTCGAGCGATTCGCTCCGCGCGTGCGTGCTCATGATCATCGTGCAGCCTTCGCGATGCAGCCGTGCGAGCGTTTCGCCCAGCCAAGCGATTGCCTGGCGATCAAGACCAGTCCCCGGCTCGTCCAGCAGCAGCAGCGACGGCCCGTGCAGCAGCGCACGAGCGAGTGCCAGGCGTTGACGCATGCCGCGGGAGAAAGTCCGTACGATTCCATTTGCACGATCCGCCAGACGGCAGGATTCCAGGCCGCGCGCCGCGCACGCGACGGGATCATTCAGCCCATAAAGCTGCGCGAATAGCTTCAGGTTTTCAGCAGCCGTCAGATCCTCATACAACAGCGGATTGTGGCCGACCATGCCGATCAGTTTTTTTGCCGACTCCTGCGCGCCCGCCGAACGCGAACCCAATGTGAACCGCACGTGACCGCGCGTCGGCGTCGCAAGCAGCGCCGCAATCCGCAACAGCGTCGTCTTCCCCGCCCCGTTTGGGCCCAGCAGCGCGACAAATTCGCCCGGCTGAATCTCCAGTGAAATTCCACGCAGCGCGAATAGTGTGCCGAAGCGCTTCTCGATGCGGTCAAAAGAAACAGAGAGCGACCGCGCCGCCGCCGCAGGTGCATTGGATGGTGTAACCGAAGTGGGTGCGCTGCTCAAGGCTGCCGTACCGCTCCCGCTTAGCCGCGCACCAGGTTGCGAAGAAGCTCCTCGATGCGCTGCCGCTCGCGGCCGTAATCGTCCTCAGAGATAGTCCCAGCCTGCTTCCGCAATTCCAGGCGGAACAGCTTGTCTTTCAGCTCGTCGAGGCCGCCAGCGACGTGCCGTTGCGCTTCCTCGACGGCGATCGACTGCGCCGCACTGGGCGCTTGAGAGGGCGTATGTTGCCCGCACTCGATTGCGTCCGCATCGCGTGTGCCGGGTGCAAGGCCGGTTTTCGGCGCGCCATTCGGGGTCACGCTCCGCGGGTCAGCGCCGGCCGGACCCTCAACCGGACTGCTCCGCACGTAACCGCCGCTCGCACCTGTCAAAAATTGCGGCCGCTTCCAGAGAAAAATGAACCCAAGAATAAAAATCGCAGCGAACCCGCCCACCAGCACCCACTGGAGGC
>JBOGNK010000017.1:0-52818 GCA_050747085.1 Candidatus Acidiferrales bacterium
ACCGCGAGAGTTTCAGAGCTTCGGTCCTCCACTCCTCTGGCACACACGCGGTGCTAACAGCACTGAACGGCACAGGTGTCGCTTGACAACGCCTTCGTTCTTATCGAGGGGCACCCGGCGTCCGGCCGACTGCGGCAACGGCTGCGCTGACTCGGACTTCAACTGCATCTTCGGCGGTGGCGGAGGAGGCGGCGGTGGAGTAGACGGCGGAGGTGGTGGAGGAGGCGCTTGCGAGTGGTACGATCCCACGTGTGGACCGCCGAACGGGTGTGACTTTTGGATGGGGGACACTTGTAATCCCAAGACCGGCCAAAATTGCGACAACCCCAACGCATGCGGAGCCAACGGTATCGATCCTGGGACTGGCTTGCCAGCCGGCGCTGAATGCGAAGGTTCACCCATGTGCGACTCGGGACAGCTTCAAAGCAGCACCACTGTTTGCGATAAAGCAGGATGCAGCAATGCGACGGTGTATACGGTATATGGAGACTGTGACGGCGGCCCATGCCTTTCAGCCGATCAACTGCAAGTTCTCGGTGCTTCGGGCGGAATGGCTTGGTATGCTCTCACTTGCACCGCTGACGCGCTAGTAGGAAAGGAGAGCCTTGAGGGAACGGGGGGTGGGGCCGCCTTCGGATATATCAACAGCGGAGCGACGGATGCAGTTGGCACGCTCGGTGATACGCTCCCTGGCGCTTGGGCCGGAGGACTGACGGTGGCGTTCTTTAGGTGTTACTGGTAGGAGTCGGGGGCCTCCGAGGTCTTAAGGAGCGCATCAGCCGCTGCCATCAACGTTCGCGACTCGAGGAGAATCTCGATGGCTTCACTAGGAACCGAGAGAGATTGGATCATCGTTTTTGTAATGGCGGTGTGCTGGGGAGTTTTCATGTTTTTTCTAGATCGTAACTTTGCTAGACGTCGATTCTTACCGGATCGTAAGCCCGCTGGGAGTCTATTTGGGGTCAGTTTGAAGCCTCTGTCGCGCACTCGGATTGGTTCGATATTGGTCCTCGCGTTCTGCAGCTTCGATTTCGCCTTTCTGGCGTGGTTTGGCAAGCGCTCGCTCCAGGATGGGCTCTTGTTGGTACTGGTTGTGGGCAACTTGGCCTTGCTCGCCATTCTATTGGGTTTTCGCCTGCTGCTGCGTGCTCAGTCGGAAAGCCACTCGCAATGATCAAGGGCTCGACGCCGTTCGCTGTCGGGCCCGTATGCCGGTCGCGGGCGGCGGAGTTAGTCGGCGCGGAGGGCTTGGATTACGTCGACGCGGGCGGCGCGGGCTGCTGGTATGACGGCGGCGACGATGGCCGAAATGAGCAGGACGGCGGCGGCGCTGACGACCGTTAGCATACCGGGAGCTTGAATACCGACAATAAAAGTGCCGGCCAATTGGGCGAGGCCGTATCCGGCGGCAAGTCCGGCAACGAGGCCGGCAATGGCGATGAGGGCGCCCTCTGCGATCACTCGCGTGAGCAATTGGTGCGGCTGCGAGCCAAGCGCGAGGCGGATTCCAAACTCGCGCGTGCGGCCGCTGACGGAAAATGCCAGCACGCCCGCGACTCCTACAACTGCGATCAGGAGGGCCACCCCAGCGAACGCGCCGAAGACAATCGCGTTCAGCCGGTCTGGAGAGAGCACGCTTGCTCGTACATCTTCGAGGGTGGCGGCTTTCTCGACGGGCTGATCGGGCGACATTTTGCGCATGATGCTGGTGATGGGCGCGACCAGAGTGTAGGCATTGGTCCGCGCGTGCACGAACATGCGGCCTCCGGCCATGGCGGCTTCCTGGTCTGACGGGCGATAGACGGTCATCACCGGCTTGGGGACGATATGAACGTCGTCGATGTCTGGCACGATGCCGACGATGCGCACGGTGGGATTGTTGATGATGGGCACAACTTTCAGGATTGGATCCGTCCAAGTCAAATGATGGTTCAGCGCATCGGTGGTGGGGAAAAAGCGGCGCGCCAGGCTTTCGCTGACGATTGCCACAGGCTCGCTGCCGTTGCGGTCGCCATCGTTGAAGTCGCGGCCCTCGTTAATCGGTATGCCGAGCGTGGCGAAAAATGCGGGAGAGACGATTCGAATGTATGCGCGAGGCTGTTCGTCGTTCTGCGCCGGAACGCGCCCGTCGGGCGCAAGCTGCAGGGCGAAGGCCGAGTCGGCGTCGCGCCACGGAACGACAGTTCCAATCGCAACGTTTTCGACGCCGGGCAACGCGCGGATTTTGTCCGCGGCCTGTTTGTAGTATTCGACGCTTTGCGCGGGAGTTCTCCCCAGGCGCAGGACCGGCATATTCACGGCGAGCACGCTGTGCGTATCAAAATCGGGGCGCGCGGCCTGCAGCGAAAGAAGTGTCTTCACGGCTGCGCCCGCCGCGGCCACCAGCACGAACGACGCGGCAATTTGGACCACGGCAAAAATCCTCAATTTGCGGTTCGCGGCGCCGGTTACGCGCGCGCTGCCGGTGGCTAATCCGAATGCCTGCGCTCCTCCTGCCGACGGCAAGCGAGGCACGAAGGCCAGCAGGGCCGCGGCGAGCACGGCAAGTCCTGCTCCCACCCAGAGCATGCTTGCGTCCACGTGAATGTCGAGCGCGCGGATCGAGTATCTGGACATATAGCGGCCCAGGACAGCCACCATGGGGCTGGCGATCAACAGTCCCAGCGCTGCACCAGTCACGCATAAGACGAGGCTTTCAATGAGGAGCGTGCGACGCAAGTTGGCGGAGGTGGCGCCCAATGCCGAGCGGATGCCCAGTTCCGATTGACGTCGCAGGGTGCGCGCAAGAATGAGGTTCGCCACATTCGAGCAGGCGATGACGAAAATCAGGATCGACATGCCCATCAACACGAGCAAGATTGTGCGCGCTCCCGATGTAAGCTCGTCGCGCAGCCGGACCGCGCTGATTTCGAAATCGGCTCTCGCGGGATACGCGTCGGGATGCTGCGACTTCATCGAGCCATACACCGAACGCAATTCCGCGCGCGCCTGCGCGAGTGTGGCCCCGGGCGCAAGCCTTCCGAACAGTTCGGTCATTCGGTGGATGCGGCTGGTATTCATCGTCGCGGAAAGATGGTGCGAGCTGGTCACGATGTTACCGATGATTTCCGTTTCAGCAGGATACGGCAGGCACGGTTCGAGGACGCCTACTACGGTTGCGCGGCGCGAATCAACGTAGGAATCGAGGCGGACGCTCTTTCCGATCACGTTTGGATCGGCGTGCAGATCTGTGGTCCAGAAGCGATACGTGAGCACCACGGCACCGGCCGCGTTTGGACCGTCGTCGTGCGCATCCAGCAGGCGTCCCAGCACCGGGCGCAGTCCCATCACCTTGAAGAACGATCCGTCAACCACGCCGGCGTTTACCGATTGCGGCTGCCCGAGGCCGATCATGGTGAATCCGATGGTGGAAAAATCGCCGAACGAACTGAGCGTTTTGACGCGTGAAGTGATGTCCTGGATCTCCGGAATCGAGAAGGTGACATCGCGGTCGTCGGCTCCGGGAGCGCTCTGGCGGATGTAGATCAGATGGTCCTCGTCGCGATTCACGAGCGGCCGAAGCAGCACTCCGCGAACGAGGCTGAACATGACGGCGTTGGCGCCGATACCCAAGGCAAGCGTGAGGACGACGGCGAGGGTTAATCCCTTTTCGCGCGTCAGGGAACGCGCCGTGATTTTCAGGTCGCGCACTATGGAGAAGATCGCTTCGGTCATCAGACACCCCCGGTCTGCCCTGCTGGACCGCTTTCGTGCTTGCCGGACTTCTCGCAACTATATCGCCTTGGCTATCGCTTGCAAAACAAAAGCCTTTGGGGAGGACGTGGTAAGGCAGTGTGTCCGTTTTCGGCGTGGAGTGTCCGGAATCGGGCGCTCGCACAAGCGTGATCTTGACGGATTCGTCGGCTGGCTCGGGCCGCTCTCAAGGCGATCGCTTGTGTGACCGGCGCCGGCCTGTGGCTGGCCGCGGTTCCATCCGGAGTTTGCGCGCGATGCCGGGTGCGGCCACGACTGCTTTGCGGCGATTCCATGTTGCATGTGCAACATAGATATGTTGTAATGGCAACATGGAGGGTATATGAGCGAGATTCTGGAGGCGATATTCACGAGGAGAGCCGTTAAAGTTTTCGAGCCAGTCGAAATCTCCGAGGGGATGCGCGAGCAAATCCTCAATGCGGCACGCCATGCTCCTTCGAGCTTCAACACGCAGCCGTACCAGTTCTATTGGGTGAGAACCGCACAAAAAAAGAGCGCGGTGGCAAGACTGTGCATGAGCCAGATGCCTGCGGAAACCGCTTCGGCGCTGGTGGTAGCCGTTGCGGACATCGGATCATTGGCCGCAACGCAGGAAAGCCAACTGGAGTGGATGCGCAGCAGGAGTGAATTCAACGAAGCGAAAATTCGCGACTACGAGCGAACGGCAAAGATCGGCCGGATCCTGTTCATGCCGGGGCCATTCGGGATCTTTGGCGTGGTGAAGCGGGGATTATTCTGGCTGGTGAATTTGTGGAAGGTGATGGGAATGCCGCCCACGTCGCGCAGGGACTTGTTCAAATGGGCGACCAAGAGCGCATCGCTGGCGTGCGAGAACCTGATGATCGCTGCGGAAGCGCTGGGTATCAATACGTGTCCCATGGAAGGCTTTGACGGCCGCAGGCTCTCGAAGTATCTCGGGTTGTCCGCGCGTTATCATGAGATTGTGATGGTGATTGCCATGGGAAAGAAATCGCAGGCCTACGTTGAAGCGCCCCAGTGGCGCAGACCGCTGCATGCGACGGTTACGACGCTGTGAACATCATTCCGAGAAAAGAGATTCCGGAAGAAATTCTTGAAGATTCCGTCCTGGCCCACATCGCCGCAGCTTATTTTTCCGTGGGGAAGAGGCTGGAACGGAAAACTCGGTGTTCGGCGACCCGCGGCTTCATCCTTTCCACACTGCGAGGCGGCGTTACGCTCAATCAGAATCAGATCGCGACGCTTCTCGGTTTGGACCGGACTGTTGTGCACCGCGCCATTAAATCCATGGCTCAGGAAGGGCTCGTTTCGGAGCGAAAGGCAAAATCAGGCCGGGCAATTCACGTCCAGTTAACGCGCAAAGGGAACGAGTACAGGGAACGATTGATCAAGGCGCGAGTGACCGCCGACGAGAATGTCCGGCGTCAGCTCACTGCGGATGAACGCGCAACCCTTGTGAGGCTGCTGAAGCTAATTGCCGAATTGGAGTTCTAACCTTCGTTCCAGAAACTCGGCCGCCTTGGTGCATTCGGATGCAGCGCCCGCAACGCGGAAAATCACTCCACAGAACGCATACGCAAGGCGGCAAAGCCGTGGCGCATGCCTGAGCGACTAATGGGCCGGAGTCGAACGGTTCCTTTTGCGATTTTGCGGTTTGCGAGCCTAGATGCGGCGTCTGCGCGCAAGCGCTAGCTCCTCAAGTTCGCTAACCACTCCTCAAAAACAGGCAGACTGTTCGGTTCAATTGTCACGAACTGGATTCCCATTCCAGACCCTGGCCGCGAGTAGACGACTTTTCCCAGTACGGAAGCGATTAAGCCGGACCGAAGAATCCGGAGCCTAACCTTGGTGTCGGCTGGGAACGTGTCCCCTGATTCGGCGAAACACCCGAACAGGTTCAGGTCTCTCGTGCGGGCGGTCAATTGTCTTTCAGACTCGATGTCGGTCAGTTCGAGAGTGGCGATGAATGGGTAGCGTGGCGCGCGATGTCGTTCGTGGCGGATTGGCAAACCTCGACGCGATTTCGAGACGAGAGTATATGCCGAATGTACGGAAAACGGGGATTGGGATGATCGCGCCGTTCCCTCTTACCATCCACCAATCGTGTTGGGACTGGCCGGGTCGGCAGCGGTTGCCGTCGAATCGACGTCGGTATAGATTAACTGCATTTCTCGCGTCAAAGGAGGTGACAACGTGAACAGATGGTGGCGTATGTCTCTGCTGGCCGTAGTAATCGGGGCTGTGGCTTTCCTCGCGGGCCCCAAATTATGGCCCATGGCTCCCAGCGTTCCCGAGCCGCCGTCGAGCCTCCTGCCGTTCTACATCGTACTCTCCGCCGTCGAAGCGCTCGCCTTCGGCTTCGCCGTGGCCTTCGCCGCGTTCGGATGGCCGGCGATTCGCCGTCTGCCTCTTTCGCCCTGGGTTAACAAATCGCTTTTCGTCACCCTGTGCTGGTTCATGGGCAACTGGTGGATGCACGACAACCTGCATATGCACATTGCTCTCGACATGAACCGCCTTCTTTACATCGAGTATGGCTTCCATATTTCGATGCTGGCTTGCGCGCTGATTTTGACGGTTGGCCTGGTTCGGGTTGCGACTCGGCCCGTCGCAACAAAGCCGAGCCTGTCGGCTGACCGCGCGACTAGGGGCAGTCGCTACCAATACTAGCTACTGGACGCTGAGACCGGTGTCTCTCAGCGTCAGCCCCCCGAATTGCCGAAGGGTCGGGCCGCTGTTCCCAGGAACGGCGGCCCTTTTTTTGCGTGAGAAAGCTTCGTAAGGGAATCTCTAAGATCACACTCCCCTACGATCGGCCAACTCGGTTGCATAAAAAAGGGCCGAGAGAAAAACGCCGGCGAGACGTCGGCGCCAGTTCAATCGTGGTTGCGGGAATAGTTCACGACGTATGGCGGAGGATCGAGGGTGACGCGAAGCTGGGGATCAGGAATGGGCGCGCCGGGAACGACGGGAAGCGGCAGGAGTCCGGCCCAGATGGGCAGGTCGTAATCTTCCTTCTCGTCTTTTGGACCACCGGTACGGATCTTGGCGGAAACTTCTTCGAGGGGGAGCACGAGCACGGTGGTTTGCTTCAATTCGGATTCGTTGGGCTGGCGAACGTCGGCCCAGCGGCCGCGCACGATTTTCTCCGTGAACGCTTCGAGAGCTTTCAGCTTTTCCTCGCGCGATTCGATCAGCGTGGCGCGTCCGAGGACGACGACGGAGCGGTAGTTCATCGAGTGATGGAACGCGGCGCGCGCGAGGACGATGGCGTCAACGAGCGTGACGGTGACGCACATCTGCACGCCGCCGAAAAGAGTGCGGAGCATGCGGCTTGCGGCCGAACCGTGGAGGTAGAGCTGGTCTCCAACGCGAGCGAAGAGCGTGGGGATGACGTACGGCTGGCCGTCGACGGCGAAGCCGACGTGGCAGACGAGGCCTTCGTCGAGGATCGCGAAAACGGTTTCGCGGTCGTACTTGCCGCGGTCGGCGAGGCGCTTCACACGCGTGCGAGGAGTTGGAGTGAATTGGGTCATGCGCGAAGGGTATGCCGCAATGCGCGCAGCCGCAAGTGCCAATCTGGACTGGATTAGCGAGACCGGCGGCGTTAGGACTGGGCCGAAGCCAATCGCCGAATCAGCAACCCCAGAAAGAACAGCGCCGCGCCGCAGCCAAAGAGAGCAAGAAGTGGGGCCTTGTTCCACGATGGATTGATAGCACCGCCAAAGTGCAGCAATGGCCACAGTAAGAACGCGCCTGTTCCAAAATCCTGGAGTATTTGAGCGGCTTGTATGGCGATCGGTGGCAATTCTTTTCGGTGGGAAGGATCGGAGAGTTCGGCAAGATCTCGATCAGACAGGCCGAGCCCTTCCGACGATTTTCGAAACAAGAAGAGGCCCTTGAGAAGAAGCGTCAGGCTGCCAAGACCCAAAATTAAAGGAATGACGGTCAACTTTCCCGGGGGAGGGGTCAGCACCCAAAGACACATAGCAGCGGTGCCGAGGATCAGATAAAGAAACCCGCGGCGAGGGTGGTCCTCCAAATCTCCGGCGAAGTTGTCTAGTAAGGTCTCGCGGAATGTCACGCTGTTTGCCTCAGACCGCGCTTATGGAGTCCGAGCCGGGCCTTGGTCGGAGTTTTTTTAGGTGGCCGACTACTCGCCTGCTCCGCCCGTGTGGTTCATGGGAGAGAGGGTGGCGCCCTGGTAGACGACGGCTTTCACGTTTTCGAGGACGTGAATGTCGGACATGGGATCGCCTTGCACGGCGACTAGGTCGCCCTCTTTGCCGACGGCGACGGTGCCGAGACCATCCAGGCCGACGAGTTGGGCGGCGTGCTTTGTAGCTGAAGTGAGCGCCTGCTCGGGCGTCATGCCGAATTTCACTTCGGCGATGACTTCGTCGCGGACAGTGCCTTTGCCGGGTTCGTAAATCTGGTCGGAGCCAGCGGCGATGAACACGTTGTTGCGGAGCGCCATTTTGTAGCTATTGATTTGCTTCGTGCCGACCACGCTTGCCTTGCGCAGGACCCAGGGCGGCATGTGCATTTTGGCGCCGTTGGTCATGATGTTGTCGACGATGTAGACCGTGGGCACGAGCGTTGTGTGGTGCGCGTTCATGTAGTCGATCGCTTCCTGGTCGAGTTCGGAGCCGTGCTCGATCGAATCGACGCCGGCGTGAAGGGCGGCCATGATGGTGGTGAGATTCTCGGCGTGCGCGGCGACTTTCAGGTGATCCATGTGAGCCTGCTCGACGATTACGCGGAGCTCTTCGGGGGAAACCTGCTCGGCGGCAGGCGAGTCGAGGGGAGATAGGACGCCCCCGGACGCGAGCACTTTGATCACCCTCGCCCCGTACTTGATCTGGAGGTGAACTGCCTTCTCGGCATCGTCGGGCGAATTGATGAAGCCGTTGAGCGGAGTGTAGTAATCGACGAGCGGGAATTGCACGGGCATGTCGACGAAATCGCCGTGACCTCCGATGATGGAAATGGCGTGGCCGCAGGGAACGATGTGGGGACCGGGAATGGTGCCCTCGTCAATCGCGTCGCGGAGTGCGACGTCGATGAAATTCTCCGATCCGAGAATACGCATCGCGACGATGCCGGAACGAACGGCGTAATCGACGGCTTTCGTAGCGCGGAGGAGTCCGAGACCGGCAGATGGAGTATCGCCGAAGGGGCCAGTCCACAGATGCGTGTGGGCGTCGATCAGGCCGGGAAGAACCGTGTATTGGGAGAGATCGATCTGCTGGGCGCCAGCGGGGGGAGTGACGTCGGCGCCGACGGCCGTGATTTTGCCGTCGGTGATGACGATGCCGGCATTGGCGATGGGCGGCTTTTCGGTATCGTAGATCAGCTTGCCGCAGCGCACGAAGACGACCTTCGGCGGCGCGGCGCAGGCAAGCTTCGCACATCCGAAAACACACAAGAGAATGGCCAGCACGCGCAGTGCTTTCACGGTTCCTCCGATCGCGATTCGCGTCAAATGGGCCGAGGTGGCCCGATATCGCACAGGCCGCAGATAAAATGCGCGCGCGAAAGTAGTTCGGGCCGAAGGAAATGTCAACGATTTAGAAATTGATGCCACCGAAACGGCGCATGCAGGCCGCGACGGACCCAATAGCGGCTTGCACCGATGGCGTCGGATTGCGGGCCGCGATCGACTATTTCTCCTTCGCGCCTCCGTATACGATGCGGAAGCCTGTGTACGCGGGATCGGCTGCCTGGTAGCGCGATTTTGGATCGGCTGGACGATCAGCGCTGCCGCCGAGCGCCTTGCCGGTGCCGTCGGCCGCAACCACCCATTCGGCAACATTGCCGTCGAGGTCGAAGACGAGCTGCTGACCGTCTTCGCCTTCGGGAGCGAAGTTTCCTACCTGCTTTAGGAGAGGAGCGTTGCCGGACAAGAGTTTGATTTTTTCTTCAAGGCGCTGCGCGTCTTCAGGATTGAGCGTGTAGCCAGCCCAATAGTCGAGCGTGTTCTCACCGGTGCGCGGTTTGTAGAGCGATGCGGCCTCGGTTTCGTCCGGCAAACGATAGCTCTGACCCGTTTTTCTGCTGAGCCATTCGCAATAGGCTTTGGCGTGCTCGAAGGTGATGCCGTTTGCGGGATAGTTGTCTGTGCCGGGGTCGATCTTGTAGCTTGGGTCGAACGCGGCATATTGGGCGCGTGTGACTTCGAAACGAGCGACTTGCAGATTGCCGCTCTGCACAACTTCTGGAACGAGAACGCCGTTCTCGGTCGCGCCATAATCTGCGCCGGATTTTTTGATTGTGGCGCTGCGAACGGCGAAATCGAGAGGCGAGCCTTTTTTGAAGGCTTCGTTTTCAGGCGGGTTCGAGTGGAACAGGTACTCGTCGAACCAGGCCATTTCTTCGTTCAGCTTGCGAAGCTGATGCGTGAGTTTGCGCGGGCCGTGCGGCTCGCCGGGAAACAGGACGAACTTGACGGGAACTTTGTTGAGCCAGTAGAGCGTGCGGTAATACGTCCAACTCTGCTCGGTGGGAACGTTGCGGTCATTCGTGCCGTGAAAAATCAGAGTTGGCGCCTTCACGCGGTCCGCCTTGAAGACCGGCGACTTTTCGATGTAGAGCTGCGGGTCTTGAAAGGGCGATTTGCCGAAGTAGTAGTTGTCGAAGGCTTCGCCGAAATCGACGTTCGCCCAATCGCTGATCCATTCGACATCGCCTGCGCCGACGGAGGCGGCTTTGTAGCGGCTGGGATCGGTGACGGTGAGTTCGATGGAGAGGATCGATCCGTTGGACCAGCCGAGCGCGCCGATTTTATCCGGATCAACGAGGCCCTTCGCGATCAGGCTATCGACACCCTTTTCGATATCCGGGATTTCCAGCGTGTAGTATTTCCCGCAGCAGATCGATTCGACCCATTTCAGGCCGTAGTCGGAACTTCCGTGGTAATTCGTTTTCAGGATGAAGGCGCCGCGCTGCGTAAGAAGGTTATTCGCGTATGCCCAGCTTTCGGACCATTCGTCGTGGTCCGCTCCGGCAGGGCCGCCATGCGTGGCGACGACCAGCGGATATTTCTTTCCGGCCTGGTAGTCGTCGGGATAGTAGAGCAGGCCTTCCACTTCGTCGTTATTCGCGCCCTTCCAGTGGATGACTTCGGTTTTGGCGATTGGATGATTTTTGAAGGTGGGATTGAGATTCGTGATTTGCATAGGCGAAGTGATCTGGGCGCCGTCGAGTTGCGCGCCATACCACTGCGTGGGAGTGCTTGCAGTGGAATATTCATATGCGAGCGTGTGGCCATCATCGCCGAGGACAAGATCGAAATAGTTGCGCGGCATCGAGCCGGTGATCCACTGACGCGACCACGTTGAGCCATTTTTAGTGAAGCGCGCAGGCTTGGTGTAGACGCCGTCTTTCAGAAGCGCAATGAAGCCGTCCGGCGTGGTTTCGAGGTTGTAGCCCATGGCGCGGTCCCAATTGAGATTCACGTCGGTTGGGGCGCCGGACGCGAGATCGTAAAAGTACAGCTTCTGAATCGAGGCCGTGTAAAAACGCGGCGAATCGGAATATGGCGCGATGATGTAGAAGCCGGAATTGTCGCGCGCCCATTCGATGCGATCGGGAAGGATCTTGCGGCCGGAGAGGATTTGCGTGCGTGTGCCGGTGGTCAGGTCGATGAGGTAAGTTGCCGGAGGCGTCTTTTCGTCCCATGTATAGCTGAGTTCACGGCGCGCCACGGCGACGACTTTTTTGCCGTCCCAAGAAGGCTGGAAGGCTTCGATCCAGTCCGTGTTGTCCGTAACGCGGGCCACTTTCTTGTCTTTAAGAGAGAGGGTGAAAAGGCGAACGGGCGCGGTGTGGGTGGAATCGTCCACGACATCGCTATCGTCCTTGCGCTGCTCCGTTTCGGTTTCAAAGAGCGAACGATCCTCATCCGCGCTGAAGAGGATCGTGTTGTTGTCGAGCCATTCGAATTGATGGATATCGCGCTGGAATTCAGTGACAGGCCACGCCTCTCCGCCGAAGGCATTCATCATCCAGAGCTGCGTATGAGCGGCCTTGGGGTTCGGCGTCGGGAGCGCGCGGGAGCTCAGAAAGGCGATTTTGTCGCCAGAAGGCGACCAGCGCGCATTCGAAACTTCATCTTCGCCGCGCGTCATCTGAATTTCGGCTTTGTTGGCAAGGCTCGAGAGATAGAGATTGCTCACGCGGTGATCTTTGTCCTTGCTGCCGCTGTTTTTGATCCAGATGGCCCATTTCCCGTTCGGCGAGATGCGGAATTGGCCGGCGAACTCGCTGAAGACGATGTCGTCGGGCGTCCAAGGAGATTTTTTGCCGGACTGGCTTGTTGTGGCGTCCTGCGCCAGGGCGGCGGATGCGACGAGCAGAAACGCGCAGATCAAGATGAATGCGCCGTGCAGCGGCCTTCGAATCATCGGTTTTTCTCCTGGGGGAAGCGCGGGCAAAAATACCATATTTCCTGCCGATAAGGAGAGCCAGTGCATGAAACTGCTTTTGTTTTGCAGCCTCCCGCAGCGCTGCGAATTTTGCCCGGCGAGTTGGCGTGGCTTGATTAACCTTACTAAAGGAGAGGGACGCAACCCGAGATGAGACAAAGACCGTGAATGACGAGCCGCCATCGACGTGAGGAGAATAATAGAATGCGTGCGCTATACTTTTTCGCGCAGCGCAGACGAGGTGCGGTCAGCACGAGTCAAAGGGCACCGGCATGATCCGACACGATTCGAGTTTTCCGATGATGGCGGCGCGGTTTTTTCGCGAACTGAGCCGCAATAACAACAAGCCCTGGATGGATGCGAACCGGCAGCGGTATCGCGCGGAAGTGGTAGAGCCATTCCGGGCGACGCTCGACCGGCTGACGCCGGCGACAAGAAAGTTGAACCCGCGATTCGTCATCACGGGCCGAGTGAGCGACAATTTTTCGCGCATCAATCGCGACATCCGGTTCGCGCGGGATAAGACGCCGTATCGACCGCAAATGTATTTATTCCTGGCGGAAGCCGGGGACGACACAGGACAGCTGTACATCGGGGTTAGCTCGGATTCGGTGACATGCGGTTTTCGGATTTACGGGTCTGGCCGGGCGGCTCCGCTGGTTCAGTTCGGCCGTGCACGGGCGAGCGAGAATGGAAAATGGCTCGCGAAGCAAAAGGACCGTCTGGGCCGACAATTCGAGAGCTACTGGTACTCGACCGAGAAGGGCGAATGGACGAAACACAAGGGGTGGCCCGTCGCGCCGGAGGAGTGGAAGAAATTGAAGGCCTGGATCGTGCGGCGGAAGCTTTCACTTGCCGCGGCTTCGCGGGCCGGATTTCAGGATGAGGCGGTCGCGATTTTCAAGCAGGTGCACCCGTTGATGCAATTTTCATGCTCGCCGCATTGGAGACGTAAGTGAGTTATCAAAAGATGCTTTTTCCCAATTAACTGCTTTTTTCTTTTTGCGGCCTCCGGCGGCGCTTTGAATTTCGCTCGGCGAACTCGCATGGGGATGAGCGCCTTGCTAGCTGAGCCGAATACAATCAGAAGCGAGAACCCGAAACTACAATGCAAGTTGAAGACAGTTTGTGAGCGGAAGAGTGAGCAAGGGCCGCGTTGGCGGCAGGCTTAAGGTGGCGATCACCGGAACGGGAGCAAACAACGACGATGCCGATCAGCAGAGAGCAAGCGCGAAAGGAACACACCGCGCAAATGGGGCACGAGCAGTTCAGCGAAACGATTTATGGCGTGATCTGTGCTGCTTGCCACAATTACATCCTCATCGACAAGACGAACGACCCGCCGACTTGCCGGGAGCACGAGACTTGCCGGCAAGCGTATTCCTGATCTCGGCGCTCGCAACCGCTACGCGACGAATGGCCTCCGCTGGTACATGTACAGATCATATTGATCCCAATTGCCGCGAACAGTCTAGAATAGAGGCGGCACAACCTGTTCGCGGTCGTGGCGCATCATTCCACATGTTCCGGTGAGATTTTCTCAAGCTCGCGTTCCTCGTGGCAGCGCCCGGCAGCGACCGACATAAACCAACCCAGCCGACAGAAAAGATCGATCATGAAAGGGCCAAATGTGATTCGTGTGATCGTGTCGTTCGTGATTTGCCTGATTGTGGCTGGAGCAGCGCAAGCCCAAGGTTCTGATCCGCCGAGGGAACCGGCGTCGGTGACGCTGGCGAGGCGGGATTCCGACCCGGGGATGGCTTCCCTTGCCGACGCTCCGGTGGGGACTATCGCCATGGTCCCACTGACCGTATCGACGGGAACGCCGCTACAGGTTGCGCTCGATCGTGAAATCCGCGTGAGGAAAATCGGTCAGCCGATTCAGGGGCGCGTGATGCAGCCGGTATATGCATTCGACAAGCTGGTCGTGCCCGCCGGAACGGAGGTTAAGGGCCACATCTCATATATTGCGCCGATTTCGCGAAAGAAGCGCCTACTCTCAATTTTGAATGCGAATTTCACGCCGGCTCACACGGTAGCAGTGGAATTCGACGACCTGCTGCTGCCCGACGGCCGGAACTTGACGATAGAAACGACAGTCGAGCCGGGATCGGGACGCGTGATCCAACTTGTCACAGCGGGGAGCGAGAGAAAGAAAACGCTGAAAGACCAGGCGGAGAAGAAAATCGCCCAGGAAAAAGAGCAGGCGCGCCAGGAATGGCACACGGCGATGCAAGAAGTGAAGGCACCCGGGAAAAAGCATCGCGCCATGCGATACGCCCTGGCTGAGCTTCCCATTCACCCGCAATACATCGATGCAGGAACACTCTATTTTGCCGAATTGAATGAGCCGTTGGGATTCGGGGCGGAGCCATTGACGCCGGCAGATTCTGAAGAGCTGGGACACACGCCGCCACCGGGAAGCTTTATCCACGCGCTGCTATTGACGCCGCTGGATTCGGGAACGACGCCGAAGGGAGCTGCCGTGGAAGCGGTGATCTCGCAGCCGCTGTTCGATAGCAACCATCGCCTCGTGTTCCCAGAAGGGAGCCGGCTGAAGGGCGAGGTTGTTCAGGTGGAGGCTGCGCGGCACATGCACCACAACGGCGAGTTGCGATTGGTGTTCCACGAGCTTGTGCCGCCGGATGGAATACCCGTGGAAGTGGCCGCGAGTTTCGAAGGAGTGCAGTCGGCGGCAGGCGATCACGTGCAACTGGATTCTGAAGGCGGCGCGAGAGCCACAGATTCACGATCGCGTTATCTTTCGACGAGTGCCTCCCTGGCGCTGGCGGCATTTTCGTCGGCTGGCGATGGAGACACGGACGCGCTGAATAACGGCGCGGGTGGTGCGAACAGCTATCGCTTGATTGGATTTGGAATCGGCTTTGGAATTCACTACACGCCGCTCGGCATGGCGATGGGCGCGTTCGGGGCCGGCCGGTCGGTCTACACGCACTTCATCGCGCGGGGGCACGATGTGGTGTTCCCGAAGGACACGGCGATGGAGATTGGCTTCGGGAGTAAGGTGACGCCGCTAACCGGTCATCCCATTCAGCGATGACCCCATGAACGACGACACCGAGCGGCGCACCCGTTTGTGTTGCTATACCTTGGGCTAAACCCGTATAATCTCCGTTTGTCAACAGAGGTGGGAGGCAGCATGTACGCCGTGATTCGGAGTGGGGGGAAGCAGTACCGCGTCGAGCCGGGCGCGACGATAGAGGTTGAGCGGCTGGAGGGCAAAGTCGGCGGGAAGGTGACGTTCGACGAAGTATTGGCCGTTCGCACGGACGAGAAGAAAATGCTAACCGGCGGAGACGCCGCTAAGGCGAAGATTACCGGCAAGATTGTAAGGCACCTTCGCGGGCCGAAGGTCAAAGTGACGAAGTACAAGACCGGTGGACAATATAAGATCGAGCGTGGACACCGGCAGAACTACACCGCCGTGCAGGTCGGCGAGATTCAACTTTCGTAGAGGTTGAGCGATGGCACATAAGAAGGGCGGCGGATCCTCGGTAAACGGACGCGACTCCCAAGGGCAGCGGCTGGGCGTGAAGCGTTTCGGCGGGCAACTGGTGAACGGCGGAAGCATTCTGATCCGTCAGCGTGGAACGCGGATTAAGCCGGGGCGGAACGTTGGCCGCGCGAAGGACGACACGCTGTTTGCGCTGAAGACGGGCGTGGTGAAGTTCGAAGATAAGGGTGGTTTGGGGCGGTTCATAAGCGTTCTGCCAGTGGAAGAAGTCGCGAAGGCGGCAGAAAAGAAGCCCGCAGCGCCGGCTGCCGATTGATCATCCGGATATTCCCCTAGGATTTTGGCGCCGGTTTAGTGTGCCTATTTTCCCGCGAAATCCTAGCGTATGCTGTGTTTGACCGCGTTGGTTTGGTGACCTGCCGTGTTTGCTGATGAAGCCAAAATTCTGGTGAAGGGCGGCCATGGAGGCAACGGGTGCGTCGCCTTTCGCCGCGAGAAGTATGTTCCCCGGGGAGGTCCGTCGGGCGGCGACGGAGGGCACGGCGGAGATGTGTATCTTGAATCGAATCCGCACGACAACACACTGCTGCGATATCGCTACAATCGCGAGTTCCAGGCTGAGCGCGGGCGCCACGGCGAGGGGTCAAAATGCCACGGTCGATCGGGTGATTCGTTGGCGCTAAGCGTTCCTGTTGGCACGACAGTGTTGGACGCGGATACGGGCGAGCAATTGTTCGATTTTTCCGAGCCTGGACAGAAATTCATGGCTGCGCGCGGTGGACGCGGCGGGCGCGGCAACGGCAATCCTCATTTTATTCGTCCGTGGCATCAGGCTCCTCGCGAGCATGAAGATGGGCAGCCAGGCCAAGAGCGGCACCTGCGGCTCGAATTGAAATTGCTGGCGGACGTAGGGCTGGTCGGATTTCCGAATGCGGGAAAATCAACACTGATTTCGCGCATTTCCGCGGCGCGTCCGAAAATCGCGGCATATCCGTTCACGACACTCGAACCACACCTTGGCGTGGTCTCGGCCGATCCCGATGCGGCGCCTGGGCTAGGCCGCACGTTCGTGGTGGCCGATCTTCCGGGCCTAATCGAAGGAGCGCACGAGGGGGCGGGGCTGGGAATCCGTTTTCTGAAGCATGTGGAACGCACGCGGCTGATTGCACACCTGGTGGATACGAGCGACGCGAGCGGGCGCGATCCCGTGCATGACTTCGAAATTATCGAACACGAGTTGGCTGCGTTCAGTCCGGCGCTTGCGGAAAAGCCGGTAATCGTAGTGGCAACAAAACTCGACGCGACGACCGATCGCACGCGGTTGGAAGAACTTCGCGCCTACGCCGCGAAATGCGAGCTGGAGTTTCACGCGATTTCTTCGGCGACGGGAGAGGGCGTCGTTCCCCTGGTACGGGCGATGGCGGACCGCCTTGATAAGATTCCCAAGCCCGTTTCTCTGGCCGCTCCCGAGGCGGCGAGTTCCGAGGCCGGCATCCCGCCCGCCGAAGACCGGACCGCGCCGCGCACGGAGCAGAGTTGAGCGCCCATCCGACGTACAAGGGTCACCCAACGCAGTCTCCAGCAGGTCACCCTGGACATGTGGGACACGGACTGGGGCACGCTGCGCAACGCCGCTCGATCGCGCTGTTTGGCGGCACGTTCGATCCCATCCACGCGGGCCATTTGGCTGTGGCCAGCGCCGCACAGCGGCGGTTTCACCTCGATGCGATCTACTTCATCCCATCCGCACGGCCGCCGCACAAATCCCGTTCGGAACTGGCGCCCTTCGTACACCGCTACACGATGGTTGCATTGGCATGCGCGGAACATCGCGGATTTCTGCCCTCGCTTGCAGAGGCGCCCGTGGATGGAACCGGGTCGCACGTGTTCTACACGGTGGATACGGTGCGGCGGCTTGGTCGCGAGCATCCGGACGATCACATCTATTTCATCGTTGGGGCGGACCAGTTTCTGGAGCTTCCCACATGGAAGAGCTACGAAACACTGCTCGATCTGACTGATTTCGTTATCGCCAGCAGGCCGGGGTTTCGCATCGACACGCTACGCCTGGTGGTTCCGCCGGAGAAGCTGGCGGGGCGGGCGGCCACGGATAGCAACAAGATCGTACTGCGCAAGTCGGCCATTCATCTGCTGACTACAGTGAATAGCCACGTTTCCTCGACCGAAGTACGCGAGCGCCTAAAGGAGAATAAAAACATTCACGGTCTTGTGCCGGCGCGCGTGGAGGAATACATTCTGGGACAGGCCCTGTACCGGTGAGCTTGGAGACTGTTCGACCCGAGATTCGACTGGCCGTGGAAGCGGCGCAGGACAAGCAGGCCGTGGACATCACGGTGCTGAAGCTGCCTGGAACCGGCAGCTTCGCTGAGTATTTTCTGTTGTGTTCGGGGCAAAGCCAGCCACAGATCAGGGCGATCAGCGAGGCCATCGAGGAGCGGCTCGACCAGCGCGGGAAGCGGCTGTCGCATCGTGAAGGCAAATCTGGCGCGGAATGGGTTCTGCTCGATTACGGCGATTTCATCGTGCACATTTTCAGCGAAAGCGCCCGGCAGTACTACGACCTCGAACGGCTCTGGCGTAATGCCGAACGTGTCGAGTTCTCCGCGCCATCGGAGCCGCCGGGACGGCGTCCCGATTCGAGTACCGATCATCACACCCAACCATGAGCGCTCCCGATCTCCTGTGGGTGGCCGCCGATGCTGAATCGCGGAGCGTTCTGGAACTCGCCGAAAAAGTAGCCGGCACAACCACGACAATTCTAATCACCGGAGAAAGCGGCACTGGAAAAGACCAACTCGCGCGCTGGATTCACGAGCACGGACCACGCCGGGACGCGCCGTTCCTAAAAATCGATTGTGCGAGCCTTCCCTCCGAGCTCGTGGAGTCCGAACTTTTCGGTCACGAACGGGGCGCT
The DNA here is from genome assembly GCA_050747085.1 of Candidatus Acidiferrales bacterium. GTDB lineage: Bacteria > Acidobacteriota > Terriglobia > Acidiferrales > UBA7541 > Palsa-295. Next base: position 18,569 of record JBOGNK010000017.1, read on the forward strand.
TTTACAGGTGCGGTGGCCCGCAAGCCCGGACGGCTTGAGATGGCGCAGGGCGGGACGATTGCGCTCGATGAAGTCGCCGCCCTCGCTCCGGGGGTACAGGCAAAGCTCCTGCGTGTTCTGGAAGAGCGCACGTTCGAAAGGCTCGGCGGTTCGGAAATGCTGAAGATGGACGCACGCCTTATGGCGCTGACAAACACGAACCTTGGCGAAGCAGTGCGCGCGGGCCTGTTCCGCGAGGATCTTTTCTTCCGGCTGAATGTTGTCGCCGTTGCCGTTCCGCCGCTGCGCGGCCGTCCGGCGGACATCCTTCCGTTAGCATCACATTTCCTCCAGCGGCTGGGCCGCGTTCACGGCAAGCCGAGTGCGGCCCTCGATCCAGAGGCGCTGCGTTTGCTGCAGGGATATCAATGGCCGGGAAATGTGCGTGAACTGAAGAATGCAATCGAACGCGCGCTGGTGTTCGGAAAGGACGCGGTTCTGCGAGCCGAGGACTTTCCGGACATCATCAGCGCCGCAGGTGATGTTACGAGCCGGAACGGATCGTTGCGGTCGCTGGAGGTGATCGAACGCGACGCCATCGCGGCAACGCTGGAAGCGACGCGCTTCAAGATCGGCCGTGCCGCTGAAATTCTGGGCATCAGCCGGAAGACGCTGCTCGAAAAACGCAAAAAATACGGTCTTTTGTAGCGTGAAAATCCGGCTGATCATGCTTGGAAAGACGCGCCATGCTGAAATCCGGGCGCTGGTCGAAGATTACGCTGAACGCATCGGCCACTATGCTAACGTGGAAATTAGTGAGTTGCGCGATGCCAGCGCCGGCGCGTTCCGCAAGTTGAAGCTCGACACGGCAGCGACCATCGTCCTGCTCGATGCGGCGGGCAAGCAATTCACTTCGCAGCAATTCGCGCGCTGGCTGGGCGACTTGCGCGATCGCGGTGTTCGCGAACTTGCTTTCCTGTGTGGCGACGCCGAAGGCTTTCCGCCGGACCTTCGCACGGCAGGCAAGCAAAAAATCTCGCTATCGACCCTGACTATGCCGCACGAGTTTGCACGGGTGGTTCTGGCCGAACAGATCTACCGCGCTTTCGCAATCCTCGCCGGACATCCTTATCCGAAATAGTCCAGCTGGTCAGGCAGCACATCGATCTAAGCTTCCGCAGAATCATATTAAAGAGGGGTGGATTTTCAAGACGAGGAGGTCTGGATGTCCGGTTTTTTTCACGCGATCATGCGGCACTGGCAGGCGGTGGCATGGTCCGCGGGGTTGCTGGCATTTGCGATCATCTGCTCGCTGATTGTCCGCTGGATTGTCTTCTTCTTCCTCGGGCGAATGGCAGCGCGCCAGGGCAGCGTGATCGCGAATTCAGTGGTCCACCATGGCAAACGCCTTTCGTGGTGGTTCTTTCCGCTGCTGGCGCTCCTGGTGGCATTGCCTGGCACCTCTCTTCCGCCGCGCGTAATGAAGCCCACGCAACACGTGGTTGGCATTCTATTGATCCTCGTTGTGTCCTGGCTGGTGATTCTCGTCAGCCATGTGATTTCCGACGTCCTGACGGCACGGTACCAGGTGGACGCAGCGGATAACTTGCTGGCGCGAAAGGTTGAGACACAGCTTTCGGTTCTCCATCGCGTCGTGGCGGTCGTTGTGATTCTGGTCGCGCTCGCTATCATCCTGATGACCTTTCCTGCCATTCGCTCGATTGGCGCCAGTCTTCTCGCTTCGGCCGGGCTTGCGGGCCTGGTGGTGGGCGTCGCGATGAAGCCCACGTTTTCGAGCCTTGTGGCCGGGATTCAGATTGCGTTGACGCAACCTATGCGGCTCGAGGATGTGGTGATCGTCGAGGGCGAATGGGGCTGGATCGAGGAGATCCACACGACCTACGTGGTCGTGCGCATTTGGGATCTGCGGCGGTTGATCGTTCCACTTTCTTACTTCATCGAGAATCCGTTCCAGAACTGGACGCGAACGAGTTCCGACCTGCTGGGGACGGTTCTGCTGTGGGTGGACTACACGGTTCCGATCGAGAAAATCCGAGACGAACTGCAACGGGTTGTAAAGACAACAAAACTTTGGAAAGGCGAAGTCTGCGTTTTGCAGGTGACGGACGCAAACGAACGCGCGATCCAAATACGCGCGCTGGTGGACGCGCGAGATTCCGGCCAAGCATGGGACCTGCGCTGCTACGTTCGGGAAAAGCTGATCGATTTCCTCCAGCGGAACTATCCGGAGTGCCTGCCGCGCGTGCGCGGAGAACTTCAGACAACGACTGACGGCGAAACCGGGAATGGCATCGGGACGCAGCGCCCCAACGCCGGAAGAGGCGAAGGCCGGACGATCTAGGTCTATCTTGCGCGACGCGAACGGTTTCGTGTGGAGTCTTGCTCGCAACCGTTCAGGGCCTGATTGCCGATCGGTTCATACTTTCCGCGCTTTCGCTTCTCCGCTACAATCTTTGGGCATTGCGATGGAGGATGAATGGCCCACGATAAACGGTACGTCGCCCAGAAGCGGCAGCGCCGCCGGAGGAAGCTGGCGAAAATGAGGTTGAAGCTCTACGAACAGGGCAAGGTTCCCTACGCAAAACTTCCCTCTCTTTCGAAAAAATTCCTTACGCGCAAAACGCGCGCATTGAAAAAGGCGGAATAAAAGAAGGGCGTCCCTGAAGGGACGCCCTTTTGCCTCTCGGCCGGTTGTCGATCGGACCGGCTTCCTTGCCTCTGTTCTAGCTACCTGTGTTCTGCGCGTGCGTATCCGCCTGGGTCTTCGGCACGCTCAGATAGCCGTTGATCGTGTTCTTCGAGACGTGGTTGACCACGAACTCGAGCGGCGCGTGATTGTAATTGCTGGTGAAGAAGTAAATCGGTTCGTTCACCGAGCGGTTCTTCTTGTCGTACCGCGAATCATCAACGTAGAGAGATACGGTGTAGATGTTCCTCTTCGTGTTCACGTTTCGAAGAATGACCATCATGTCGCCGACCTTCTCGCGCTGATTTTTACGATTGATGCTGAATTCGTAGTAATCGCGCTGACCGAGACGGCGAAGCTCCTCGATCTCGCCGTGGTTCTTCGCGATCAGGGTGCCGAATTCACCGCGGGCCATGTTGAGGCTGTTCTTGGTGGTCTCGAGGTCCGTCTTCACGCCACCAACATCGGTGCCGAGCTTGTTCAGATCGTCGACAGTCGCCTTCGTCGCGAGCTGGCCGTTCAAGCTGTTCTGCAGATCAGCAAGCTGCTTGGCGTCCTGAGACTTGATAACTGCTGCCTGCCGGCGCGCACGAGTGAGCTCCGATTCAGTCAGCTTCATCTTGTCGGTCACGACGCTCAGCTCGCCTTGAAGCTGCGCGTTCGTGTCCTCGTCCTTCTGAATGCGCTGAACGAGCGCACTTTCCTGCTCACCAACCTGTTGGGTCTGCTTATTCAAGCTCTGCTCGAGGGCCTTCGAGCGATTCGATGCGGTCCACCCGGCTCCAAGGGCTACCAAGGAAACGACCGCCAGCGCGACCACAACTATCGCGATCCATCGCGGCGCTGCCGCTTCCTGTCCGAACATTTCCTGCTTTTCGTCACTCATTTCCGTCCTCCTGGATCCCTTGCGTTTGCCCTAAATAGCACGCGCAGAGCCAAAACGCCGAAGGGGTCACACCTGCCCGTAAGGTCCAGAACTTAAAGCCGTTACCTGTGTTCGATGGCCGGTTTTCCCGGCGACGAAGCGAATACTACTCTGCAATTTTTACGCTCCTACAAGGTTTTGGGCGTATGCAAAAAGAGAAAATTGTGCGCTGCGCGCCTGCAACCGAGATGTAGTTCTAGTACCTAGCTCGTGGAGCGTAGAAACTCTTCGATGGGCTAACGAGTGACCGTCATGCTGCGCAGTGCGGCAATGCGGTCCGCCAAGGGCGGATGCGTGCTGAATAGGCGCGAGAACATCTGGCCCCCCGAAAAAGGCGCGACGATGCAGAGCGCGGAGGTTGACGGCGAAATGTTCATGGGAATGCGTTTGTTATAAGCGCCGAGTTTTTCGAGCGCGCTGATCAGGCCGTACTGATTGCCAACCATCTTTGCTCCTGAAGCATCGGCCTGGTATTCGCGCTGGCGCGAAATGCCAAGTTGCAGGAGCAGGGCGGCCAGGGGAGCCACAAACAACATCAGGAGAGCGACAAGCCCTCCGCCTTCGCGGTCGCGGTCGCCGCCTCCGAAACCGCCAAAAATCATGCCCCAGCGTCCCATCTGCGCTACCCAGGTGACTGCACCAGCTATCGTCGCTGCGATGGAGGAGGTAAGAATGTCGTAATTTCGCACGTGCGACAGCTCGTGGGCTATGACGCCCTCGAGTTCGTCATCATTCATAAGCTCCATCAAACCTTCGGTAACGGCTACCGACGCGTGGTGGGGATTGCGTCCGGTGGCAAACGCGTTTGGCGCAGGTTGCGGAATGAGGTAGAGCTTGGGAACAGGGATGCTCGCCTTCGCTGCGAGGCGTTCCATGACGGCATAGAGACGCGGCGCTTGTTCCCGGCTGATGGGCTTAGCGCCCGCGGACGCCAGGGCGATCTTATCGGAAAAGAAGTAAGCGACGCCGTTCATCAAAATCGCGACGACTAAAGCGATCGTCATGCCGCCACGGCCGCCGAAGACCTGGCCGATGAACAGCAGCAACAGCGTCATTGCGGTGAGCAGGAATGCCGTTTTAAAGGTTTTCATATTCGTTGCCTCTTAACCGATTCCGGCTTGGAACCGGCCGTTCCCGAAACGGCCACCAAACGGCTGGCGTTCCGGGCGCCACCGATGGTCCAACCACATATCAGTGAACGGCGCCTCTCACAGCTTCGGCGCCGAACTTCATTTGATCGCCCTTCGGATCGGCGTCGACCAGCACAGTCTCGCCTGACCGTACCTGCCCATCCAGAATACGCAGCGCGAGCGGGTCTTGTATCAAATGCTGGATTGCGCGCTTCATAGGGCGCGCGCCGTACGCGGGATCGTACCCTTCGCGCATCAGCAACGACTTAGCTGCAGGAGTTAGCTCGATATCGATCTTACGCTCCAGCAACCGTTTTTTCACGTCGGCGAGTTGCAGGTCGATGATGCGCTCGATCTGCTGTTTTCCGAGCGGACTGAACATCACGATATCGTCGATGCGGTTCAGAAACTCGGGCCGGAAAAGCTCGCGCAGGGCGGCCATAGCCTGCTCGCGCGCCTGTTTCGGGTCTTTCGTCGCAAGTTCGAAGATTGCCGTCGAACCGACGTTTGACGTCATCACGATCACAGCGTTGCGGAAATCGACCGCGCGGCCTTTGCCGTCGGTCAAACGTCCATCATCGAGAATTTGCAAAAGGATGTTGAAGACGTCTGGATGAGCCTTCTCGATTTCGTCGAGAAGTATCACGGAATAGGGGCGTCGGCGAACCTGTTCCGTAAGCTGGCCGCCTTCTTCATAGCCCACATATCCCGGGGGCGCGCCAATCATGCGTGCCACGGAGTGCTTCTCCATGTATTCAGACATGTCGAGGCGGATCATGGCGTGCTCGTCGTCGAACAGAAATTCGGCAAGCACGCGCGCCAACTCCGTCTTGCCGACACCCGTTGGGCCCATGAACAGGAACGAACCGATAGGCCGGCGCGGATCGCTGAGCCCCGAACGGCTGCGGCGAATGGCGTTCGCAACGGTGGCGACCGCCGCGTCCTGGCCGATAACGCGTTGGCGCAGGCGTTCCTCCATATGCACCAGCTTCTCGACTTCGCCTTCCAGCAGCCGGCCGACAGGAATGCCCGTCCACTTGCTGATGATCCGGGCGATCTCTTCCTCGCCCACTTCCTCTTTCAGCATCGGGTGGTCTTTCTGCAATTCGGCGAGGCGCTCTTGTGCTCCCTTTAACTCCTTTTCCGCAGAGGTCAGCTTGCCGTAGCGAATCTCGGCGACTTTCGACAGCTCGCCCGACCGTTCGTACCGTTGCTCCTCCGTTTTCAGGCGATCGATTTCTTCCTTGAGCTTGCGAATGCGGCCGATGGCGTCCTTCTCCGATTGCCAGCGAGCTTTAAGCGCGTTCGACTGCTCGCGCAGCCCGCTGAGTTCTTTCTCAATTTGACCGATGCGCGAGCGCGAGTGCTCATCGTTTTCTTTACCAAGTGCGGTGCGCTCGATTTCAAGCTGCAGGATGCGCCTTTCAATGGTGTCGATCTCGCTAGGCAAGGAATCGATTTCCATGCGCAGTCCGGCAGCAGCTTCGTCAATCAGGTCGATCGCTTTGTCGGGCAGAAACCGGTCCGTAATGTACCGCTGAGAAAGCATGGCGGCGGCAAGGATGGCCGCATCTTTGATGCGTACACCGTGGTGAACTTCGTAGCGGTCCTTAAGTCCACGCAGAATGGCGATAGTGTCTTCAACGGACGGTTCGCCCACGTAAACCGGCTGGAAGCGGCGTTCGAGGGCAGGGTCCTTTTCGATATATTTGCGGTATTCGTTGAGTGTCGTCGCACCGATCGCGCGGAGTTCGCCACGCGCCAGCGCCGGCTTGAGCATGTTGGAGGCGTCCATCGAGCCTTCCGCGGCGCCGGCGCCGACCAGCGTGTGCAGCTCGTCAATAAATAGGATCACCTGGCCATCTGACTCGGAGATTTCCTTCAGTACGGCTTTCAACCTGTCTTCGAATTCGCCCCGATACTTGGCACCAGCAACCAGCGCCGCCAGATCGAGTGAGGCAATCCGCTTCGGCTTTAGCACCTCTGGAACGTCGCCCGAAACGATCCGTTGCGCCAGGCCTTCCACGATGGCCGTCTTGCCGACACCCGGCTCGCCAATCAGGACGGGATTGTTCTTTGTGCGTCGCGCGAGGATTTGCATCACTCGGCGAATTTCATCATCGCGTCCGATTACGGGATCGAGCTTGCCGCGCCGTGCGAGTTCGGTCAGATCACGCGTGTACTGTTCAAGCGATCGGTAAGTTGCCTCCGGATTCTGCGATGTGACGCGATGGCTGCCGCGAATTGCGGTCATCGCCTGGAGGATTGCGTCGTGGCTTGCCCCAGTGCGCACCACCAACTGCGCGGCCGGGTCGCGGTCGGCCGCCGAAAGCGCGAGCAGAATATGCTCGGTCGAGACATATTCGTCCTTCAGCCGCTCGGCCTCGCTGAATGCCTTTTCAAGGACATCATTAGCCGCGCGACTCAGGAACTGCTCGCCCCCGCCTGACACCTTCGGCAGCCGCTCGACCAGCTTCTCGGCTTCGGCGGCCAGAGCTGTTGGCGATACGCCCAGCTTGTTCAGCAGGGGCGGGACTACACCATCCTGCTGGGCCACGAGCGCCCACAAGAGATGAGCGGGCTCGACCTGTTGCTGTCCCGACCGGGACGTCATTTCATGCGCGGCCTGGAGTGCTTCCTGCGCCTTAACCGTGAATTTGTCGAACCTCAACATAACGGAATCTTCTCACTTTCCAACTTTTGCGGACAAAAATCGGTGAAACAAACGGGCCGGGCTTCCTACCCACGGCAGGCGTCCCGGCCCCATTTGATGCGTCTCTACTCTTGCCGCCCGGTATTTCTTTTAGTCGTGGCCGTTGGTGACGTTGACCTTGACCTGCTTTGGCTTCGACTCTGCGCGCTTCGGCAACTCCACCTTGAGCACCCCATCCTTGTAGGTTGCCTGGATGCCTTCGGTGTTGACCGTGTTCGGCAGGCTGAAGCTGCGGCTGAAAGTTCCATATGCTCGCTCGACCCGGAGGAAGTTGTCTTCCTTTACAGTTTGATCGAATTTGCGTTCGCCGCGGATCGTCAGAGTGTTGTTCTCGACGCGAACGTCGATATCCTTCTCGGCCACGTCGGGTAGATCGGCTTTCACTACCACGTCATTCTCGGTCTCGTAGATATCGACAGCGGGCGCCCACGCAGTCAGCGTCGAACTGCTGGAATTGCCTTTCACTGTTGAGTCAAACAGACGGTTTACCTCATCCTGCAGGGTACAAAGCCCGCGGAATGGGTCCCACCGGGAAATCGAGTTCATTGTGACAGCCCTCCTGATTTGTCTTTGTACTTTAGATTTTTGCGCCATAAGCACGAACGCATAATATAATATGCGTGTTATATTGTCAACGTGTTTGAGACGCTGTCGTAGTACTCTATTTGGGACCTCTTCAAATTCCTATAATGCTCGTAGAATCAGTGTTTTAAGATAATGTGTTTCGGGGACCGTCAAGAGAATCGGATGGTCGCGAGCTTGAGTTCGGCGCTCAATCACCTCGACTGTTCTGCGCGCGTCGTTGGCAGCCTCCGCGATGATCTGAAGGAAGAGGGCCTCCGATATGTGATAGGAGCAAGAACAGGTTATGAGGAAGCCGCCGGGCTCCAGAAGCTTCAGCGCGCGAAGATTGATCTCCTTGTATCCGCGATGAGCAGCCGCGACGCTGTCGCGGTTCTTGGCGAAGGCAGGCGGATCGAGTATCACCGCTTGAAATCGATGTCCCTCCTCTTCGTGCTGTTTCAGGACGTCGAACGTGTTCCCCTCACGGAAGCTCACATTGTCGATCGAGTTGAATTGCTGGTTGCGTTTAGCGCTCTCGATGGCGGCAGGCGCCATTTCGACGGCCTCGACGTGTTGACAGCGGTCCGCAACGGTCAAAGCGAAAGCGCCCTGATAGCTGAAACAATCCAGAACTTCACCGGAGACGTATTGCCGGGCGGCAGCGTGATTCTCGCGCTGATCCAGAAATGAACCCGTTTTCTGTCCCTTGGCTAACGAGATCATGAATTTAATCCCGTTCTCATTGGTCATGATCTCTTCGGGAACGTCGCCGTAGAGAATGCCCACGCGCTGGTCGAGGGATTCCAGCAGACGCACACGCGGATCGTTTCTTTCCAGAATTCCTTTCGGCGAAAACAATTCGGCCAGAATCTCGACCAGCAGATCCTTGAGGCGTTCGGCGCCCTGGCTGAGAGTCTGGATCGCGAGATAATCGCCGTAGCGATCGACGATGACAGATGAGAGCAGGTCGCCGTCGCCGTACACGAGGCGGCAGGAATCGGAGTTCTCGACCACTCTCTCGCGAAACTCGGCCGCGCGACGCACGCGATCCGTGAAGAAGGCGCGATTGACGGGGACGTCTTCTCGAGTGAGAACACGAATCGAGATCTGCGATTTATCGCTATAGAAAGCGCGACCCTGAAAGTGTCCGCGCTCGTCGGCAATGCGAACGATGGCACCCGGTTCGGCGTCCGCCGAACGGATGTCACTGCGATAGACCCACAGATGCCCAGAGCGCAAGCGCTCCACGCCGCGGGGGCTGATCACAACAGAAGGCTCTGCCAACCTTGTCGCCTCGTGTTCGCCCGCCGATAAACGGCGGCGATTCGCTACAATGACGTCGTTGGCCAATATAGCGGATGGCCGAAAAGCGAACGTTGTTCTCTTAGCACAGTCGGATGATTTGTGCCAATGCAACGGGACGCCGCGAGCGGTTTCGCGATTTCCATGCGATGAACATCAGCGATTTCGATTACGAACTCCCGCCTGAATGCATTGCCCAGCGTCCGCTTCCCGAGCGCGATGCGTCGCGAATGTTGTTGGTCGATCGTCGAACGGGCGAATGGGCAGATCGCTTCTTCCGTGAGTTTCCGGGTCTGCTCCGTGAAGGAGATCTCGTGGTGCTCAATAATGCCCGCGTGGTTCCGGCCCGACTTTTCGGCCGGCGTAAGGGAATCCACGCTGAACCACCGGGCAAGCATAATCCGGCGCGGCTGGAGTTCCTAAAAACGCAGATCGAAGTGCTGTTGATCCGCCGCATCGAGGCAGACTGCTGGGAAGCACTTGTGCGGCCAGGACGAAAAATACCAACAGGAGAGCGAATTGTTTTCGGCGAAGGCGAATTGGTGGCGCGGGTTGACGGCCGAGCGTCGTTCGGATTACGCATCCTGCGCTTCGAGCCGGCAAATGCAATTGAGAAGACGCTCGAAAGCCTTGGGCACATTCCTCTGCCGCCGTACATTAAGCGCCCGGACGAACCGGCCGATCGCGAGAGATATCAGACGGTCTACGCCCACGCGGGCACGGCCGTGGCGGCGCCGACAGCAGGACTGCATTTCACGCCCCAGATTCTGGAGGGTGCCCGCGCGCGCGGCGCCGAGATCGTCGAGCTTACCCTCAACGTCGGGCTGGGGACATTCGAGCCGGTGCGAACCGAATGCCTTGAGGAGCATAAAATCCACGCCGAATCGTATGAGATCAGCGAGTCTGCAGCAGTAGCTTTGAATCGGGCGCGGCGAGAGCAACGGCCAATCCTGGGTGTAGGCACTACCGTAGTCCGTGCATTGGAGGATGCCGCGGAAAAGAGCGCCGCGAAAGCCGGCAGCGAGCAGTTCCACATCGAACCTGGCTGCCGAACGGCAGATATCTTTCTCTACCCGGGGAAACCGTTTCGCGTTGTAAGTCAGATGCTGACAAATTTCCATTTACCCCGATCGACTCTGCTCGCCATGGTGGCGGCATTTGCCGGGCGCGAGAAGATTCTGGCGGCCTATCGCCATGCTGTCGAAACGGGCTACCGGTTTTACAGTTACGGAGATTGCATGCTGATTCGATGATTTCTGCTGACGAAAATGCAGGTGTTTCAGCGCCGCCCGGGTTGCAACGACGTCTCGACTTGGCGATGATTTTGGGTATAATCGCGTCCCAATTGTGAAACTTTCCAATGCGCTACCTGATTCTGAGTGACATTCATGCGAATTTAACGGCGCTCGATACCTCGCTTGAGGCTGCCAAGGGACGCTGGGAGAAGGCGGCCTGCCTTGGCGATGTAGTGGGATATGGCCCCGACCCGAATGAGGTGATCGATCGAGTGCGGTCGATAGACGCTGTGACGATTCGGGGAAATCACGACAAAGCGACCAGTGGAGTAGCTAACGCCGACGACTTCAACCCGATCGCGCGAGCTGCTGCGCTTTGGACTCGCAGACAGCTGCGCACCGACAATCAGGAATGGCTGGAGAGACTTCCGCAGGGCCCCCTGTCGGTGAACGGATTTTCTCTCGTGCATGGCGCGGTGAATGACGAAGATGAGTACGTCCTGGCGCCCGCGCAGGCGCTCGACAGTCTTGCCGCGGCGGTTTCGCCGGTAACTTTCTTCGGTCATACTCACGTGCAGGGGGGATTCTTCCTCTTGGACGACAAAGTGAGCATGCTGCAGGTAAAGGCGGAGGGCAAGCGAGCCTACGCACCCGTGAAGATCGAGTCTGGCGCGACGTACATGCTGAATCCCGGCTCGGTGGGGCAGCCACGGGACGGAGACACGCGTGCTGCGTTTGCGATCGCCGACCTGTCCAACAATTCCGTTGAATTTTGGCGCGTCGCGTACGACATCGAAGCGGTTCAAAGGCGGATGGCGGCAAACGGCCTGCCCGACCCGCTGATATTGCGATTGTCGTTCGGACGGTAACGTACCGACTGTTCGTCTGTTCCGCGCAACTGATAGAATGAGCTCATGCAGGCAGAACCAATCAAACGTCATCAACGCGGCGGCGCATTTCCCGCTGCACTCGCGGCGGGGCTCCTGATCTGTCTGATTGTCGCTGGCGCGGTCTTATTGACGTCGCGCCATTCGAGCCCGAAGAAGAAGGCGGCTCAGAACGTGCAGTTTCCCTTCGGGCCGACGGAACAGGCCTACGCGCCGAACATTCATTTCACGAAAATCAAGCTTGCGAAGGCCCAAAACTTCCTCGGAGAAGAGTTCACATATGTGCAGTTCTCGGTGACAAATGCGGGAACACAGGACATTCATGGCCTGAGCATCCAACTTGAGTTTTACGACCCCTTCAAGCAGGTGATCCTGAAAGACAAAGAGCAATTGATAGGTCCCAACGATTCGCCTCTGCATCCGACGGAAGAGCGCGGGCTTCAAATCACGCTCGGCGGCCTTCCAGCCGAATGGAATCATGCGGACCCAGTTTTTCGCGTCACTGGTTTAGCTTTACAGTAGCACTGCTTCTTTCTGGGCGTGGATTGTTTTCTAAACGGAAGGGTCTTCGGTTTTACGCCCACCCATCAGGGATTGACGGGCGAGACCAGGACAATGTCTATGAACGACTGGGTCGAACTGGACCGTGCCCTGTCTGCAATGGCTGCTTTCGAGGCAGTCGAAGTTCGCGAAGATGGGGTGTGGCTCGCCGGGTTTTCCGCACTGAATTATGAACTCCGTCGAACTGGAAAAAGCGCTCTCGTGCATCTATGGTCGAGCGAGCGCAACCTCACACGACGCATCCTTCGGGTGAAAGAGCAATCTCCCCTACGTATCGTGCTCGAAGTGCAACGATTCGGGCGGTCAAATGCGGCGCGACTCGAGTTTGTCCGTACGGATTCACAACGCCCGGGAGCACGAATTGGTCGCGAGGAATTTCGCACGCGTTTCAGCCGCTTTCTGGCAGAGCGCTTTCCCGATGCAACAATCGATTCATTGACCGCTGCGCCCGATCTGGAGCATTCGTTCTCCGGCGTGTACGTCCGCGGCCGCATGCATGAAGGTTCGAGCGAGCACGCGATTATCGCCGTGTGTGCCTCGGAGAGCCCCGGCGTGCTCGAAGGGGTGCTTACCTTCGGCCTTCTGTGGCTCGATTGGACACGCGCGCATGCTCAACGGCGCCCTGTCGAAGGCCTGCGCGTTTTCGTCCCGGGGGGTGCAAGCCGGTCCGTCCGCGAACGCGCGCTCGGATTGGCAAGCGGCGCCCGGGTTGAGATTTTCGAGTTCGATGAGCGAGAGGGGCACATTCGGAAAATGGATCCCGCCGCCGCCGGGAATCTGAAGAGCCGGATGATTCCTCGTGCGGACGCGCAGCTTTTGCTGGATGCAGCGCACAACGCTGTCGAATGTATTCGCGAACTCGCGCCGCAGAACTCGGAACTGAGGCGCTCGCTAAGCACACGCGTCGCGGCGGCAAGGGAAGTAGCGATTTGCTACAAAGGTTTGGCGTTTGCGCACTGGTCGTCGGATGGCCTTACGTTCGGACTCGGCGAGGCCCGCGACCCGCTCACGGAGCGAACGCGGCCCCGCCTCGCCAGGCTGCTTCGCGATTTGAATCACCATCGGTCGTCTTTATCGGACGAAACAGGGCAGCCGCTGTATCGAGCCGCACCCGAGCGCTGGCTCGAGACACTCGTCTTGGAAGATCCTTCGCGGCTCGACGGCCGGTTGGATTCTCGGTTCTTCTATTCGTCCGTGCCAGCTATTGCCGCGGGCGATCGGGGCGTTCTGGACATCCTTGGCATCACGCTGCAGGGCAGGGTTGTCGTAATTGAGCTGAAAGCGTCAGAAGATATCCACCTGCCTGTTCAAGCCGTTGATTACTGGTTGCGCGTGCGACGGCATCAACTCAGCGGCGATTTTCAAGAGTATGGGTATTTCGTCGGGCGGGACATCAGTCCGGAGCCGCCCATGGTGTGGCTGGTGGCGCCGTCGCTGCGGTTTCATCCTGCGATAGAGACAATCCTGAAATTTCTTTCGCCCGAAATTGCGGTTAGCCGGATTGGCGTTTGCGAGAACTGGCGGCGGGGTGTAAAGGTCGTGCTGCGGCAGTAAATTCGGTGCTTGGCTTAAACTCCGTAGAAAAATTAAGGGAAGCGGTCCGGTTTCAGCCGGTGCCACTTCCCGGGGTGTGTCCTAGAAGTGTTTGATAAATTAGACGCGCGCACGCTGAAAAGGTTGCAACGTTGCGCGTGCCGGGACAAAAAAGATGCCTAAGGTAAAAACTGTACGAGGGGAAGATCTAGTAAAAGAGATACTTGCGCCACTTCTCATCGCGGTGCCCGATGAGCCGCATCAGTTGCCGCGATGTATGCAGCGTGAATGGGCGTGGACGGCGCTGCAATTTCAAGCCGGCCTCTTCGGGTGTGCGATCCCCTTTTGAATTATTGCACGCGTAACAGCAGGCAACGAGGTTCTCCCAGGAGGAACGGCCTCCGCGCGAACGAGGCATGACGTGGTCGAGAGTCAACTCGGATGCTGGAAACGAAGTGCCGCAAAACTGGCAGGTGTTCCGGTCGCGCAGAAGGATGTTCTTGCGCGATAGCGCGCGGCTCTGCTGCGGGATATGCCGGTAACTCAGCAGGCGAATCACGGAGGGCACGGCGACGCCTCGGGAGCTCGAGTGGACCTCAGTGGCAGTTGTCTCCTCCGCCTGAGCGACTCCCTTGAGCATCAAGACGAGCGCGCGGCGCACCGCCGTTACATTGATTGGTTCGAATGTCGCATTAAGAACCAGCACGGGAGCTTGCATTACCGAGGGGCGCGAGGAGGGAGGGGTGACAGGCGTCGGGGCGAGAGGGTCCGGAGTTACTCCTCCGAGCCCAAGTCTGGGCCGGGGGCGTAAACCACCCTTGGGCCCGCTGCTCATGCGAGTCTAGTCCGTGTGACGAAGAAGAAGGACCACCTCTCCTGTCCTACAAAGATGCTGTATCAGCCGGAACGGTTTCACGAATCGAATTGCGACCCACCGAGAGACGCAACCATCCGGGAACGACCCGCGCCATCGTGACGGCAAAAACGGCCGCAGCCCCGGCTTTCTTCAACGCCCGAGAGCACGCGTCCAGCGTGGCGCCGGTAGTCAATACATCATCTACCAGCAGAATGCGAAGATTGTCAACTCGGGCGCGTTCTCGCGTTGCGTACGCGCCACGCACAGAACTCCAGCGCTCCGTGCGTGACAGGATGAGCTGCGATGGCCGCGGTTTCGTGCGGACGAGAAGATAGCTTCCGAAACGCAGTCCCAGCTTCCTTGCTAGCGGCTTGGCGATCAGTTCCGCCTGATTGTAACCGCGTTCGCGCAGGCGGCCGAGATGCAATGGAACGGGAATAACGAGATCAATGTTCCAGTCGCTGGCACGTTCGCGAACGACCTCGGCGAGCCGTGCCGCGAACCAGTCGCCGAGAGGCCTGACACCTTCGTACTTCAGCAAAACGATTGCTGCTGAGAGCGCTTCGTCGTACACACCGTAGCTACGCGCGCGATCGAACCCGTATGCTCCGATTCGGCATAGACGGCAGAGCGGCGGCATCGCATCGGCTGCGTGCGGAGAAATGAACGGACGACCGCAGGACTGGCACAACGGCTCCGTGATGCGCTCGAAGTCGTTGAGACAACGGTCGCAAAGAGGAATGCGGCTCGCGCCGGTCAGGATTTCGCCGCAGATGCGGCATGGCGCCGGAAAGAGTACGGACGAGAGTGCGCCGGCAATAGTTCGTATGAACACCAGATTCGCTTGTGGGAATGCCGCGCGAAGCTAGCTCAAAGGCCGGAATAAAAAAAGACCGTAAAACTACGGATGGAAGCGAGTATCAGCAAGGACACCGCGCAAGCGAACAGAGCGTCCGGCTAGAGCGTGCCCTGCTCCACTTTTTCCTGGCAGGAAATGCAATAGCGCGTCCAGGGAACAGCTTCCAGGCGCTTCTGCTGGAGTTCCTGATGGCACGAGACGCACTCGCCAAAGCTGCTTTCGCGGATGCGGTCGAGGGCGTCATCGACCAACTCGAGGAGCGTGCGATCGTTGTGCGTCTGACCGAAAAGGAACTCTTTTGTGTAGGAGTTGGCGGCCTTGTCGGCGAGATCCACCGTAGGATCTTCGTCGGCCTCACGGCCCTCCTGCTGGGTGCGCGCAATGATGCGGAGAAGTTCTTCGCGGCGCGTGGTCAGCTTCTTCTTGTAATAGTCGAGACGCTTCTTATCCATGTTCGGAATCCCCAGACGGGCTATCCGGCTCGCCCAAAACCAGCGATTCTAGCGGGGGTGTGAATCATTGTCAATGCGGGTATAAATGTGGAAGAGCCTGGTCACATCGTATCCCCCTGGCGGGATTGAAATGCTTGAGCGAGAAGCGGCGGAGCAGAACGCACACAATTCGAAAGCGCTGTAGCAACGTTTCTTATATCCATGCTGAGGAGCTTAGTTAGGAGCGTGTAGGCTGCGTGCCGCAGGCAAGCTCTGAAACTCAGAGCGTGAATCAATTTCCGGCGATCGTTCGCGAGGCCGCCATCGATACAGCATCGCTCCCGCGGAATCCAACTGCATCTACGATTCGCACGTCGCTCGCTTCGCCCTGCGACTATGCAACGGGCTCTCGCCGGGGAAAAGCCTCAGGAGCGTTCTCCGCGCAGAGACACCACGAGCAGCACCACGCCCGCACCGAAACACATGCCGGACCCGAGAAGTTGCGTGATATCCACGGCACGAAACATTTGAAACTCGGGCCTCTGAGCCATCGTCACGATTCCGATCAAACCCACGAAAAAGATCACTCCTGGAGCTAAGACCCGTTTTCCGGCTGCCATGTGCCGCCTCCTGTAATGCGTCACAGGACGATAAGCTTCGCTCCGCAATGTGTCAATGTTGAGACCGCTTCAAATCGTCACGCGAAAAAGGTCGCCGTCCTGGCGGACGAGCGCATTGTCGATCAGGCGAGTGGCGCCGACAAACACGGCCAACAGAACGTAGCAATTCCCTCGTAAATGGATCACGGGCACGAACGTATTCGCGTCGACGAGCTCGGCATACTCGAGCCTTAATCCCGGTTCGGTAGCGATAACTTCGCGTACTGTTTTCAGCAACTGGACGGCGTCGCGCTCGCCCTGGACGACGGCCTGCCGGGCTGCGTCAAGGGAATGGAAGAGAACGGCCGCTGATTTTCTTTCCTGAGCATTCAGGTAAGCATTGCGTGAGGAAATGGCAAGACCATCCGGCTCGCGCACGATGGGACAAGTTTGAATCGAAACGTCCAGGTCCAGGTCGTGCGCCATTTGCCTGATGATGCGGGCCTGCTGCGCGTCTTTGCGGCCGAAGAATGCGACATTTGGGCGGACAATTTCGAACAGCTTCGAGACGACTGTGGCGACACCTCGAAAATGTCCGGGACGGGCACGACCCTCGATGCGTTCGCTCAATGCGTCCACGATGACTGACGTTTGAAAGCCCTTTGGATAGATTTCCTCGACCGACGGCGCAAACAGATAATCCACGCCCAATTTCTCGAGGGCTGCGCGGTCGCGTTCCATCTGCCGGGGATATTTTTTGAAATCTTCTGAAGGCCCAAACTGTGTGGGATTCACAAAAATGGAAACGACAACAGGCGAGCACTCGCGCTTGGCTTCGCGAACAAGCGAGAAATGCCCTTCGTGCAGGGCGCCCATCGTGGGGACAAAACCGATCACGCGTCCGGCCGCGGAAGCCTGGCGCGCGACTTGCTTCATCCAGCTAACGGTGTGGATGCTTTCCAATTTCGAGCAGCCGGCTAGTTTGTTACGACGCTCGGACACAACGCGGGCGCAGAATGCCAATTGTCATGAAGTTGCGCGAAAAACCGGCCCGCGCGAATCAGCGCGGCCTCCCCGGAGCGCTCGCACTAGGGCTAGTGGCCGGTCGCGCAGTGCTGACGGGCATCGACGGCGAATTGGCGCGCGGCATTGCCCGCGAGGAGGTCGTCGCGCCCGGCATCATACCGGGGCGGGCTGCAGAGAAGGGCGCACTCATGTTCGGCCCAAACGCGGCATGCATCGGAGGACGGCCGGGTATCCGAGGAGCGGCCATCCCCGCGTTTACGGGCGCAAACGCGCGCTGGGGAATGCTGCGAATCGGCGTCCGCGATGTAACTGCCGGGTGCAAGCTGTTGATGTTAATTCTGGTACTAGCAGCGAGATGGGCGCGAAGCGCCTGCAAACTCGCGGAAGTGGGTACGATTACGGGCGCCATTCGAGATCGCAGCGTATTCATCGGCGCCGCTTTCCCGTTCTCGGCTGGCTCGGAATTCACGGCGTGAATGTTCAGTTTTTGCATCTTAGCGGATACTTCGCTCGCCGTGAATACCTTGACGCCGCGTTCCCGTCCGAGTTTGCTCGTGCTTAGAACCACGGGCGATGCAACCGAACCGGGGTGCGGAGCATTTACGCCGCGGGGTGCCCAACCGATGTGCTTGCCCACGCTGAACCATTGCACCGGCGCCGCCGTCCAAGTGCCATAATTTTCCGGGAGCCACATCCACCCGTAAGCAGGCGAGTATTGCCAGCCACCGAAGTGGTAAGGCACCCAACCCCAGGGCTCGGCGCTGACCCATGTCCAGCCAAAAGTGGGGTAGTACATCCAGTTGCCGTCCATAAAGGGCGCCCAACCTGCCGTCATGCCCCATGGCTGCCAGCCATAGCCGACACCCGGGAAATAGTTCCAGGAACCGTAGGTAGCCAGATCGGACATTCCATACGTAAACGGCGCGTTTGCGTTGACCATGGCTTCGGTCGCGCCATGCCTTTCGGCAGTTAGACGGCTGCTTACCCAGCGGTCCCACTGATCCGGTTTCGGGCTGCGAGCCATCGCCGTCTCCGTCGTTTTTGCGATCTTATCTACAAACATCGCACCCTTGGCCACGTCCTGCGTCGCGCCATGGTCGCCGACCAGAACTTTGCCATTCATTACGCTGACGGCTGCGCCCTTTCCGCGAACGCCAATCTTGAATTCGGCATTTTTCGACGGGGATACGCTGAAGTTAGGCGTCGAAACCTCGAATGTTTCGCCGGGTGACAAGCTGGCGTCGAAAGTGGCTATCCCTTCAGAGACCGATACGCGAGTGACGCGTCCGCCACTGGACAACGCAAGTTCGGTGAACTGAACTACTGAATTGGGCGCCAGCCACAACATGCTGCCGTTCTCAAACTCCACTTCCGCGCGCCCGACGTTCGTGCCGATGGCAAAGCCCTGCTCGATCGGCATGTTCATCGCCGCAGGTTCCCATTTGCTCGACTTGTCTGCGCGAACAATCTGAACGTCTCCTTCGACATAACTCAGGCGAACGATTCGGGCGTAGCTGAGCGCAGGGGCGGTAGGAGTGTCGGTCGCGCGAGCCGGCAACGCAACCAGGAGGGCGGCGAGGCAAGCAACACAGGCCAAGACGACGGATCCGTGTAACCCGGACAGAAATGGTTTCTGTGGGTGAGGAAAGGATTCCGCGGCGAAAAGATCGGGCTTGGCCATAAGGCACCTCCGGGACGGTGGATCTGGAGCTAATGATACTCCCGGTCCAGAGCAAAGGGTCACCCTTCCTGTCAAAGAATTGTAATTTGTCCCAGGCAGAGGCATGAATCTCTGTGCGTAGCGCTGCGGAGGCAGCTCCGTAATCGACAACTTCTGCCTAAGGCTCCGCGAATCACTCGTCTCTTCTAACGTCACGGTGAAAATACAACAAGGCCCGTATGGTTGCATCTCCCGCTCGCGCGGATTCTAAACGAGGGCCCTTGTGCTGGTATCGAAGCCGGGTTCGCTCGTCACGTTCTTTTTCGGGTCCTCCTACTGCTGATACCCACGCGGTCTGCTCGGTGATCGATACCGCTATTGAGGCTCGTGAGAGCGCCAAAGATTGGGAGCAGTTGCGTGCCTGTTTCCCGCAGTGCATTCGAGATTGAGACTTCGCCGCGAAACAAAAGTTCGCGTGAGCCGCTCCCCGCACTAGGGAATCGCTCGCTTTATTGCCGCTTCGGCAAACGGGCGCTCGACTTACTGATTGCTGGCGTCGGATTGCTTCTGCTCTTGCCGCTGTTCTCGCTGATCGCCTTGCTAGTTAGGATGACTTCGGAAGGACCCATACTGCACCGAGAGAACCGTGTCGGCCGCGATGCAACGATCTTTCAAATTTTTGAATTTCGCACGACAGCGCTCGATTGCGAACGTGATGGCTGGGTTCTAACAATCGAGGATGACCAGCAGGTGACGCGGTTGGGGCGGATGTTGCGAACGCTCAACCTCGACCAAATGCCTCAATTGTGGAACGTGCTCCGCGGCGAGATGAGTATTGTTGGGCCTCGACCGGAGATTCCCTCGTACGTGGCCATGTACACTCGTCAGCAGCTCCGGATTTTAACCGTTCGTCCCGGAATCACTGACATGGCGACCGTCCGGTGCCGTCAGGAGGCGCTCGTATTGACGCACGCGACGGCTGGAGATGAGTTCTACCGCCGTGAGGTTCTGCCGGAAAGACTCTTGCTCAATCTCGAATACATCGACCGTGCTTGTCTGTGCCTCGATCTGAAAGTCATAGCACAAAGCGCATCATCTATTCTTCGCCACAATCGAGCGCAGGCGCGCGAGTTATAAGGCGAACGCTGGATGGCCAGCCGTCCACTTTCGGCGAATCCTTCCTGGGAGGAATCAAACGCCTATCGTCGTTAAGCGGTAAGCACTAAATAGAGGGGGGAAACTTTATGCCGCGCCGCCATCGCGCCACGTATTCCAGCCGTTTCGACAAAGCCAACCGAAAATTCGAAGAGACTGCCCGCCACATGGCAGGGACGCCAATCAACGTGAGCGATCGCGACGTAGAGACTCACCTCCATGGAGTCTCGGAAGACGAGGCGCTGCGCGGTGCTGCCGGCTCCGACCTGCGAACGGAAGAGCCGCTCGAAACGACAGGTAAAACTCGCACGCAAAGCCGAAGGAGCAAGGCAAGAAAATCCGGCAACTCTCGAACAACGGGAGGCTCCAGCAGCCCATCCCACCGGAAGAAGTGATAGCGAATTCGGGCTCAGGGAACAACCGTGCAGCCAGCGGCCATGCTTTGCCGTAGCTCTTACTGCACCTGCTCGATCTCGTAGCCGCCGGATTGAAGCGCCGTCTTCAAGTCCTCGACGTGCTCGGGCCCGCGCGTTTCCATCGTGATATCAATTGCCGTGTCGCCCAGGACGACCCCGTAGTGTGCGCGGCTGAACGAGGTCTCCACAATATTCGCTTTCTGCGCCGCTATTACGCTCGAAAGCCGCTGCAGAGCGCCCGGATGATCCGGCAGATGGATTCGGATACGCACGAGGCGCCCGTCTTTCACGAGTCCGCGCTCAATGATGCGCGAAAGCAGCGACACATCGATGTTGCCTCCGCTGACGAGCACTCCAACGCTCTCGTTTTCGGCGGTCGTGAACTTCTGGTTCAGGACAGCCGCCAGCGCCACGGCCCCTGCACCTTCAGCCAGCGTTTTTTCCTTTTCCAGGAGCTGCAGGACTGCGTTCGCGATCTCTTCCTCCCCGACCGTCACAATTTCGTCCACATATTTTTCGACGAGCGGCAGAGTTGTCGTTCCAGCGGTGCGGACCGCGATTCCGTCCGCGATCGTCTTGTCTGCTGCCAGAGTGACTGGTGCGTGCCGTTCGACGGCCACTTTCATTGATGGCAGCCGCAACGTTTGCACGCCGATCACGCGCACGCGCGGATTCATTTCTTTCACGGCGCAGGCGACACCAGCGATCAGACCGCCGCCTCCGATGGGAACCACCACCGCGCCGAGATCGCCGAGCTGCTCGATCATCTCGATGCCCAGCGTGCCCTGACCGGCGATCACAGCTTCGTCATCAAACGGGTGAATAAACGTAAGGTGCTCGGAATTACAGCGGCGAACTGCTTCCTCGCATGCCTCGTCATAATTCGCGCCTGACAGGATCACTTCTGCGCCATATCCTCGTGTAGCTGAAACTTTCACCAGCGGCGTGGTCAGCGGCATGCAAATCTGCGCTTTAATGCCGTGTTTGGCCGCGTGATAGGCCACAGCCTGCGCATGGTTCCCCGCCGAAGCTGCGATCACGCCGCGCCGGCTCTCTTCAGGTGTTAGCAAGAGAATTTTATTAAGTGCGCCGCGTTCCTTGAATGAACCGGTCGGTTGACGGGTTTCGAATTTCAGGAAGACTGCGCGCCGCGTTGCTTTTGAAAATGCCTCGGAACGAAGGAAGGGCGAAACGCGGATGGAATCTCCCACCCGTTCAACGGCGTTCCGAATTGCGGCAATGGTGACCATGCTGAAGTCCTAAACAAACGCACCGGACGAAAGGCCGTTCATGACTGGCATTTCATCGAGCGAAAGAGCAACGCTATTGTATCCGGTAATTTGTCAATTCGGCGCTGGTCGTCGCACGGCTTTCGATCGTTCCACCTGTTGCCGCAGCGGATTTGCTGTGCCATTCAGGCTGTAATACGATGACCGCACACTATGACCGAGGTGGCTGCAGCAAGCGCGAAATCGAGCGCGGATTTCCTGTGGGGATTCTGGTATCCGGCCGCGCGCAGCGGCGATGTGCGTCGCGGGAAACTCGTTCGCGCCATGCTGCTCGAAGTTCCGTTGGTGCTTGGGCGAGACGCGGCGGGAAAGCCGTTTGCGTTACGCGATGTCTGTCCACACCGCGCGTTTCCGCTTTCCTTTGGCCAATTCGATGGCGCGAATGTCGAATGCGCTTATCATGGCTGGCAATTTGACGCGCACACGGGACAGTGCCGCCACATTCCCTCGCTCACGTCGGACTCGAAGCTGAAGTGCGAGCGAATTTACACGGGTAGTTTCCCGTGCTCGGAGCGCGATGGATATATTTGGGCGTTTATGTCGAACCCGCAAGGGCTGACGAACCCGGCCGCCGGTGAGCCGCCTGCAGCTCCCGAATTGCCCACCTTCAGCAAGAGCTACAAAATTGCGCATCTTTGCGCCGACCTGCCCTGCTCCGTGGATCACGGAATCATTGGTTTGATGGACCCCGCGCACGGGCCGTTCGTGCACCAGGCATGGTGGTGGCGCACTCGGCGCAGCATTCGCGACAAGTCGAAGCAGTTCGAGCCGATTCCCAATGGGTTCCGGATGAGTCCCCACGCACCTTCCGCCAACAGTGCGCCATACAAGATTCTGAAATTCGCGACGGGCGAACCGGCAACCACAATGATTGATTTCGTCCTGCCTAACCAGCGCCTCGAACAGATTCGCGCCGGGAGCTATTGGCTTTCGAGCCGCACAACCGTCACACCCGTCCGCCGCGACCTTTGCCGGCTGGACTTCGTTGCCGCGTGGAACATTCTGCCGTGGTTTCCGATCGTGTCTTTCATCATTGGCGTGCTGGGGCCCCGTTTCATCCGCCAGGATACGGAAGTAATTAAAAAGCAGGCGCTCGGGTTGCGTTATGGAGATCGGATGATGCTGGTGGATGATGCGGACCGTCAGGCACGCTGGTACTTCGATTTGAAGGCTGCCTGTCTCGAATCTCAGCGAACGGGGGCTCCATTACAGCACCCGATGTCGGGAACTGTGACGCTCCACTGGCGATCGTAGCCGTTGCTGTCGAAGCAGCCTCTCCCGCTGGCAAATCACAGTCGATCGTTTTCTCAACGCAGGTGGGCAAGATTGAACGTTGTCTCGAAAGCCTGCCCCGTCGGAGCCAGGACGACAATTCGAGTGGGCGCCGCATCAACCTTCTGCGGATCGTAAAGAATTTCGATGTGCGCGCCCGTTAACATCGGCATGTCCCTGTAGCCGGCGCCATACACTGGACCGCCGCGCACCTGTTCAGCTGATACCCCTTTGTCGTTCTGAACAAGCTGTACCTTGAAGTCATTCCAGAAATCTGGAACCCACAGCCAGTCCGCCGGCGCTTCCGTAGGTCCGATCGGCTGATACGTGTCTGTAAGGGCGATATCCACGAAGACTCGGAACTTTAACCGATTGTGCTGGAATTCCTGAACGGCATCCGGAGCGTAAAAATTGTATTTGGTCTGCGAGCGCTGGACCACTTGTGAAAAAGGAGTTTCGATGCCTATATCCTCAACATACGGCCCGGAGTCAGGCATGGGAAGCGTGTGAACGTACTGTGCGAGAAAGTCGCTGCTCTGCTCGTCGTTGCGCTGGCCAATGAAGTAGGCGTCGCGAATCGATGTCGAGCTTAGGGGATAACTCAGTGCAAGGGCGCGCAGCGCTGCTCCGCCAACCGCAATCGTACAAATAACGGCTAACGCCGCCAGCTTTCGATGGGGTCTCATGTTGACCGCCTTCCTCTTGTCTGGTTAGACGCGATCGCGGTATTCGCGTTTCCGCCCCAGCGCTACTTCGGCAGGCTGCTGAGAAAGGGATAGTGCTCCGCGGCCGCCATGAAGAAGAGCATTGGGAACGAGAGCCAGAATCCCACACGCGATGAGAAAAGCGCCCACCGGGCCATACGGTCGGCTTCCGCCGGCATCGGCTTGCCCTGTTCGACGGCAGCGCGCGTCCACTCGATCAGCCGTTTCTGAACGCGCCACACCACGCCCCACGTATTCAGCAGCATCAAGAGCCCGAGCCCTCCGCCCACGCTGATCGCCAAGTCGGCGTTCGACGCTTGCGGGTTCGAATTGATTTCCAGAATCACCCACGACGCCGCAATGACTACGATTGCTATCGCCGCGCCGCGAATCCAACCGTTTCCGAGCGCACCTTTGCTCGGCAGTTGTAACGGGTAGATGACCGCATATGCCACCAGCCAAACGGCCAGCCACCATAAGAACGATCTTGTCGCGAGCGAGGGATTGCCGACGTTCTGTGCGCTCGCGGTCAGCAGGATATAGAAGTAGCGCATTCCCACCACCACAGCGACAAGCGCCGACCAGCGAAACCACCACATCGCCCGCGTCATCATCACCGGAAACACTTTGCCGCGGACCGAAGCGTCAAGTTGTTTCATCGTCGGGAATCCGATGAGATTGAAGAAATAAAGCAGGCCGATCCAGATGATTCCCGAAATGAAATGAATCCAACGTAGTCCAATCTCTTCGTTTGCGATCGGACCTCGCGGAAAACTGAAGTGCGGCTGCAGCAGGTTGATCGTGACGGCGTCGTGGACGATGTGCATGCTCCTCCCTTTAGTAAAACCCCTGATGCTCGAAATTCCCTACGTCGAGTGGTGGCCTTCCACTCGGTCTAGAGCCCACTGCGCATGTTCCGCGATCAGATCGTCTTCCGATTGCGCCAAAAACTCAAGCAGACCGACGACGCGTTTGCGTGCGCTCGATTCACACGGCAGTTGCGCATTGCCGAGCGCGACGCAAGCATTCCGAATGAGGCCGCGCCACTTCGTCCGCTTCACGGCGCTGCTTCGAAACGCGGCGCTGAATTCTTCTTGAGATAAGCCTGCGATCCACTCCAGCTCTGGCATCAGCAGCGAACGAATCGAAGCGTCATTCTGCGCCAGGAGTTCTTTTTCTTCCATCGGTTCAGAGCGAATAGACGCTTTTAGTGTAGTTTCAAAAGTACGCGGCGCGAATTCAGGCGCAGTGGTAATCGACGCTTTGCGATTCCACGGGCATACATCCTGGCAAATATCACAGCCAAAGACCGCTTGGCCGACGTCTTCCCGCAAATTCTGTGGAACGGAGCCTCGCAGCTCGATGGTCAAGTACGAAATGCAGCGTCGCGCATCGAGCACGTATGGAGCCGGGAAGGCATGGGTCGGGCACGCGTCAAGGCATGCGGTGCATGTGCCGCAAGAATCGGGAGGAGGCAGTTGGTTCTGCGCCACACTGGGAGCCAACTCGAGCGTCGTCACAATTACGCCCAGGAACAGCCACGATCCGAGCTGCTGGTTGATCAGGCAGGTGTTTTTCGCGAGCCATCCCAGTCCCGCGTATTTCGCGGCGACGCGTTCAATAATCGGGCCGGTGTCCACATACGGGCGAGCCTCGAACGGTTCGGCGAACTGCCCGCGCATTGCAGCCGATAGCGCTTCCAGTTTGCGCCCGATTACATCGTGGTAGTCGTCGCCCCAGGCATAACGCGAAATCCACCCGTGCGGCGAATCGTCGCCTCTGGCCGTGGTGAAGTCGGTCGAATGGCGTTGTGCGGAGTTGTAGTTGAGCGCGACCACGATCAAGCTGCGCACTCCTACCAGCGCGAGCTTCGGATCCGTGCGCCGCGCATCATGCAGATACTTCATCTCGCCGGCATAACCGCGCTCGAGCCATTCGTGAAGATGCGCGAGTTCCGCCAGCGCGCTCGGGTCCGCTACGCCGCAAAGATCGAACCCCATGCTGCGCGCCCGGTCGCAGATCCACGCCGTTCGTTCCGCCGGAGTCATGACTTTCATAATGCCGCAGAGGGCGCTGAAGTGCACGGACCGTCGCACCGGCTGGGTCGTTCCCGCTGGCAGAAGCGCACGTCCGTGCCGCCTCTTGGCGTCCTGAGCGAACCGCTGATACAATGCTGGCCCGTGACCGATTGGCGCCAAATTCAAGCTCGCATCCGCAAGGCCAAGACGAGCGCCGACCCGCTGACTAAGCTTTCCGAACTCTATCAGCGCACACGCGACGCAATGGTCGCGTGGGAACTAGCTGCAGTTGAGGAAAAAAATGGCAGGATGGAACAAGCCGTGAAATGGTACACCGCCGCTGCCCAGCGTTTTCGCCGCACGGAATGGAAAAAGAAAGCGGAAGAGGCGCTGGCACGTCTCGGAATCGAGCTCCCAGTCGAACCGGACGAAACTACTGAAGATCGCGTCCCTGCTACAGAAGCGAGAGAAGATTCCCGCGCATCGCAGGCGCTCGGCGAAATTCCAGCTTTAGAGTCTCCGGAAATCCTGGTGCGTGAAAGCGCTGCGGAGCCGGTTTCCGGCGATGCCGACGAGTTTGCTGGAGATGAGCCCATCCCAGCGCAGCACGCCGAATCTGCCGCGACAGGAAACGACGCGCAGCACCCGGAGGCTCACAAGAAGCGTCGCCGTGGCCGAAGGGGCGGACGCGGCCGCCATCGTAAAGCAGGCGCCGCGCCAGCTTTGCCATCTCAGACTTTTACGCCAGCTCCGCCTGCTGAATCGGCCGCACAAGGAACTTCGCGGGAGCCTGAACAACGCATCATCGAGCCAGGTTCGGACCGCCGCCGGGCTGAACGCGAAGAAATGCCGGCCATGCGCCGTGAGGCGGCGCCCCCCCAGCTTCCCTCCGAGCGTACAGCGCGCGGCCGTGCGGGCGACCCGGCACTTGGTTCTCGCATGGCTCATCTCGAATCGATGCTGCGGCGGCTGCTCTCGTCCCAGCTACATCGGCTGGACGAGCTCGATGAGGCTCCCGCGGGTCCCGGCGTTTTCATTCTTTCGGATTCCGACCAGATCACGACCTACTATGTAGAAGCCTGTCAGACGCTGCGAATCGGTCTGGGCAATCTCGTGCGAGGTGGAGGTGGCCGCGCTGGCAAGAGCCGCGGCGGCCGCGCTTACCCCGACAGCGGCGACTTGAAGGAGAAACTTGCCGAGCACCTCGGAATCAATCAGTCGAAGGTGGCGCAATACATAAAGGATCACTGCGTTGTCCGCTGGATTCAGCTCGACGAAGACGCGCCGCACGTTGCCCATTTCGCCATCGCCGTCCTCCGCGCACCCCTGAACATCGAATAGCTCGCTCTCATCGCCTACGCATGTGTGTCTTGCGTCGAATGCGCTTGCGCTGCGGCCATGGCCCAGCGCGTCCTCGAGGACGCGCCCGCAGGGTTGTCTTGCGACGCCTCAGCTTCATTGAATGCCGCTGTGGGTGCAAACAAAAAGGGCGTCCCACTTTCGCGAGACGCCCTCGAGTTGTCGCGCGGCAATTAGAACGTCAGATGCAGCGCCAACTGCAAGAATCGCGGGCTTCCAATCGTGTGCTGGATCTGACCCAACTGTCCGAGTGGTGTACTCAGGACCGGGCCCTCGAAGTCGTCGAAGAAAGACACGTCATTGTTGGGTGTGTCGAAGTCGGGGTGATTGAACATGTTGAACGCGTCGGCTTCAAATCGTAGCCCGAAGCGCTCCGTCAAGGTGAACTGTTTCGCCAGGGTCATATCGAAGCGCACCTGGAAAGGCCCGCGGAATATGTTTCGTCCCGAAGTTCCGTAGAGCGACTCCCAGCTGTCGCAACCCGACGCGTCGCAGTTCGGTACGCCGTTCGTCCCAGGCTGCACAAAAACGGGCTGGAAATCCTCGGGGTTCAGGACGGCTTTATTTGCATCCACGCCGAGCGTCCCTTGTAATTGCGCCTGTTGCGGAGTTACCCCGGACTTCAGTGGGACGATCGGGTTTCCAATCTCGTCATCGGTGCCGAAGTACAGGCTGGCGATCGAGCCGGTATAGTCGTACACGCTGTACGGTTGCCCGCTCTGCGCCACCGTTTGGCCACCAATTGTCCAGCCGTTTACTGCCTGTGCCAGCAGGCCGCTCTTAACTATGTTCGGGGTTGTATAGCTGTAGTTCACCAGAAAGACGTGCGTCTGATCGAAGTCCGACGACGCGTAATTGTCTCTCGGGGTCAACTGGTTGTTCCCCGTTACGAACAATCCCAGCCCGCTCTGCTCGTCCAACGAGTGCGACCATGTATATGCGCCCGTCAGTTGGAAGCCGTGGGAAATGTGCTTATGCACTTGGATCTGCAGAGCGTTGTAGTCGGAAATCCCGTTGCCCTGGTAGAAGACGGAGTTCATGTCGTAGCCCACGTAGGGCACGCGAACCGGAGCGTTGCCCGAGAATTCGCTCGTGAAGATCGGCTCGTTGTCGAGGTCGACCGGGCTCGTTCCGCCGTACGACGACGTTTGACCGTTCACGGGGTTCTGCGCGGTCGCAATCAATGGCTGGTTGAATGGAACTGGCAGGATCTCATGCAAGCCGCGATTGCCTACGTATCCCGCCTCGAACATCCAGCTATTCGAAAGCTGGTATTGAAGGTCCAACGTCCAGTTTTCGGTGTAAGGCAGCACGTTGTTGGGATCGTAGCCACCAAAAAGGAACGGCCCGAAAAGATTCCCCGTTGGCCAGCACTTGGCGCCGCATTCCGTTTGCGCGATGTTCGGCAACAACGCCAAGAATCCGGCCGCGCTGCCCGATGGCGGAGGCGGCTGCGTCGTTCCAAACGGTGCCGATAGGCTCCCATTCGGCTGAGCAGCGATCGGTTCCACAAAGGGCGGTGCCAGCGTTACGCCAAAGGGACCATTGAAGCCCGCTCCGGCACTGGGCGAGAAGTAGCTGAAGAGCTCGCCCCGGTCGTAGTACATGCCGAATCCGGCGCGCAGAGTCAGCTTCGTCATCGGCGCCCATGCGATGCCAATACGTGGAGAGACGCCCCACTGGCGCGCGTTCATCAGTGACTGTCCCGGCTTGGCGACGTCCAAACCCGAACCCGTGATCGTGTCGGTAGCGGCGTCGTAGGAATACTGGCTGGCGTTAAACGCCGTCAATTTTCCGTACTTTTCCGATAGAGGCCCGTCGAAATCCCAGCGCACTCCCGCGGTAACCGTCAGGTTGCTGCGAAGCTTGTACTCGTCGTTCACAAACGCGCCGACAGTATTCGACCTGTAATACCGGTTGGCGCTTCCCTCAAATGCGTCCCCGCCTTTCACGATGCCTTCGGCAAAGGTCAAAAAACTGGCGAAGTTAAGCGTATCCGTGTTCGTGTTGTTGTTGATTACATTGAGCTGCGTGTGGTCCAACTGGAACCCGGTGCTGATCGTGTTCTTTCCCTTCACCAGGTTCAGCGTCGAGCCGTACTCCCATTGATTCTGGCGCATGCCGGCGTTGCCGAAGCTCGTGCTCGGACCAAACTCGAGGCCGCCGCCCAGCGTCGGATCGTCCTTAGAGATATCAAACTGCGGGAATGTCGCTGCTCCCAGCAGACTGATGTTCATTGCCGAAGCCGAGAAACCTTG
Organism: Candidatus Acidiferrales bacterium; assembly: GCA_050747085.1. GTDB lineage: Bacteria > Acidobacteriota > Terriglobia > Acidiferrales > UBA7541 > Palsa-295. The sequence goes on from JBOGNK010000017.1 coordinate 48,007, forward strand.
TTGCGTCGTCGCATAGGCCCGCAGGCGCGTGAACCCGAACTGTTGCTCCCACGTTAAATTCGGCGACAGAATGGCCGTGTTTGTGAGAGAAAAAACCTGACTGCCTGCAAGAAGCTGTTGAGAGAAGCCCAACAGGGAACCGACCGCGCCGAACGGATTCGTTGTCGGATTGTTCTGAATATAATACTTTCCAGAAAGGTGATCGCTGTTGCTCACCGCATAGTCGATATCCGCAATCCCCTGATCGACCGGGGCCAACGAGTCCTGTCCGATCACTACTGCATTGCCGCCGATTGTCTTCGCCGTTGCCGCCGAATACTGCGGTGTGGGAATTAAGTACTGTCCATTCGGAAGTTTGGCATTCAAAAGACTCAAGGCTGCCTGGTTCACCTGGCTCGCCTGAAAGCACGTGCCGCCGGTACTGCAGCTTTTGTCGTAGCCATAGTTTTGATCGTTGATTGCGTTCGCGATTCCTTGTGCGCTGCGGTCGTCGGTCAACGATTGCAGCACAGTCACATCCTTCTCGGATGACTGCTGGTCAGCCAATCGAATTCCTTGGTAGGAACCGAAGTAAAACAGTTTGTCCTTCTTGATTGGACCGCCGAGGGTGGCGCCGAACTGGTTTCGGTTAAGGAATGGCATCGGCAGCCCGGCCTGGTTATAAAAATAAAGGTTGGCGTTCATGTCGCTGTTCTGGAATTGTTCCCACACCGATCCGTGCAACTGGTTTGTCCCCGATTTCGTGGTGACGCTGATGTGCGCGCCGCTGTTGTTCCCCTGGGATGCGTCATACATCGAGGCGTTTACGTCGATTTCCTGGATAGCGTCGGGAGGAGGCGTGGGAAGAGACTGCCCGATCGCGCCATATACAGACGTGCTGGTTTGGATTCCGCCGCCTGCGCCGAACCCTTCGCCTGTATTCAGCACGAACCGGTTTTCTCCCACTTGGCTCGTCGAGTTCCCGTTGAAAAGATTGTTCGTGCTGGTGCCGTTCAAAGAGAAGCTGTTGCTGGTGTCACGATTGCCGTTAGCGAAGATCGCCTGATTGCCGAGCCCGCTGTTCGATCCCGACCCGCCTAGAAAATCGGCGTGAACGCCAGGGCTCAGGATCGCGAGTTGCGTGAAACTGCCCGTACCCAACGGTGTGTCCTGAATCGTCGCCTGGTCGACCACGTACCCGTTCGTGGTATCCGTCTGGTTCATTAAAGGACTGGCCTCGACAACTACAGTCGAGGAGACGGTTCCGGGCGAAAGCTTGGAGTTAACCGTCGTCGTTCGATTACCCTCGATTAAGATCTGCGAATAGACTTCCTTCTGGAATCCCTCTTTCGAGAACGTCACCTCATACGTTCCGATTGGCAGCTCAACCACGCTGAACGAGCCATCGGTCTTCGTCGCCGCCTTGACGATCAAGTTCGTCCCAATATTGCGAATCTGTACGATGACGCCCTGCACCACTCCGCCGGTGGCGTCTGTGACCGTCCCATTGATGGCGCCGAGGGTTTGTTGGCCCCGAGCGGGAGAGCAAAATAGGCACGCAAGAAGGACAACCAGACACACGCTCACTTGCAGCTTAAGGCGGTCAACCACTCCACACCCCCTGTAGGGAAAATCCGTCGCGGGGCTTTTACCGCGTCGTTGATTTTTGGTCAAGATGTTCCTGTGGATATCTCGAGTCCACAGGTGCGATTGGACTAGGCCGATTGCTGAGCGCAATGCGATTCGCCAACGCTTCGCGGCGATTCTTTTATATATAGGCAGCGAATGTGAACTCCGAGCGAACGGCAAGTTATTGCTGTGTGACGGAGAGCGAAATGGCGTTTGTTCGGACTCGCTGGCAACGACAGCGCGAGAGCGCCAGCGCTTATGCCGTGTCTGCCTCCATTGCCCGCTCTATCGGATCAAGCGAAAATGAAAAAGCGAACATCGAAAAGCGGCCATTCTTCGGAGCCGAATGAACGGCGAACATTTAATCGAGATCACGAAGTCCTGCGGATCGTTCCCTGCTCGAAATGTCCCGTCGAATGTCCACTTCTGCGACCCTAAGGCCACAATTGTGCACTTTTTGTTCGTTCAAATTTTCGCCATTCGCTGCACCCAGGCGCATTTCGCCCCCCGGAAAGCACATTTCGCCGAAGATGGGTGGACGGCCCTTTGCTTTCGGTCCAGAATTGATCTGGAAGGACTTACAGGCACCTTCGCATCTGTGAGATCCATCTCTCGGGGGAATCCGAGTTCAAGCCCGCCAGTCGGCGGGTCGGCTCAGCGCTCGCGCTCTAATTCAGGAGAGGTATAGGCAAATGCCAACGACAGTTCGCAACCGGCTTTGGAAATCTTTTGATTGGGCTTTGTGCAAGACCGCAGGCGTCACCTTCGATACCATTCAGTTCTTCAACAAGCACAATCCCAATCCCTCGTTCACACCGAAGTGGTCCGACAAGCCGCTCTTGAAGTCCTGGGAGAAATCGAAGCCAACGCTTGGTTGGCCCAGAACGACGGATTCCCTTTGCCCCGAGTGCGTGAAGGAAGCGCGTCAGGCGATCATGGATGGTAAGAAGGACTGGACCGATCTCGTGCACGAAAAGGTTGGCGAGATCAAGGCGCAGGTCATCGAGCGCGACGGCCAGGTCTGGATGGTGAAGGAGTGCCCGCAGCACGGCAAATGCGAAGATTTGATGGCCGTCGATTCCAAGTTTCTCGAGTGGATCGAGAAGAATTTCCCCGGACGCGACATCCCGGCGCATAACGACGAAGATTTGCATCACCACGGTTCCAGCACCGTTCGCCATGGCCGAGGTGCCGTCCTTACCGTCGACCTGACGAACCGCTGCAACATGATGTGCGATCCCTGTTTCATGGATGCCAACCAGGTCGGCTACGTGCACGAGCTGGCTTGGGAAGAAATCACCGAAATTCTGGATAACGCGCTGAAGATCAAGCCGCGCCGCCAAATGTCCGTGCAATTCTCCGGTGGCGAACCGACCATGCACCCCCGCTTCATCGACGCGGTCGCGTATGCGCGCAAGATCGGCTACAACAGCGTCCAGGCCGCGACAAACGGCATCGAGTTCGCAAAGAGCAAGGAATACTCCAAGAAGGCTTTCGAAGCGGGCATGCGATACGCCTACTTGCAGTTCGACGGCATCGGCAACGACGCGAACAGCCATCGCCAGGTAGGCAACCTGTTCGACGTGAAGCTGCGCGCCATCGAGAACATGCACGAGGCGGGCATCGAGATCGTCCTGGTCACCACGATCGTCAACAATGTGAATAACGACCAGGTTGGCCCCATCGTGAAGTTCGCAATGGAGAATCCGAAGAAGATCGCGTTCGTTTCGTTCCAACCAGTTTCGTTCACGGGACGCGACGAAGACATTACTCCCGAGCGCCGCATGCGCCAGCGCTACACCCTCTCGCATCTTGCGAAGGACGTCAGCGATCAGGTCGGCAAAATCGAGCCCACGCGCGACTGGTTCCCGCTCTCCTTCATCTCCCCGTTTGCCGGCTTCGCCGACATGATTCACGGTCCAGATGCACAGTGGGGCGCGCTGTCCTGCGGTTGCCACCCGAACTGTGGCGTCGGCACAGCAATGATGGTGCACAAGGAAACCAAGGAATGGGCGCCGATTTCGCGCTTCCTCGACGCGCCACAGCTGGTAAAAGACGTCCACGCCATCACGGATGCCGCTCGCAGCAAGAAGTTCTCCGCGTTCATGATGGCTCTCGCAATGCTGCGCAATTACGACCCGTGGCAGGCGCCGCCAAACCTTCGAATCAAGGACATCCTCAGGAAGTTCGATAAAACCTGGGCCGTGTCAAAGAACTCCGACAAGAAATACGGCCGGACGAATCCGAACCGCAATTTCCAGGACGCGATGAAACGCCGCACCGAAGATCCCTGGAACATGCTCTTCATCGCCGGCATGTGGTTCCAGGACTTGTTCAACTACGATTTCCGACGCACCGAAATGTGCATCATTCCGTATGCCACGCAGCAGGGCGAAATTTCCTTCTGCGCCTACAACACCGGCATCGGCTGGCGCAAAATCATCGAGAACATGTACAAGAACGCGACCGTCGCCGAATGGTACAAAGACCATGGCAAGCACCAGATCTATGCCAAGGGGAAGAAGGTCGACCTCGCAAGCTACGAGCATTCGCTTAGGATCGACCAGGACGACGCGACTCGCGTCCGTCATCTCGAGCACGACATTCCGCTCACCGCTGCCGAAGAAGACCGCATCCGTCGTAAGAAGGCCTTCGAGGAAGCAGCCAAGGTCCGCAAGATCTATGAAGAACTCGTGCTCAAGAAGCCGCAGGAGGAGGTCGTTCAGATCGGTTCGCTCCAACAGATGAAAACGGCCGTCCCCGGCGCGCCGGTGAAGACTGAAGCACCGGTTCAGATTGCGGGCTCAAATGGCAACGGAAACGGCGCGCATCAACCCGCCGCAACCCCGGAACCTGAAGCCGTAGCCGGCGACTAGGTTTTGTAGCGCAGGCTTGTCCTGAGGGCGTCTCGGTTTAGGCTGAGCGCAGCGAGGGTGCCGGCGGTTTTGGTCGGTTTTGTAGCGCAACTGAATTAAAGGGTGTGTCACGAACAGCCCCGGCTTCGGCCGGGGCTGTTGGTTTTTGTACTCACGCTTTGCATCATCTTGGCCCACAGCGATGTTCGACTACATCGAGCCCGGCTTTCTCCTGGAAGGATTCGCGTTACTTGGGCTACGCCGCTAGCGTTTGATTGGGCGTAAGTTGTATGCGCATGGTGTCTGGGTGCTGGGCACTTTTCCCTGGTCGGGGCGCAGCAGCATGCTG
>JBOGNK010000018.1:0-28240 GCA_050747085.1 Candidatus Acidiferrales bacterium
GCGTAGTAGCGTCCGCTGACGCTTGCAATCTGGCCCACGCCGTACTCGCGCATCTTCTGTTCGAGCTGGCGCATGTAGTCGACGCCGCTGTGCGGGGGCGTGTCGCGGCCGTCCATGAAACAGTGGACGAACACCCGCTCAACTTTGTTCTCGCGCGCCATTTCGAGCAGAGCGAAAAGATGGTCGATGTGCGAGTGCACGCCGCCATCGCTGAGCAGTCCGAGAAGATGAAGCTGTCGCTGGCGTCCGCGAGCCATTGCTTCCAGCAGCAGCGGCTGGCGGAAAAATTCACCGCTCGAGATGAGCTGATCGACGCGCGTGATGTCCATCTGCACGATGCGCCCGGCGCCGATATTCAGATGGCCGACCTCGCTGTTGCCCATTTGGCCTGCGGGCAGACCCACGAATGGACCGGATGTGTGGATAAGGGTGTTCGGGAAGTCTTTGAGAAGGCGGTCGTAATTGGGTTTGCGGGCGAGCGCGATGGCGTTGCCCTGAGTTTCAGGGCGGAAGCCCCAGCCGTCGAGGACAGTAAGGATGATGGGTTTAGGTCGCTTTGGCATGGCCAGTCAGGATATCACGGGCGGCATTGACTATTTCCGGCGAGGAAAGCTTAGAGGCTTTTGTTCTGCAGCCTCCATTGCCTCTTTAAAGTTGATTGGCGAACTGGCGAGGAATGTGCGAGACGTTGCGCTCAGGCGCGGGCCAGCGGCGCAGACAGGATTGGGGGGGAAGGTCCAACGCCGTAATAAGCCGCGAAAGACGCTCGGTTTCAGGCGAATCGGGGATAACGAAAGTTCGGTTGCTGCGTCTAACGCGCCAAGAGCGGACTGCGCCCGGGTGGGGCACGGACGCTCGCAGGTCCCTATAAACAGCTATCGGACATTTGACAGCCTGAAATCTGGAACGGAGGGGTGCGTCCATGGTCAAGCTTCGAACAACAGTCGTGTTGATCGTGCTTCTTGTTGCGCCCGGATTAGTCCGCGCGCAATCCGCCGTAATGAACCTGCCGCGTGCCAGCCAGCACGCCGCGCTCACGCAACGCATCGGGATCACCGACATCACGATCAACTACCATCGTCCGCTGGTGAATGGGCGCAAGGTGTGGGGCGGACTGGTTCCTTACAACCAGGTTTGGCGCGCAGGCGCGAACGAGAACACGACGATTTCGTTCAGCGATCCTGTAACAATCGAAGGACAGCCGCTTGCCGCGGGGACGTACGGTCTGCACATGATCCCTGGCGAAAGCAATTGGACGATTGCCTTTTCCAAAACGAATACGGCGTGGGGCAGTTTCACGTACAAGCAGGACGAAGACCTCCTGCGAGTGACGGTCAAGCCCCAAGCAACCGATTTTCATAACGCATTGACCTACGATTTCGACGATCCGACGCCGGATTCCGCCGTCGTGACGCTTCGCTGGGAAAAGCTCGCTGTGCCGTTCAAAGTTGGCGTCAACGTGCACGAAATCGTCGAAGACAGCCTGCACAAACAGCTTCGCGGGAGAGCGCAATACACCTGGGAAGGCTGGGACGATTCCGCGAATTACCTGCTCGCAGAGAAAACCGATCTGGATGAAGCGCTGAAATATTCGGATCAATCGATTCAGGTGGAAGAGCGCTACGACAATCTAATGACGAAGTCGCAGGTTCTTACCGCGATGGGCCGCAACGATGAAGCAACTGTGGCGCGCAATCAGGCGCTCGACAAGGCCGACGTGAATCAGCTGTACGGCTACGCGCTGCAGCTGCAGGCGCAAAAGAAGGCGGATGAGGCTTTCGAGGTTTACCGCAATCTCGCGAAGAAATTTCCTAATCACTGGCGGGCGCACGCCGCGATGGCGCGGGTCTACAGCGGGCAGGGAGACTTCGATAACGCCGTGAAGGAAGCGAACGCGGCGATGGCCAGCGCACCAGACGCAATCAAACCGATCGTTCAGGGCTTCATCGTAAAGCTGCAGAACAAGCAGGATATCAACAAGACTTAATCCCAATGCTGTTCGCGGCGCCGATCAAGAAACCAAGCGGCCGACTGGCGCCGCTGAGTCAGCGAGATCTCAGCCGAGCCCTTACAGCGCGGAAAGCGTTGGCAATCACTCTGACCAGGAATAGGACGTGGGGCAGCGGCGTGAACGACTGCGGAAGAGTCCTGGACACGGTAAACCCGATGGTTTGGGAGCTTTTTTGTGGGCGGTCAATTCTTCGCCCTGTCTTGGCGCTAGCCCTATGCCCTGTATCGGTCAATTCTCAAGGTAGAATGACTGCAACGCTTAGCGGCCGACGAGTTCGTGTAGCGACTCTAGCAGCCTGGTAATTTCTTCGCGCGAGTTGTAATGGACGATGCCAATGCGAAGAAAGCCACCGTCTTTTTCAACGCCGAGGCGTTCAGTGAGGTTCAGTGCGTAGTAATTGCCGTCCCAGGTGAAGATGCCACGCTCTCCGAGAAATGTGGCAGCTTCAAGAGGGGTGTGTTTTACGAAGCGCACGGCAACCGTCGGAACCCGGTGGACGAATCGCGCTGGATCGGAAATTCCAAAGAAGCGCAGGCCGGGAATTTTGAGTAGCCCGTCGATCATTCGCGTGGCGAGCGACATTTCATGTTGCCGAATCGCGTGATAGGCGTTGAGCAATACTTCGCGGCGCGGCGTATTCGTTTCAGGGGCTAAAGTCCCCAAGTTTTTGGCCTGCGGTTTTTCGGAGCTGAAGCCGTGTCTGTCGACGGGCAGGCTCCGACGCCCTAATTCAGTTGGCGATACGTGGCGTCCCAAATCTGCTAGGTAGTCGATTGCGGCGGCGACTCCGGCGATGCACTCGTGTGTTTGCGTGCCAGTCTCCCAGCGATCTGGCAAAGCATCCGTTGCAGGGCGAACTTTGTATGGACGGAAGCGCAGAAGATGCTCGCGCTTGCCGTAGATGCAGCCCATGTGCGGCCCGAAGAATTTGTACGGAGAGCAGGCCAGGAAATCGCAATCGAGCGCGCGAACGTCGATGGGGCAGTGTGGCGCGGAATGAACCGCGTCGATGAACGCAAGCGCGCCGGCATCATGCGCAAGGCGAATGATTTCTTCGATGGGATTGATTGTGCCGACCGCGTTTGATGCGAAGCCGACCGCGACGAGGCGCGTCCTGCGCGTGATCTTGTTGCGAAAATCGTCCATATCGAGCGTGCAGTCATCGTCGCGGATATCGACCTGGCGAACTACGACGCCGCGCTCTTCGAGGGCTCTCCAGGGCGCGACATTGGCATCGTGGTCAAGCGTCGTTACGACGATCTCGTCGCCGGACTGAAGTTCGCGGCCAATCGCGCGGGCAAGCGCGAAGGTGAGGGTCGTCATATTCGGGCCGAAGTAAAGTTCGTCGGACGCGCAATTGAAGAAATCGGCCATCGCAGCGCGGGCCGACGCAATCATGGCGTCACTGCGACGACTGGTGGCGAATGCACCGCACGTGTTGGCGTTCGATTGCTCGTAATAATCGCGCACGGCATCGATCACGCGTTGGGGCACCTGCGTGCCGGCCGGGCCGTCGAGATACGCGGCAGCGTGGCGATTGACCGTCAGCTTCAGCGAGGGGAATTGCGCGCGGACCCAAGCGAGATCGAATGGCTGTACGGATTCCTGTTGAACGGTGGGTGTGCTCATATGGTCTCAAGTATTTTACGAGTGGCGGGTGCTTAGGGCTAGTGGCGAAACGAATTGGAGCACCCCGGCAGGGCCGTAGACAAGAGCAGATCGCGGTTGCCGGCGCGCTCCTTCTTGAAATGAGGGCAAGCGGAGCGACGTGTCACTTGTGGTGTTTGAAGTACTCGACCTGGCGCAAACGCTTTTCCGCCTCCGCTTTCGTTTTGTACGGGCCGCCGAGGTTTTTGTGTTTCTTTTCGGAGAGAACTTTGTAGCCGCCCTTCACTTTCTTGATCATTCTTCACCTCTAGCACAATTCTTTTGCGTGTCCTGGGCGATCGCAATGCGGTGTTCGCTGTAGCGCCGGGTACAGTGCGGAGTAATCCCACCGATTTCCATGGTTAACTCAGGCTTCGATCGGGATGCGATCAGGAATGGCCGAGACGGCCCGTCGAGCGATACTGCTCGAAGACGGTTTCAAGGAATCGCTCGGTGTGCGGCCATCCTACGACCGGCGAGGGCAATTGCAGTTTTTCGCTAACGCGACGTGCGATTTGCGCAGCCACGGAAGTGCGGACGGACGGATCGAGAGTGTCCCGTCGGTTGAAGAACGTTTCGATCAGGCGCAGCTCGTCGGGCGTGAGGCTGGCGGTATTGTAGGCAGGAGCGGCCGCGTCCTTCTGAATTTCAACGAAAGGGCGTGCGCCATCGAGCGCGGTTTCATGAACGACCACTGTTCCGGCGACCATGTCTCCGAGCCGCTGGTTGTTGCGGGTGAACAGCACGCTGATGACGCCAATGCCATAGGCAACGGGAAGGGAATCGACCGCGCGGAGCAGGTTGCGAGAGACGGCGTCGAAAACACTGATCGGACGGCCGTCTTCCTTCATCACGCGAAGCTGCGCGAAACGCTTGCCGGGTGTTTGGCCGTTCCAGATCGCCTCGAAAAATGCAAAGTAGCCCGAGTACACGGCGAACATAGCGAGGATCAGCAGCGCGAACGTCCATTGCAACGCCGCGTGTGGCACAAGGTGAATGCCCGGCGCGGCGAGCGCCAGAACTCCTACGAGCAGACCAGCGGCGACCACCTGGATGGCCGTGTCCGCGGCGATGGCCAGGAAGCGGCTGCCTATTCCGGCAAGCGGGAATTCAAGAGACGTTTGCTCGGGCGTCTCGATGGTAAGCTGATCGATCGAGGACACGAGTGATCTCCAATCGCTGGCTTGAGAAACGCCGCCCGCACTGGAAGCGGCTGGAAGAGTTGACTGATTCGTGCGCGCGCCGCGGCATTTCGTCCCTGGCTCCCGCCGAGATTCGAGAGTTGGCGCTATTATACCGGCAGATCGCGTCCGATCTCGCAACAGTTCGCGAAGATCCCACCGGAGAGCAACTATCCTTCTATTTGAATCGCGTCCTTGGCCGCGCGCATAACCTGATTTACATGGGACGAAAATCGCGCGCCCGCGGCATTTGGACCTTCTTTCGGGATACGTATCCCGCGATTTTTCGCGAAACGTTTCAGGACACGTTCCTGGCGTTCGTCATTTTTCTGGCGGCGTGCCTGGTGGGCTTGTTGCTGACGATGGCAGATCCGTCGTTCTCGCGTTACTTTCTGGGCCCGCAGATGACGGACACGATTCAGCATCACAAGATGTGGACGGATTCGATCGTCACGATAAAGCCTTTGGCGTCGAGCGGGATCATGACGAACAACCTGACCGTTTCGTTCACCACTTTCGCGCTCGGGATCACGGCTGGGATCGGCACCGCATGGATGATGGTGGTGAATGGGCTGCTGTTTGGCGTGGTGAACGCGGCGTGCTGGCGGGAAGGGATGCTGCTGCCGTTGCTGAGCTTTGTCGCGCCGCATGGCGTTCTGGAGCTGCCCGCGATTTTCATCGCGGCGGGGGCGGGATTCGGGATTGCGCGGGGGATGCTGTTTCCAGGAACGTTGCCCAGGAGAATATCGCTCGCGCGGGCAGGGGCACGGAGCGCGCGCCTGGTGCTCGGCGTGATTCCGATGCTGATTATTGCCGGCACGATCGAAGGGTTTATTTCGCCTTCGCACATCCATCCGGCGGTGAAATTTCTGCTGGCGGGCGCGATGGCGACTTTGCTGACGCTGTATCTGACGAAGAAATCGTCAGGCGGAAAGGCATTGGAGGACGCTACGCGGGCCGATGTGGGAAATTCCTCAGCGATCGTTTCCAGAGATTCGTCACCGGCCACCGCGAGCTAGTGACAATGGCGCGAACGTTTCTCGCTCATCTTCGCACATCAGATAAGACTGCGCTCTTTTACCTGCAGATAACGATTAACGACAGCCGACGAGAGACGTGAAGGTTCCACCTCGATCGTCAATGCGCCTTGCTGGCGCAACATGCGCAGGAGTAAGTCGCGACGGTGCGCGATCTCCTGCGCGGCAGCGTAGCGGAACATGCCTCGATCGGACTCTGGACGGGCCTCGAGAAGAGCGCGAAGATCGGGTTCGCCGATGACGGTAAAGAGCAGCACGTGACGATGCGCAAGGCGTAGCGCGGCCTCAATCACGTCGGGCATCGCGGCAGTTTCCGTAAGATCGGTGAGCCAGACAACCAGGCTGCGGCGCTTCTGATAGGCAAGCAGCGATTCGGCAGCGCGAATGTGATCGGCTTCGTGCGTTTCGCCGTGCAATTGCGAGAAGCCCTCCAACATTGCGCGAACGTGATTCGCTCCGCGAGCGGCGGGCAAACGCATCCGCGTTTTGCGGCCGTAGGCGAGCGCGGCAACCTTGTCGCCCGAATACAAAGCCACTTGCGCTAGTGTCAACGCGGCGCCGACGGAGTAGTCGAGCTTACTCAATCCTTTGGTGCGGGCGCGCATCAAGCGTCCAGTGTCCAGCACAAGCCAGACAGTCTGGCTGCGCTCGACCTGATACGACTTGATGATCACCTTCGCGCGGCGCGCGGTCGCGGTCCAGCATGCATCGCGAAGATCGTCACCTTCGCGATATTCGCGCAGACTTTCGAATTCGCGGCCTTGCCCGCGGAGGCGCTCGAGGCGCTTCTCGACGGTGGTCTGCCGGCTGCGAATCAGGTGAATCGTTTCGCGCTTGGACTCTTCGAGGTTCGGGTACACGCGAATCGATTGCGTGGCGTCGAAGGCGGCCCATCGCTCGGCAATGCGCCATGCGGATTGATAACGAACAGAAGTTGCTCCGAATCGCGCATCGCCCCGCTCGCGCGGGCGGATGGTGAATGTTATCGAAGCCGGTTGGCCCTGCCGAGTGGAGAACGACAATTCGGGAAGGGAATCACGCAACGCGGTAGGAACGTCGTCCACGAGGGACCCCGAAATTTCGATGCCGGCGGACACGCGAAGTTCGAGCGTGATCAGCGATTCGGCGGAAAGCTGTGGCGGCGTGCTCCAGAGCCGGCGAATTTCGAGCTGTTCTGGCTTGGGCATCCGGGAGAGATCCGAAGCCCACAGCGCAAAGACGAGCATATCCCACAGCACCATGGCATACAGGTAATGCGCGTCCCACCACGCGGGACCGATCCAGACCAGCCCAATCAGCAACAGCAGAAAGAATCGGCGGCCAAACGCGAACGGAAAACGTCCGGCGCTGCGCCCACGCGCCGCGACTGCCGGCGGGATCAGCGTGTGCGGCGAATTCACGGCGTGCGATTCCCGAGTGAAACCAGCCTCGAACGCGCGCTCCTGCGCTTCGCCGATCGTTGCGGTTGGCGACGCGCTCATTTTGGCACTTCGACGGACTGCGTAATTTCGCGAACGACTTGCTCGGCAGTGATGCCCTCGAGATCGGCCTCCGGTTTCAGCACGAGACGATGTCGAAGAACCGGAAGCGCTGCGGATTTCACATCATCGGGAATCGCAAAGTCGCGGTCTTCGGTCGCCGCCACCGCTTTTGCAACCAGCATCAGATTGACCGCCGCTCGGGGACTCGCGCCCAGGCTGACCGCCGGCCAATTGCGCGTGCGTCCGGTTATCGCAACAACGTAGCGGAACAGCTCCGGTTCGACGCGAACGCGGGCGACCTCCTGCTGCGCCCGGCGCAAGGCGTCGGCGGGCAACGGGACGATCCCGACCATATCGAGCTTCCGGGGGTCGAAGCCGTTCTGAAAATTCTGGAGCACCTGAATTTCCTGCGCCGCGTCGGGATAGCTGATGCCGATCTTCACAAGGAAGCGATCGAGCTGCGCTTCAGGCAGAGGATAGGTCCCCTCGAACTCGATCGGATTCTGCGTGGCGAAGACGGCGAAAAACGGTGAGAGCGGATGCGTAGCGCCGTCGATGGTGACCTGGCGCTCTTCCATGGCTTCAAGCAGCGCGGACTGCGTGCGCGGAGGCGTGCGATTGATTTCGTCGACGAGCAGCAGATCCGTGAAAATCGGGCCGCGGTGCAACGCAAACGAGCTGGTCGCCAAATTGAAGACGTTCGCGCCAATCACGTCGGCGGGCATCAAATCGGGCGTGCACTGCACGCGCTGAAACTGCATTTGAAAGATGTGCGCCAGCGTTTTTACCGCGAGAGTTTTAGCGAGGCCAGGCACGCCTTCCACCAGCGCGTGGCCGCCAACGAGCAACACGAGCAGCAATTGATCCAGCGCCTCGCGCTGTCCGACGATAACTTTTCCCAATTCGTTGCGAACATGTTCCGCCAGCCTGGTTGCGTCACTCATCCGGTTTGTCCTTTTGTCTGCGTGCTCCGCGCATTTCCAGTTGCGCTGCGTAATCAAAAAGCTGCTGAACTAGTTTCAGGGACTCGCGGTGATCCTTCTCGTGCCTGACCGCGTTTTTATCGGAGGCGACGAGGCCTTCCACCAGCGGCGTCTCTTGCCAGCCCAATTGTCGGCTCGCCACCTGCGCTAGATCGGCGTTTGAAACATTCGCTGCCAAGCCAAGGCGGCGCGTAAGCAGGAAGCGAAGGCGCTGGCCGGCAATCTGCACGGCAACATCATCGGCGCGGACCGAATTGTACAGGTCACCCAGCGTTTCGACGAATTCGAGCGGCGACAGCCGGGAGACCGTCGCGGGTTCGCGGACAGGACCGCTCCGTCGCGAATAGGTGAAGAGGATCGCCAGAAAGACCAGCCCAAACTGCGCGAGACCCCACGGCAACGGCGTGCGCAGCATATACGACCAGAGCGAGCCATGCGCGCCGTGAAAATATTCGTCCCAGAGGATGTGGACGTCGCGCGAAGGCGCTACGGAATTGAGAAACAATCGCAGGTTGGATGCGTCGCGAATCGCACCGTTCGTCAGCGGACTGGCATTCGCCCACCACACGACCTCGCCTTTGCCGAAACGATAAGTAACGACAGCGACCGTGTCCTGATCGCCGTAAACGATCACCTGTCCGGGCAGATTCGGCGACCAGCTTTCGGCCGGGATCATGGTGATGTCCGGCGCGCCTCGCACGATCGGTGAAGGCGCTTGCGGCGAATAATGCGCCGGTTCGTCGAAGTCGTAGCTTGGGGTGAAGGGATGCGCTTGCGGCAGGAGTTCCGATGCACTCGGACCCGTGGCGAAAACGCGGCCGCCTTGCTCCAGAAACGACGCGATCGCGGCGCGCTCATCTGCCGTGGGAGCCTGTACGGGATCCGCGAGGACGAGCACGGTGTTCGACGGATCGCCCGTCATCTCGACCGGCGATTTTTCCCATCGCTCGGCGTTGTACTTCATATCCTGCAACAACAGGAACGCGGCTTCCGCGCCGGTCCAATCAGGCGAATAGCTCGACGGCAGCGAAAACTCGCTCGATGTTTTGGGCGGAGAAACCACGCTGGCGGCGACCACGAGGATCACGAGCACGATGCCGGCAACGATCAGGAGTTTACGGTCGCCGCGGTCGAGCGCCTGAGGCATCCCATATTCTCCAGTTGGGTCCGGGCGCCAATCCAGTCGGCGTCCGATACCGGGCGATATCCATACCAAACCAGTTCGAAGTTGCGCGTCAGTACGCGAAGCGTTTCGCGCTCGCCAGGATTCGCGGAGCGCAGCTGGCGGAGGGCTTCTCGTGGCGTGCGTGCGCGGTCTCGCGAGAGACGGCCGGAATCTTCCAGGCGCGCAATGGCGGCCCAATACGCGCAATGTACGGCTTCGCGATATTCGCCACGGTCCGCTGCAGCGAGGGCTTCGTCCAGCCATTCGCGCGAAGACACACGCGGCGCGGCAGGCGAGGCCTGCGTTGAGTCCACCTTCGGAGCAAGATGGGAGAAGCGGTGCCAGAGCCACCAGCAGAGGAATGCAAACGCAATTCCAATCACGATCCAGCTGAGAACATTTCCCACATTGGCGCGCAAATGGAAATGCATCAGCAGCTGCATGATCTGTTCGACAAGCCATCGAGCGATGCGCTGCCCGAGGATTTGTATTTCAGTCGGGCCATGCAGGTTCTTGAATTCCGGGCCATGAAAAATCGCGTCGAGCCGCGTGCGAGAATCGCTGGCCGACGGCTGCGCCGCGCCGAGCTGGACCGCCGCTTCGCGCATGGCACTAAGGCGCGCGTCTATTTCTCGCACGCGATTATCTGCGTCCTTCGGATGCGCGCTCAGGTCCGCGAGAGCGATATTCAGCCAGTCCGTCGAGACAGTGACGCTGTCCGGATCTGCTTGGCCCGTGCGAACGACCCATTCGTCAGGAAGCGATACGCCAATGCGAGCGAGCGCGGCAGGCTGCCGCCGAGCCTTCGATATTTGGGTCGCGTAGGAATCCAGTTGTGCTTCGTAGGTTTTCAGGTCGATGTCAGGTGATGTGGGCGGGCTAGAACTTGTCTGTGATCGGGGGGCAGCGGTCGCGCTCAGTGCCAAGAGTGCTGCACACGTGCAGAGGAGTACGTGTTGCCAAACGCAACGAGAACAGCGGGCCCGAGTCACTTTAGGCGGCCGAAGGCGCTCCCGGAACCGGCGGAACAGGCTGCGAGCCGGCCGGAAGCGACGCCATGAGGTGTTGGAGATCAAAAGCTTCCTTGCGGACGCGGAGATTGTAATACATCAGAGAGAAGGCGATGGTGGCAACCGGGCCGACAAGCACGGACGAAACAAAGGAGGAGAGATATTGGAACATAAGGAACACAAAAGAAACCGACTGGTGCTTGGTCGCCTTCATCAGCGTAACGAACATAAACGGATACTGAAAAACAGCGGCGGCAACCACGCCCAACACTGCGCACAGAATAAAGATGAGAAAGACTTGCCAGCCGAAGCCTTTCGTCAGATCCATGCTGCGCCCGATGGCAGCAGGGGCGGACTTGTCCTCCAGCATGGCCGCCGGCACCGCGACCGCAGTTCGAACCAGGAGGAAAAACCCGGGAATCATAAAAGCTATGACGATGGGGATGAAGATAAGAAGAATTAAGGGCGAGCGGACCAGACCGGGAACCAAAGTGAGAAAGAGCGTCGCTGCGATCATCAGCGCGACAAAGACCGCACCAACCATCAGCAAGATAAGAAAAATCACGCCGATGGCACGCAGAATCCGGCCGCGCACACTGGCGAACGCTCCTCTGACGGTGGCCACGTTCCCCAGGTAAAGATCCGAAACGGCGAATACCGTGGCGGCTTGAGCGATGGCGTAGATCGCGAAATAAATAATCAGGAAAAAGAAAGCGCCTCCGACCACGCCCGCGATCATGGTCGCAGACGGTACCACTGGCCCCGCCACGGTTCTTCCGTTCATCCTGAATGTGGCTGCCGCGATTTGAACTACGAAGACCAATAGCAAGGGCAACGACATAATCCCGGCGAAAAGCCAGAAGTTCTTTTTGTACAGGGTGAAGGTCCGGTCGAGAACTTCGCCTAGAGTCATCGGGCGCAGGTCAGCGCTTGCCATAAGACCTCCCAAGTTAGGCCGCAAATTTCAGTGGATATAACCACAAGTGAACTACTGGTGCAAGTATCTCGAATAGAGCGGCCCTTCGATAGCGCAATTTTGCG
This sequence comes from Candidatus Acidiferrales bacterium, assembly GCA_050747085.1. Classification (GTDB taxonomy): domain Bacteria; phylum Acidobacteriota; class Terriglobia; order Acidiferrales; family UBA7541; genus Palsa-295. Next base: position 11,557 of record JBOGNK010000018.1, read on the forward strand.
GAACTGTGGCGTTACGGGTAAGCCAGTCGTGTCCCGTTCAAAAGCACGGCGTATTCCGCGAGACTATGGGAAATTAGGGAAAAGCGCCGACAGCTTTGAGTTGGAAAACCCGAGGTGTCGCGCTCATTCGCGAAAGTTCGTTGAAGCCTCGTGCGGGCTGCTCCCGGCGAATTTGCCGGCTGCTTCGGCCGATCAATCGCATCGTGCCGGTGTAGAATCTTCGCGGTCAGTCGCAAGAGGGGCCCATTAACGTCCAAGTCATTCGAGTCGTCGAAGGGGTCTGGTGCCTTCGCAGGCCCTCCTACTTCGCCTGCTCGTACGTTGTTTCGCGCGACGGCGGCGTTTTTGCTGTGGACGTTGGCATGGATTCGCATGCGGCCGATTTTTTGCAGGGATTGGGCGAGTTGGGTGTCGCGCCCGAGCGCCTGAAGGCAATTCTCCTTACCCATTGGCACAATGATCATTCCGCCGGCGCTGCGTTTTTGAAGCGGAAATTCGGCGTGCGCGTCTACTACCATGCGGGCGACGAAGATTCGTTCACGAGGCAGACTGCTTCACGTGGCATTCGCGCGTGGGTTGGCAAACATGTGCCAGAGGAAGGCGTGCTCGTGCTTTTGCGCGGACTCCTGGAGGAAGCTGCGCCTCACGCGGTAACGGCTGACCATCTCGTCGCGGACGGCGAGATTATTGAGACTGAATTCAGGGCGTTAGCGACCCCGGGGCACACGCCGGGTCATATTGCTTACATCCACGAGCCGACGAAAACACTTTTCTGCGGAGACGCATTGGCGGTTGTAAAAAATCAACTGGCTCTCATGGCCCGTCCAGTAACGCTCGATTTACCGTCTGCAAGGGATTCCGCTTTGCGATGTCTCCGAGAAGAAGCACACTTCGTTTGTCCGGGCCACCGTGGTCCCCTCACTCAGAACGTGGCGGAGGAGCGTCACCGGCTTCGTGCGTACTTGGAAGCCGGCGGCTGCTGGCCCTTGCTTGGACGCGGGCCTCGTCCCAAATAACTCAGTCAGGAGGCCACGGCCGGCGCTGCTGTTGGCGCGCGCTTTCCGAGCAAAAGGCCGATCCAGCAGCTTACCGGCCACGCGAGCAGCCACGACAACCAGGCGGATTATGCAACCAGCGGATGTGAAGGTGCCGCAGCTTTCGCCACGTGCTGGACGATGGCTGAGGCGAAAGTCAGGCTGTGTACTCGCGATCGATCAGTTCTCGCCTACTCCCACTGCCGATCGGGCGAAAAGCCAAGGACCGCGATTTTTCCCGCTGTGTTGCGCGCGTAGCGGATCAGCAGCGAATCGGAACCTTTGCTGATGCGGAACGTGGACGCAACGATGCCCGACGCGCCGGTAGCGGATTTGCGCTCGACCAACGTGAGTGTTCCGCCAGGCCAGATCGGCGTCAGGAGTTGTTGCACTCGTTTAGTCGCGGCGGGCGTGATGAGCGTGGCCCGTTCGGGCGTAACCTGCGCTCGAATATCGGTTCCGGCGACAAGCTCGTCCAGGACCTTGCGGAGAGCGTTTGCTATTCCCGGATTGTTGTCGGCAATGGCGGTGAGTTTTGCCGGCATCAGAGCGGGTTCCACCAGCCCGGCGACGACGTGCGCGATCACCTCCGGGCGAGAATGGCCCGAGTCGAGATTCGTGAGAACGACGACGGTGAGCGAGTCGTCGGGATAGCGGGAGATGTCGCAGGTGAATCCCTGCCACGCTCCGCCGTGCTCAATCAGTTTATGACCGTGAAATTTCGTGATCTCCCACCCGTAGCCGTAATTGCCGGGATTTGGCTTGCCGTCCTTTAGCGGATACACGGTCCAGATGCGATCGAGGCTGGCTTGCGTCAGCAGGCGCGTGCTGTAAAGTGCCGCGTCCCATTTCGCCATGTCCAGGACGTTGAAATACAGAGCGCCGTCGGCAGTCGAGTTGAACGTCGGCGAGACCCATTCCTGATTCTTGAGCTGGCCGTGATCGTCAATCTCATAGCCGGATGCGCGATTCTTGATGATGTCGCGATCGCTGATCAGGCGGGTGGAGTTCATGCCCAGCGGAGCGAAGATGCGGTCATGGAGAAACTGGTCGTATCGCTCGCCGGTTAGCTTGTGAATCAGAACTCCAAGAATGACGTAATTGGTGTTGCGGTAGGCCCAGTTCGTCCCCGGCGCCCATTCGATCGGCAGGGCGTAAAACTTCTTGATCAGCTGATCCTCGGTAAAGTCGAGACGCAAATAGAAAGGTCCGTTCGGTCCGGTGCGGTTATCGCTTTCATATTCGGACAGGCCGGACGTGTGCGAGAGAAGGTTCTTAATCAGGATGGGTTTCCAGCTGGGCGGCGCATCAGGGAAGTATTTCGTGATGCTGTCGTCGAGCGAAAGTTTGTGTTCTTCCACCAGCATCATGATCGCCGCGGACACGAACTGCTTGCCGACTGAACCGGACTGCATCAACGTTTCGGGAGTAACCGGCACGTTCAATTCAACGTCGGCAAGGCCGTAGCCTTTGGCCAGCAGAATGCGCCCGCGACTGTAAACACCGACTTCGACGCCAGGAACGCGCTGCCGGGCCATCTCCGATTTTACGAACTGATCGATGGCGTCAGTTTGCGTTGCCGTCAAAGCCGCACGCGGCCCGGGAACCGGATGCGCGGCCTGAGCGTGCGCGACATGGGCGGCCATCAGCAAACAAGCAGCAACAAACAGCATTCGAATTCCGCTCACGCGCGCCTCCTGTTTTCGCCCTTGCGAATGCGAGGCAGTCTAGCAGAACAAGATGGTCCGATGAACAATCTGCGATGAGTGACCAAAGGAGTTGCTTGCTGAACAACAATCGCTTCGCCAGCAAGCGGTCCCGGTGTATAACGCGTCTCAGCGAAGGAAGGGAACCATCTGTTCAGCCTTGAACGCGGGCCAACCCAGGTTCACGGCCCGCCTCCCTATTGCACATGCCCATCGATGAGGAAGCCGCAGTCGTCAGCCAGCCAGCCCCGCAGCCGGAGCGCGCACCGATATTCGCTGCGCGTTGGAAGCTTGCCACTCGGATAGCTTTTCGCTTCTGCGTCGTCTACTTCGGACTGTACATCGTCCTGACGCAGATGCTGACGTCCCTGCTTTTCGCCACCACCAACGATTCCGGCGCGTTTGAAGTGGACAATCTGCCGCCGATCAAGGCCGCAGTCGTATGGATCGGCGCTCACGTTTTCCGCATCGCGCACCCGATCGTAACGTACGAAACGGGCAGCGGCGACCGCGTGTACGATTGGGTCGAGCTTGCGTGCATCGTAGCGCTCGCGATCCTCGGCACAATTCTCTGGTCCGTGCTCGACCGCAAACGCGAAAGTTACCCGAAGCTCTATACCTGGTTCCGCTTGTTCGCGCGCTTTTCCCTCGCGGCGACGATGTTTACCTATGGGGCGGTGAAGGCTGTCCCCCTGCAAATGCCGTTTCCGGGTCTGAACCGACTGCTGGAACGATACGGCGACTTGTCGCCCATGGGCGTGCGGTGGGCGTCAATTGGCGCGTCGAGGGCATACGAGATGTTTGCCGGATGCGCCGAACTGCTGGGCGGAACGCTGCTGGTGTTCCCGCGAACGACCGCGCTCGGCGCCCTCGTGTGCCTGGCCGACGCGACAGAAGTTTTCCTGCTGAACATGACGTATGACGTTCCCGTGAAGCTTCTTTCGTTCCACATGATTTTGCTTTCGCTCTTCTTGCTCGCGCCAGACGCGAAGCGGCTCGCGAATTTCTTCCTGCTCGATCGTAGGGCGCCTCGGTCGTCGGATCATCCTCTCTTTCGCACCGCTCGCAAGAATCGCATCGCGTTAGCCATGCAGGTGCTCGCGGGAGTCTTTCTTATCGGAGCGAATCTCTACGGATCAGCCCGGGCCTCGAAGATCTACGGCGCGGCAAGCCCGAAATCTCAGCTGTACGGGATCTGGAACGTCGAGAATTTCATTGTCGACGGCCAGCCGCACCCGCCGCTTTTGACCGACGTGGTCCGCTGGCGAAGGATCGTTTTTGACCGCCCTGACTACACCACGGTCTACGCGATGGACGATGCGGCTCAATTTTACGCAGCAAAGATCGACACGAAGGCGCGGACGCTGACATTGACCAAGTATTCGGATAAGAACTGGAAAGCCGACTTGTCGTTCGCGCAGCCGGATGCCAACCACTTGACGCTCGACGGCACGTTGGACAAACACAAAGTGCACGCTGAGTTCGAACTTCTCGATCGCTCGAAGTTCTTGCTCGTTCAGCGCGGCTTCCACTGGGTCCAGGATCGCCCCTTCAACCGCTGACGCTTGCGTTCGCCCCTAAGGAATTGGTGGCTACCATCTCGCCTTTCAGACGAGCGCCTTTGCCTCAGACGTACTCCTGGAGCAAACTTTAAGAGAGTTCGGATTCCTGTAGCGGTTCACTACCCTTAGCATTACGCGAGTCGGCCACAAGGACGCAGCGCTTGAGAAATCTCAGCCAAGTGTGAAGATCGAAGATCATCTGCGGCTCACCGGAAGCGCGCTGAAGAATTGGCTCATCGCGCAGTGTGAGGATTCGCTGGTGGTTGGCGCCATGTGGTATGTCGGCTTGCGCGCCTTGGGCGTACCGCTGGCGCCGCTGTGGGCAGCACTCGCGGCGGTGCTGCAGGTCGTGCCGCATTTGGGGCCGGCGCTGGGCATGGTCGCGCCAACGATTACGGCAGCGATCCATTGGGGAGACTGGCGACATCCGTTATACGTCCTGATTCTCTATGCAGGGATCGTGGTGGTCGACACGCTGGCGCTGCAGCCGTACCTGATGAAGCGCACGGCCAAAGTGCCGATCTGGGCTTCGATCCTGGCGCCGATTGTGCTGGCCTTCATCATCCCGTTTTGGGGCGTGTTTCTTGCGCCGCCGGTGCTCGCGGTGATTTACGCCTACAAGCGTCACATGGAGACAAGAGCCCGGAAGAGCTAGCTAGGCGCACGTTCATATGACGAATCTCTTCATCAGCCGCTTGACGGTGACCCGCGCTCGAATCGAGTTCCATTGACGTTGGAAGGCAGACTGAAGCGGAGCTTCGCCAAAACAACCACTGGCGGGCCCACGTCGTGGTAAACGTGGAAATCGCGACCTGCTTTAGTTCGCTATCCTTAGCCCGCAGCCTTTTCGCCTGATCTTTGGGAACGCCTGAAGCGACGGCTTTATCGTAGAGTTCCGGCATCGTTTTGCTATCGAATCGCATTCTCAAGTTCTTACTCTTAAATGAAATTTCAAGGTTGGAGTACAACGTCAGAACGGCGTAAAACGCCCGAGTCTGAACAGCCAGTACTAGGCCGGTATTTTTCCGGTAATGCGACTTACCGGGAGTTGCCCAGCTTGCCGGTATCAGCGAAGACCGGACTCAGAGCCAAGCTCGGCTCAAGCACGAGGCGGTTTGCGGGCATGAAGGCCATCGAGAAAGGCGCTCCATCACGTTACCGCTATTTTTGCGGGATATATTTGGAACTAATTTTGGTGAAGTTTAGCGACAGCGATTCTAAAGGCTTCACAGACCGCAACGGCTCGACTTTCTTCAACGACCTGGGCTTCTTTGTTCCCTTTTTCGCTTTCATTGTGGCCATGATGTCCTCCCAGCTGAATTTGCCCCGCAGGGGCTTCCAACCTTATAGGCAAATTGCTAGCCAATAGCCACGATTTTATTCGGCCATGTCCTTTGGCTCAATTGGGCGTTTGGGCGGCGATTGCTTTCAGGACCTGGCAAGGTCTTGAAGTGGAAAGGCTGAAGGAATCGCCAGGGGTGGTCCCTTTTTCCCGGTCCCATCCGCATACCCCGAGTTCCATTGACTTGGTTTGACGCGGGGCCTAGCATGGCGCGGCACGACGGAGGGGCTATTTGGAGCCGGACACTTTACGGGGCGGCCGTAGATTCACGATTGCATTAGCTGTGATCGGCATTGTTTTCCTGATTTCGCTGTTCTCGATTCGCCCGCCAGCTCCGTTGCCCGCCAGCGCTCCAGCCACGCAATTTTCCGCCGAACGTGCGCGCGCCGTTCAATTTCAACTCACCGGCGACGGCATCCCACATCCGATCGGGAGTCCGCAAAACGACGTCGTCCGGCAGCGGATCATCGATCTGTTCAAGAAGTTAGGCTACGACCCTCAGATACAAACTGCGTTCGACTGCGACGAGATTGGTACCTGTGGGACCGTTAAGAACATCCTCGCGCGCGTTGATGGGACCGAATCGGGCGCTGCCGTGCTGGTTGCGGCGCATTATGACTCGGTTCCGGCGGGGCCTGGCGCATCGGACGATGGCTCCGGCGCCGCTACGGTCCTGGAAATTGCGCGTGCGCTGAAGTCGATGCCTCCGCTGCGCCATTCTGTAATCCTGATGATCGATGATGGCGAAGAAGCGGGCCTGCTCGGTGCGCACGCCTTTGTCGACTTCGATCCTTGGGCGAAGGAGGTCCGCGCGGCGGTCAACATCGATACGCGTGGCTCACGCGGCCCGAGCCTGATGTTCGAGACAGGCACCGCGAACGCATGGGCCGTGCAGTTGTTCGCGCAGCACGCGCTTCGTCCCGCCACGAATTCCATCCTGTACACCGTTTACAAGACAATGCCCAACGACACGGACTTCACCGTGTTCAAAGCGGCGGGCTATCAGGGACTGAACTTCGCCTACGTTGGCGGCGTCGCGCATTACCACACGCCCCTCGACAATATGCAGAACGCCAGTCCAGCCAGCCTGCAGCATCAGGGCGACAATGCGCTGCCCGCAGTCGTCGCGCTGGCGAACGCTCCCGGCCTCGACGATCCGCCCGTCACCGAAGCCGTCTACTCGGATATTCTGGGCCACTGGATCGTGCGCTGGCCGGCCAACCGCACGTGGCCCGCGGCGCTCGTCGTATTGCTGCTGATCTCCGGACAAATCATCTGGCTCATACGCAAGAAGCGGCTGATGCCGGGGCAATTAGTTTGGGGCGTAATCGCGTGGATGGCGACGGTCGTCGCGACCGGCATCGTCGCGCTGATCATCGTCCGCGTGCTGAAACTTGTCGGCGCTCTGCCGGTGACCTGGGTCGCGCATTCGCTGCCGGTCCGCGCGGCCATGTGGTCGCTCGCGCTAACTGTTGTCATTGTCCATGCGGTCTCGTTTGCCGGGCGGGCGAAGTTCTGGGGATTGTGGGCGGGCGTGTGGTCGGCAATGGCCGTGTTGACGTTGGTGGGTGCGCTGGTGGTTCCCGGGTTCAGTTTCATCTTTCTGGTAAGCGCGGCGGTAGCGGCGCTTTCGGCGTTGCCATTCACGTTGCGCGAGGAAAAGGGCCGTCCCGGCGGGCTGATTCCCGTGATTCTTCCGCTGATCGCTACCGGAATTACCGGGTTCGCCACCGCTTTAATGCTTTACGACGGCCTTGGCGTGCCATCGCTGCCGATCGTGGCCGTTGTGGTGGCTGTGCTGCTGGCGCCGCTGCTTCCGCTAGGTGCCGACCTGACCAACGCAACGCTGATGCCGCGCCTGTCCATTCCCGGTCTACCGATCGTTGCGACGATTGCTTTGTGCTTTCTGGCCGCTGTCACTCCGGCATATTCGGCCAAATCGCCCCAACGTTTGAATTTTCAATATTGGTTCGACGGAGACGCCGGCCGCGCACGCTGGCTTGCATTTCCGGACTCAGGTAACTTGCCGCCGTCCGTGCGAAAGGCTGCAAAATTCGAATCAGACAAGCAGTCGTTTCCATGGAGCCGAAGGCAAATGTTTGCAGCACGAGCGCCGCGGCTCAATCTGGCACCGCCGATTTTCACGATTCAGCAGTCGTCCGTTGAGAACGGAAAGCATGCGTATCGCATGACGCTATTGTCTGAGCGCGGCGCTCGCGAGGGAGCGCTCCTGTTCCCGCCCGGCTCAGGAATCGAGTCCGTCACCATGGACGGCGTGCCGATTCTGTCCGAAACTGAGCCGCGCGCAGGAGGGCGTCCTCCGATCGCTTCTTATCTGAACGGCTGGACATGGTACAACTGCGACACGATGCCGCCGAATGGCGTTACGGTTAACTTCACGCTGCCCGTGGGCAAGCCGGTCACAGTTTTCGTCGCGGACAAGTCCTTCGGCCTGCCCGCCGACGGCAAATTCCTGCTCGCGGCACGTCCCAACACCGCGACGGCTTCACAAGATGGCGATGTGACGATTGTCAGCCGCCACGTCGAACTCATTCCCTGAATCTTAGGCAAAAAAATCCCGCGTAGCGCGGGTAAGTCTGCTTGCCATGGCGGACCAGCCCTCTCTTTGCTTGTCTTGAACGCTTGTTTGCTCCTACGCGAAGCTGTCAGCTAGAATTGAGCGTTTCTTTCGCGGCCGAATCGCGCTGAAACACCCGACATGGGCGAAATCCTGCTGCACAATACGCTGACGAACCGGCTTGAGCCGCTGCAGCCGCTGCATGCCGGCGAAGTGCGCATCTACACCTGTGGCCCCACCGTCTACGATTTCGCGCACATCGGCAATTTCCGCACTTTCGTCTTTCAGGACGTTCTACGGCGTTTCCTGCGACAGCGCGGCTACCGCGTGCTGCAAGTGATGAACCTGACTGACGTGGACGACCGCATCATCCAGAACGCGGCCGCCGCGAAGATCGGCATTCGCGAGTACACCGAAAAATACATCCAAGCCTTTCTTGACGATATGGACGCGCTGCATCTCGAAAGGCCGGAAGAAATTGTCCGCGCGACCGATCACATCGACGACATGGTCGCGCTGATCGAACGCCTGCGCGAAAAGGGAGCCACCTACGAGCGCGAAGGCTCGATCTATTACAGCATCGCGAAATTCCCCCATTATGGTCAGCTTTCGAAGATCGACATGGCGGGCATTCAGGCGGGCGCTCGCGTGGACGTCGATCGATACGAGAAGGCCGACGCGCGCGATTTTGCGTTGTGGAAAGCGCCGAAGCCCGGCGAGCATTTCTTGGAGACGCGGATTGGTCCCGGACGGCCCGGCTGGCACATCGAGTGCTCCACGATGTCCATGAAATACCTTGGCGACACGCTCGACATTCACACCGGCGGCATCGATCTCGCTTTCCCGCATCACGAAAACGAAATCGCGCAGAGCGAAGCCGCCACAGGCCACCAGTTCGTAAGGCTATGGCTCCACGCCGAGCACCTGATCATCGACGGCGAGAAGATGTCGAAGTCGCTGGGCAATTTTTTCACGCTGCGCGATCTCTTTGCGAAAGGGCAGAAGCCTTCGACAATTCGTTTTCTGCTTCTCTCGGTCCCGTACCGGCGGCAGCTGAATTTTACGAACGACGGCCTGACGCAAGCGGCAAATTCCGTGGAACGGATGCGCAATTTCATGACGCGCATCAGGGAATCGAATTTCTCGGAAGGCTCGAATGTGGCGATCCAGACGCGGGCAGACGAAGCCGATCACGCTTTCGATGCGGGCCTGGCGGACGATTTGAATACGGCAGTCGCGCTCGCTGCCGTGTTCGATCTGATCCGCGACCTGAACACGGAAGTCGACAAGGGTGCATTGCGCCAGCAGGACGCTGTTCGCGTAATCGCCTCGATGGAAAAATTCGACCAAATTCTGAACCTGCTCGTCGACGATGACGATGCGAAGCTGGCGAAGCTCGGTTACGCGCAAAAAGAAAAGATGCGTCCCGAGCAGGTTGACGCGCTGATCGCCGAGCGCAATACCGCGCGCAAGCAGCGCGACTTCAAACGCGCCGACGTCATCCGCCAACAGCTTGCAGACTCTGGTATCATTGTCGAAGACGCGAAGGACGGCACCGTCCGTTGGAAGTACAAATGAGCCTTTTCTCGCAAAACCTGCTGCATCACCAGCCTTCCCACGACCGTCCCAATCTGTTCGGCGTCGATTAAGTTCTCTCTCAAGCCAGGGCGGTAACCGGAGCGCTGCGGCGGAATCCGCCCGCGCACGGCTGAAATTCGACTGGACGAGAAATTAACTGGGAGGAACGAAAATGCAGACTGCTGAGATGAAGTTGCCGAACCTTGTGACAAAGCTGCCGGGCCCCAAAGCGCAGCAGATTGTGAAGGAAGACAGCGAATTTCTGTCGCCCTCGTACACGCGCGATTATCCGTTGGTTGCAAAGACCGGACGGGGCGCGGTGATCGAAGACGTGGACGGAAATACTTTCCTGGATTTCGCCGCCGGAATTGCCGTCGTCGCGACCGGACATTGCCATCCGCAAGTTGTCGCCGCGATCCAGAAACAGGCCTCCGAGCTGATCCACATGTCGGGAACGGATTTTTATTATCCGAACCTCGTCGAGCTGGCTGAGAAGCTTGCCTCCGTCGTGCCGGGTAAGGAGCCGAAGCGCGTCTATTTCGGCAATTCCGGCGCGGAGGCAATCGAGGCGGCCATCAAGCTGGCGAGATACCACACCAAACGCAACATGCTGGTCGCGTTTAACGGCGCATTCCACGGACGTACCATGGGCGCGCTGTCGCTCACCGCGAGCCGGTCAGTACAGCGCAAGGGTTTCGGACCGTTGGTTGCCGGCGTGTTCCATGCGCCATACCCTGATACATATCGCGGCGCGTATGGCGTGCGCCCGGAGCATGCAGCAGAAGATTGCTTGAGCTATCTGGAAAACGAGCTGTTCCGTCGGCGCGTCGATCCGGAGGAAATCGCCGGGATTTTCGTCGAGCCGATTCAGGGCGAGGGCGGCTACTTACCTGCGCCTCCTGAATTTCTGCAGGGCTTGCAACGCATTTGCCGCAAGTACGGAATCCTGCTCGTGGTCGATGAAGTGCAGTCGGGAATGGGACGCACGGGGAAGTGGTGGGCGTCGGAATACTCGGGCATCGAGCCGGACATTCTGTGCACGGCGAAAGGAATCGCGTCGGGCATGCCGCTCAGCGCGATGATCGCTCGCCGCAGCGTGATGAACTGGACGCCGGGCGCGCACGCATCGACGTTCGGTGGCAATCCGGTCTGCATCGCGTCATCGCTCGCCACCATCAAGCTGCTCGAAGAAAAATACATTGCCAACGCCGCACGAATGGGCGAGCTGGTGATGAAGAAAACCGCCGATTGGAAGCAGAAGCACAAAATCGTCGGCGATATTCGCGGCCGCGGCCTGATGATCGGCATTGAATTCGTCCGCGATCAGAAAACGAAGGAGAAGGCGCCCGACCTGCGGAACAAAATCGTCGAGCAGGCGTTCTACAAGGGGCTCCTTGTTCTCGGCTCGGGAGACACCACGCTGCGCTTGTGTCCTCCGCTGCTTGTTGACGAAGAACAGATCGCCTTCGCGCTGCGCACGCTGGATGGCGTGATCAGCGACGTCGAGCGTTCGATTTAGCGCTTCGCGGTCTGGGCGGGTCTGAGACCCGCCCCTACAGCGATGTTCCACCCTGGCCAGTCGATCGGTAGGGGCTGCTCGCCGCGCCCTCACATAGCTATAAGAGCTTTGTGGGGCCACTCGAAGCCTGTCTTCCTGGAAGGACTCGTCCCTACGGCTTTTAAGACTGGACCGCCGGACATGGTCGTCCCCTTGCGGTATGATGCGCCTCGATGAATGCATTGTCGCTGCTCATACTTTTGTGCAGCCTTCTCGTGCCTCCGGCGATCGCTGCGCGAAGCGAAAATCAATCAGCCAATCAAAACTGGTCCGTCTACGGCGGCGATCCTGAAAACACTCACTACTCGGCGCTAGCTCAAATCAATCGCGACAACGTGAAGCACCTGCGCGTCTCCTGGAAATATGACACGGGTGAAACGGGTGGGCTCGAGACAAGTCCGCTGATCGTAGATGGCGTGCTGTATGGGATCACGCCTTCGCAGAAGATTTTCGCCCTGAACGCGGCAACTGGAAAACTGCTCTGGAAATTCGATTCGGCTGTCGGCGGCACGCAGCCCGATCGCGGGCTCGCATACTGGTCGAGTGGCAGCGACAAACGAATTCTGGTCGGCGTCATGAACTTTGTTTACGCGCTGGATGCCGCGACGGGCAAGCCGGTACCGAGCTTCGGCAACGATGGCTGCATCGACCTACGCGAGAATTTGGGGCGCGACCCGAAATCGCTGTGGACACCCCTGACCAGCCCCGGAATTGTTTATCAGGACTTGCTGATCGTTGGTGGGCGTAACCCTGAAACTCTCCCTGCGCCGCCGGGAGACATCCGAGCGTACGACGTTCGCAACGGCAAGCTTCGATGGTTGTTCCACACGATTCCGCATCCGGGCGAGTTCGGATACAGCACGTGGCCGAAGAACGCCTGGAAATATTCCGGCGCGGCGAATAATTGGACGGGCATGGCGCTCGATCCCGTGCGGGGCATCGTCTACGTGCCGACAGGTTCGGCCGCTTTCGATTTCTATGGCGCGAATCGTATCGGCAACGATCTGTTCGCCGACTGCCTGCTTGCTCTCGACGCAAAGACCGGCAAGCGCCTCTGGCATTTTCAAGACGTTCGGCATGATCTGTGGGACCGCGATTTTCCGGCGCCGCCTGCGCTGGTCACTGTCACGCATGACGGCAAAAGGATCGACGCGGTCGCGCAGACGACGAAGCAGGGATTCGTCTACGTGTTCGATCGCGCTACGGGCGAGCCGCTATTTCCCATCGAATATCGCAAAGTTCCCGCCAGCAGTGTTCCAGGCGAAGTCGCCGCATTGGAGCAACCGTTTTCAGTGAATCCTGCGGCTTTCGCGCGCCAGCATCTCACTGCGGACATGCTGACCGACCGCACGCCCGCGGCGCATCGCTGGGCCGTCGCGCAATTCCAGAAGTTCCGAAGCGATGGCCAATTCGTGCCGTTCAGCGTGGGCAAAGACACCGTGATATTTCCAGGTTTCGACGGTGGCGCCGAATGGGGCGGCCCGGCTGTCGATCCTGCAACGGGCACTCTGTACGTCAACGCGAACGAAATGGCGTGGACAGGCCGACTCGAGCCGAACACGGGCGGAAATTCGCCGCGCGCAATTTATATGAGCCAATGCAGCGTGTGTCACGGAGACAAGCTGGCGGGCTCGCCGCCCGCGATTCCGGCGCTCGCAAATGTTGGCGAGCGGCTCACGTCCGCTGAAATTACCAAGACGATCCGAAACGGTAAAGGCCGCATGAACGGTTTCCCGAACTTGTCCGACGAGCAAGTGTTGGCACTCGTCGATTTTCTTACGAGCGGCGAGACGAAAACGATCACCGGCGCCGCGCCCGCTGCTCCGAAGATGAATTATCGTTTTGGCGGCTATAAGAAATTCCTCGATCCGCAGGGATATCCGGCCATCAAGCCGCCGTGGGGAACGTTGAGCGCGATCGATCTGACCACGGGCGAATATGTCTGGAAGATCAATCTGGGCGAGTATCCCTCGCTTGCGAAACAAGGCTTGACGAATACCGGCTCGGAAAACTATGGCGGCCCGATCGTTACGGCGGGCGGATTACTCTTCATCGCGGCAACAGATTTCGACCGTAAATTCCGTGCGTTCGATAAGTCCACCGGCAAGCTGTTGTGGCAAACCACGCTGCCGTTTGCAGGAAACGCAACGCCCGCGACCTATGCGGTCGACGGGCGGCAGTATGTCGTAATTGCGGCGGGCGGCGGCAAGGATCTGAATTCGCCTTCCGGTGGGGTGTACGTTGCGTTCGCGCTGCCGCGAGACAAGCCTAATGTAGCGGCCAAACTTGCGAATGAAGAAGTGACGCGCTCTTCGGCACCCGCTGGCGTTGCTGATTCGCCTATGCGGGCGACTCCCGAGAAGATCATCATCGATACGGACATCGGCGACGACATCGACGATGCGTTTGCGGTCGTTCTCGCACTGCGCAGCCCGGAGCTCCAAATTCTCGGGATCACCACGACGTTCGGCGATACGGCAACGCGCGCGAAGCTGGTTGACCGGCTGCTCGCCGTCGCTGGGCGCGAGGACATTCCTGTCGCCGTTGGAGCACCCACGCCTCCGAAAACGGCTTTCACCCAGCGTGCTTATGCGGAAGGCAGCAACATTCCGCCGAGGGCGCATCGAGCTGCCGTTGACTTCATCCTCGATCAGATCAAACGCTATCCCGGAGAGATCACGCTGGTCGAAATCGGTCCGTTGTTCAACGTCGGCGCGCTGATTGACCGGGATCCCGCGACTTTTCGTAAGCTGCGACGCGTCGTGATGATGGGCGGATCGATCGAGCGCGGATACGGCTGGGTGCGGGGAGGCCCGCCGGTTCCCCCGGAACCCGAGTGGAACATCGTGAACGACATCCCGGCGGCGCAGAAGCTGTTCGCCTCAGGCGTGCCGATTTACCTGATGCCGCTCGATTCCACGCAGCTGAAACTCGACGAAGCGAAACGGGACTTTCTGTTTCGCCAACACAAACCGCTGACGAATGCGCTCGCGGTTCTGTATCACGAATGGGGCCAGCAAACGCCGACGCTGTTCGATCCGATGACGATCGCTTACATCCTGCGACCGAACGTGTGTCCGGTACAGCCGATGGACATTCAAGTCGACACGAAGGGTTACACGCGCCGCATCGACGGCAGCCCCGACGCCGAAGTTTGCCTCAATTCCGATCCGGATGCATTTTTCAAACTTTATCTGGAGCGCGTCGCAGGACGCCCAGTCCCCGCGGCAGTCCCATCACGCTGACTCTGGCGATGTAGAGCTCTGAAGCGTGCGGCGAAGACGTTCCGCATCGACGCGGTATTTCGCGAAAAAACGCGGCCCAACGAAAACCACCGGGACATCCTTCGTGTATCGTTCGCGCAGAACCGGATCGGCATCGATGTCTACTTCGTGAACGCTCGCGCCGACCTGCGCCGCAATCGGCGCAATCACGGATTTCGCTTCCTCGCACAAGTGGCAGGCGGCTCGCGTGTACAACGTGATCGCGCGTGGCGACGCAACGGCCAGGCGCCCATCTTCCGTCCTGCTGTAGAAACCCGCGCCATCCGCGCGCACCAGTCCTGCATTTGCCAGTTCGGGCAGCGCGTCGAAAACCATGGCGCGCGACTGCGCTGAATGGTTGCCAAAAAATGCCACCAGCCCCGCCGCGTCGAGTGACGTGCGATCGAGCTGGTCAAATGCCGCAAGAATCCGCTGCGCGATTTCGTCCATGCTTTTAGGAGTAAGTACACGACCAGAATAGCGCGGCCAAACGTCACCTGCCACGCGCATTCAGTTCCCTGGAAATCAGAAATCTTACGGATTGATTTTATAATATTGCTGGAATGGCCCGCAGTGCGGATAAAACGCGCGCGAGCGGAACAGTTCTGCGATCTGCCGGATGTGGCCCAGATCATGGAACGCCCACTCGTTCAGCAGTTGCCCCACAGTGAACGATCCGATCGTCGAATGCTGCCCTTTGCGCCCTAGAACCTCAGGCGATACGTATCTTAGGAATGAAAGACTACGATCGCGCTCGTGGCAGAATTTTTTCAGGTTTTCGCGACCCAAACCGGCATATTTGCCCGCCGCGTACGCCGCGTTCTGGTCATAGCTTTCGATCGCCGGATTCTTCTGTTCCATCATCACGCGGACGCGCTCGCGAAACCCAAGAACCTCCGCCTCTGCCAGATGCCCGAGCACTTCGCTGATCGACCAGCGATCCATCGCGGGTTTCCAGCCCATCTGCTCGTCGGTCGCGGACAGCACAATTTTCTCGATGATGATCGGCGTTTGTTCCAGCACGGTGACTCCGGGTACGGTCCCGGCAGACGCGGCAGCAGGCATATCTCCTCCCAGTTGTTCGAAAAGAACGTTACCACAATTCTGTTTTCCGGTCTGCGCCGCCCGGGCGCGAATTGGCGGCGGCATTCAGCGGCATGTCTCACGGCGATCGTCATCCGGCAGCGTACATTCCGCTTCCATCGCACACTTGCCTAGCCTTGTCGCGGCGTGCTACACCCCAAGTTGACGTAACGACCGGAGACAACGATGGCGCACGTGCTGGCGCTTGTAGATGACCTGTTTTTTCAGGCCAAAATCATGGAGACGGCGAAACATCTGGGCGTCACAGTGCGCCCGTGCTCGACGCCCGAGGCGCTGCTCGCGGAAATGGAGCAGAATCAGCCAAAGCTGATCATTGTCGATTTGAACGCGCGCAGCTCGCCTATAGCGGCGCTGCCCAAAATTCAAGCCGCTGCGAACGATGCCACCGTCATAGCGTTCCTTTCCCACGTGCAGACCGACTTGGCGCAGCAAGCCCGCGCCGCCGGCTGTCAACGAGTCATGGCGCGTTCGCAATTCACGCGCGATCTGGCAACCATCCTCGCCCAGGCGAAATCCGACCTTACGTGAGGATTCGGCCTCGAATGTCCGGCATGGCGGCAGCGGCGATGCTGCTTGGGCTTTCCGCGTCTTGTGCAATGCAGGCGGCGCACGCGCAAGACAATCCGGAAGTTGTCCCGAACGGGCCGGCTACAGCGCTTGCGGACATTCTTACCGCAGCTTGCACCTCAAATCAGGCGCAGTTCGCAAACGATCTGACCGTCGAAAGCGCAGCCGCCTTTCGCGCTCTCCGCGCCGACGAGCGCTCCGAATTGATCAAGCGATTCTCGCTCGCCGACGATTCGGGGAAGCCGCTCCTGTCGTCCGACAGCCAAAATCACACGGTGGTGCGTTGCAGCACTCCAAGCACGACGGTCGAATTTCGTTTCGGAGCAGCGCGCGTGCACGACAATCTGGCTTTCGTTCCCGTCGATGTGGTCGGCGGCCAGCAAACGCAATTT
>JBOGNK010000019.1:0-23673 GCA_050747085.1 Candidatus Acidiferrales bacterium
TGGTGGGTGAAAGGCTTACGGCAATTCCAGCGACGACAGTGATGGTGGCCGAGGAAGTCTTGCTGCCGTCAGCGGCGGATGTGGCAGTCAGAGTTACAGTTCCGGGAGAAGGTGCCGATGCAGGAGCGGTATAGGTGACGCTCGTGGTTGTTTGGTTGGTGAGTGTTCCGCAGGATGCGCCGGAGCAGCCGCTGCCGACGAGAGACCAAGTAACGCCTTTGTTGGCGGGATCGTTCGATACCGTGGCTGTGAATTTCTGACTTTGGTCGGTCGCGACGTTTGCGGTTGAGGGCGACAGCGTCACCGCAATGGGT
This sequence comes from Candidatus Acidiferrales bacterium, assembly GCA_050747085.1. Lineage (GTDB taxonomy): Bacteria > Acidobacteriota > Terriglobia > Acidiferrales > UBA7541 > Palsa-295. The sequence continues at coordinate 315 of JBOGNK010000019.1, forward strand.
GGTTGAACGATCGTAATTTCCGCGGATGAAGTCTTGGACGCATCGGCGAGCGAGCTGGCCGTTAACGTCACCGTCGCCGGAGAAAGTCCCGAGGCCGGAGCCGTATAAATGACGGCTGCGGTTGTGATACCTGCCAAAGTCCCACAAGTTGCGCCCGAGCATCCCGCCCCTGATAGCGTCCACATGACACCCTTGTTGGCGGGATCGCCGGTTACCGCCGCGGTGAATTTCTGGGTTAGCCCAGGGCTAACGCTCGCGTTCGAAGGCGAGACGGAAACGGAGACGGTAGCCTGAACAACGATAGTAATGATCGACGACGATGATTTGGCGCGGTCGGCGGCGGAAGTTGCTGTCAGGGTGACATCCGCAGGTGAAGGCACCGACGCAGGCGCGGTATAGGTGGCGCCGGCAGCGCCCACGTTCGTGAGAGTACCGCAGCTAGTGCCAGAGCATCCGGTGCCGGATACGGACCATGTGACGCCTTGATTTGTGGAGTCGCCCGTTACGATCGCCGTAAAATTTTGCGCAGCACCTACGATAACATTCACCGCCGAAGGCGCGGTGGTTACAGATATCACTACTGGGTCCCGGGCCTTCCTGACCGCAGGATCGATCGCACATCCTTCCAAGACAGCGACAGCCAGCGTCAAGACACAACCGTATCTGAATATTTTAGTAAGAGGACATATCCACATGGAGCGCAGCCTCCGGGAACGCTGAGGTGAAACAGCCGGCTGGGGATTTCGGTCGGCCGCGGTTCCGGCGCGGTGAACCCGATGAAGCTGTTCGGGGGCTGGCCCGAGGACCCGAGAGATTTTACTTGCGGGCAGGCACGTTCATCCTGCCGGTAGGGTTGGCGCTAGGGACGGAGCCCGTGAGCGTGACGAGTCGGTGATCGCATTCAATTAGACTTCCGCGTTGAAGCTGCGAGCAGTTTGTGAATTTCACCGGCCTGAACGTAATCCGGATCGATTTGCAACGTGTACTCGAACTCTTTGCGCGCCATGGCGTGATCATTCTCTTTGTCGTACGCCATCCCGAGATGGTAATGAAAAGTGGGGTTCTTGGAATCGCCCTTGATTGCCGTTTCAAACAGACCGGCTGCCGCGCTATACAGGCCCTGGTGGTAGTAAGCCCAGCCGAGCGTATCAGCAGAGTTGGGAAGATCGGGCAGGCCTTTGCGAGCTGTCTGTGCGAGGTTGAAGGCTAGACTGAGATCTCCGCCGTGCTCGAGCATAAGGTATGAGAGATTGTTGGCGGCCAAGGCGTAACCCGGGTTGATCTGCAGCGCCTTCTGATACTGGTCCTCCGCTTTCTGCCACTGGTTCTTCATTTGATAGGCCTCACCCAGGGCAAGATAAAGCTCGACGTCGCTGGCATTGGCTTGGAGAGCGTTTTGGTATTCGCCGATCGCAGCGTCAACAGAGCCATGGGCTATCTGGAGGCTCGCCAAGCCCAAGAACGCTTGCACATTGTTGCGATCAAGTTGTGTCGATTTTTCGAAAGCATCCTGAGCGGCGGCAGAGTCTTGATTCTTCAATTCGACCTCGCCCAGCAGCTGATAGAAGTTGCCACTGTTCGGCACCCGCGCGATCTGGGCCTTAACGAGTGCCAGTGCTTTGGCGGGCTGTTTCCGCAGCAGGTTCACATTAACCAGACCCTGCAATGCCTCGGATGACGCAGGATCGCGAGCGAGGGCCTCGCCATAATATTTTCCAGCTTCATCCAGGCGCTTCTGCGCCAATCGTAGGTCGCCGAGGCCGGCATAGCCGCTGGCATTTTGCGGAGCGACTTGGACGGCCTTGTTCAAGTCGCCTTCTGCGCCGGCCATGTTTCCCTGAGAAACCAATGCTTGAGCATGCAAGAGATAACCCTCGGGCGAACTGGGCGTATATTTGATGATTTGCGAAGCAACGCTGGAAAGATTTTCGAAGTCGCGATTGCGAATTGCCAGCGAAGCGAGAGCGCGCTGGGCGTCAATCATCTGCGGGCGCAACTGCACGGCCTTCTTCCAGTTTGCCTGCGCCTGTGTGTAATCGCCCGTACCAGCATAAGCCGAGCCGAGGAAGTAGAAACCCGGCGCGTAGGAGGGGTTGTCCTTCACCACGCCTTGCAAGACGGGAATCGCATTTTGTGGTTTGCCTTGGATCTCGAGAATCTGCCCACGATAGGTGAGAGCGACGGGATCGGAAGGACTCTTTTTCAGAATTCCGTCGTTGATTCGGCTCGCCTCGTCGATGCTCTTATGGGTGATCAACAGCTCGGTGTAAGACTTAGCTACCGCCGAGTCGTTCGGATGCTGCGAATAAAGCGACGCGAACTCGGACAGCGCTTTATCCGTCTGGCCCACAGCTATATAGAAGTCCCCGAGCATACGGTAGGCGTTCGGGTTGTCCGGCAATGCTTTCTTGGCGTCAGTCAATACCGCCTCGGCGGAGTCCTTGCGGTCCTGGTTGAGATACATCTGGGCGAGCTCAGCACGCGGCAACGCATCCTTCGGATCTAGAGCAATAGCGGTCTGAAATTCCTTCTCGGAATCGGCCCAGCGTTTCTGAGTTTCGTAGAATTGCGCCAGCGCAAGCACCGGCCCGCTACTCTTGGGGGCGACTTCAGCAGCTTTCTTAAAATTCTTCTCAGCGCCCGGGAAATCTTTGTTGTGATTGAGGATGATGGCCAAATTTAGGTAGCCTTCACGGCTGCTTGGGGCCATCTGGGTGGCGTGTTCGGCGTCGGCTACGGCTGTGACATCTTTCCCGCTTGCGACGTCGATTCTGGAAAGCAAGATCTCAGCTGGGACGTTCTGGGGGTCGCCCTTCAAGACCTTCTCGACTCGGTCGAGTGCGTCCGGAAGCTTGCGGGCCGCGAGAAGCATCTTGGCCATCTCGAGTTGCGCTTTCCAGTCGGACGGATTGAACTCGGTGGCACGAGCGAGTTCCTGGAACGCGTGCGGAACGTCACTTTCTCGCAGGAAGCATTGCGCTAATTCATAGTGTGCGGCGGCGTACTTCGGGTCGATCTGTATGGCGTTTTGGAACTCAATGGCGGCCTCGCGAGTTTTGTTCTTCTGTAGATACGCCGTGCCTTTATCGAAATACCGCTTCTTGGCCACCTGGGGATCCCGCGTACATCCCACGAGGATCAGCACGAGCCACAGGGTTGCGCCAGAAACGACCCACATCGACCTTTTATTCAAGGACTGCAAGCTCCCTTCGCACGCCATCGTTGCGTTTAGCAATCGCGCGTCCGGTCTGCCTAAAACGATGGATATGTTGAAATCGGTGGTAACAGTAGCGTATTCAGCAGTTTGCAGTCGGGTTCAAAAAAGCGTCCGACCGCGCTGTAAATGCCCGCGAAACGGCCGGAGGAACATACTCGCCCAATCGAGTGGAAAACGAGTTCCCTATTGTAGCGTGGCGTTGCCCTTTGACGATGAGAGGGGCGCAAATTGCGGAATTTGGCGGCCACGAACGCAATCGCTTAAGTGGCGCGTTTTGAATAGAATAACCCTCACGTAAGACCGTCTGTTGGATTCTCCCAACGCCAGCTCAGGTGATTTCTGCGTTTCACGAGCAAATTCTAAAGTAGCGGTAAAATATTCTACACTAAAGACTTAACGATATGTCAGGCGTTTCTTACTTTGCTGGCACGCGCATTGCACTGCATGTTCACCCGGGTGCAGTTTGTGTCCGCAGATGACGGCGACCCGAACCGGGGCGGGAACGGGTATTCCAAGCTGGGATAGCCGAATTGAACCGGGAGAAAACGAATGCGTAGCGTTCGATTAGCAGGTCTGATGGCAGTCTTGAGCGTGGCAGCCGTGTGGGGCGCGAGCGGAGTTGCGCGAGGGCAGGATCCATCGAGTCATGCACAGCCAACGCAGAAATCCGCCACAAGCAATCCTAACTACGTGATAGGCGCACAGGACGTTCTGAACGTCGACGTGTGGAAAGAGCCCGAGCTGACGCGTGAAGTCCCCGTGCGGCCAGACGGAAAGATTTCGCTGCCCTTATTGAATGACGTTCAAGCGGCGGGCCTCACGCCGACTAAATTGGCGGACGAGATTAGCGAGGGACTCAAGAAGTACATCACCGATCCGCAGGTAACGGTGATCGTGTCTGCCATCAATAGCCAGCGAGTCTACATTCTGGGCGAGGTAACCCGGGCTGGCGCTTATCCGTTGCTTCCGGGAATGACAGTGCTACAAGCGCTCTCGAGCGCCGGGGGGTTCACGGAATTCGCGAATTCAAAGAAGATTTATGTGTTGCGCCAAAATAAGGGCAAACAGGAAAAGTTCCCGTTCAACTACAAGGATGTGGTCAGCGGGAAGAATACGCAGGAGAACATCACGCTGGAAGCGGGCGATACGATCGTTGTCCCATAGGAAATGACGATGCGAAATCTCTTGCTTCAGCCTTTGCTTGTGTTTGCCCTGGCGTTCACCGTCGCTCCAGTCGCTAGATCGCAACAGGATCAGCAACAGACCCAACAGGGACAGCAGCAGAACACGCAAGGCAACAATCAGAGTCAAGGTGTCGAGCAGCCGGCGCAGCCGATTCCCGCTTACCACTCACCTTTGGGAGGCGCCCCGTCAGCCAACCAGGACCAAAATCCGTCGGCAGTTCAACCCGATACGCGTCCGTTGGCGGGCGCCCAGCAAATTGGTCTTGGGACGCAGGCGGTAGAACGCAACTATTGGCAACCGATGGTAAGTGTTTATTCGACCGCCGACTCGAATTCGTTTGGGACGGGGTCCGGTTGGGTAAATTTTGAGAGTTTTCTCGGTTCCGTGAATGTACATCGCCGGTCGGCTCGGAATGACCTAACGCTGGTCTACGCCGGCGGCGGGACCGTGAGCAGTGATTCGAGCACGGGGAATACGGTTCTGCAGCAGCTCGAGCTGGGCGACAAGATTTCACTCCGACGGGCGGATATCTCGTTCTTCAACAGCACGACTTACATTCCCGAATCCGGTTTTGGATATAGCGGGCTCGGCGGCGTGAACTTGCCGGGAACGGGACTGCTTGGATTGGGAGAGTTCGTGCCACAGCAATCCATCTTGGCGGCGAGGGACCAGCGCGTGTCAAACGCTGACTTGGCCCAGGCGAACTATCGCCTGAGTCGGCGCGCGTCGGTCACACTGCTGGGGGGATATTCTCTGCTGCATTTCCTGGGCGGCGGTAACTTCGATTTCCGAGAACCCACGGTACAGGCTGGATACAACTATCAGTGGACAATGAAGGACACCATAGCGCTGTTGTACAGGTTCGATGATTTCCAGTTTACCGGGCTTGGCGAGTCGATTCGAGATAACCGGGCGGACTTCTCTTACGGACGGCGGGTGACGGGCCGAGCCGCCTTCGAGGTGCAGGCTGGACCCGAGGCGGTGTTCTTTAGACTCCCTAACCCAGCCGCGCCAGGTACGGGAACTTCCGGCACGGTGACCACTGGAGGCTCAAGTTCGCAACTGCTGTGGAACTTAGACAGTTCACTCACTTATGCAGTCCCTCGTGGGACCGTTTCTCTGTCTTACTCGCATGGCGTGAACGGCGGGTCCGGCGTGCTGGTCGGTGCCGTCGCTAACACGGTGCAGGCAGCTGTGACACGCGCGCTATCGGAGGAATTCACGGCCGAGGCACACTTCGGCTACGCGCGGAACACGAGCCTGAATGGTCCAACGCAGCTCGTGGCGAATCGTGATTATAACTATTGGTTCGGCGGCGCGAATGTAACGCATCCACTCGGGCGCTATATCACTCTAGTGGGTAGCTATCAGTACCAGCGCCAAACATCGAATGCGCCCGTCTGCATTGGAACGGTGTGCGGTACGTTTACGCGAAACCTGATCTCCGTGGGTGTGACTTGGCAGGACCACCCAATAGCATTTTGAGCCGGTGAGCGAACCAGGGAGGAAGAGCGGAAATGATTCGAACTGAACTCAAGCCCGCAGACTACATCGTGATCCTGAAGCGGAGGTGGGTTCCCATCGTGGTTCTCACACTGATAGGTGGACCATTAGGGTATGCTGTGTCTCGCATTTTGCCCGCGCGGTACACGTCGCAGACAACGGTTCTCGTTCAGCCGCCCACGGTTCCAGACACCTTGGTGCCGCCTGTGGTATCAGCAGACATCGATCAGCAACTCGCCAGTATGAAGGAACAGATCTTGAGCCGCTCGCGACTGGAGCCTCTGATCCGGCAATTCGGGCTTTACTCGAGGGACATCAATTCCGTCCCTATGGAAGTGCTCGTCGGCAAGCTGCAGAAAGTGATCTCTGTATCCGGTATCCAACCTATGCAGGGCACTTCAAGAACGCTGCCGGGATTCAACGTCACGGTAACTTTAGACAGCGCGCTCAAAGCACAACAGGTGTGCGGCACGATCACATCAATGTTCATCGACGAGAGCGAGCGGCTGCGACAACAGAACTCTGAAAGCACGACTCAATTTCTCACGCAGCAACTGAATGTCGCGAAGACAAAGCTGGACGAGCAGAATGCGAAGCTGGCAACTTTTCAAAGTCGCTATTTGGGTTCGCTCCCGGATGACGATAAGAACAACCTGAATATCCTCACCGGACTAACGGCGCAATTGACCGCGGCAACGGAGTCGGTCAGCAGGGCACAACAGGACAAGACCTACCAAGAGAACACGTTGAGCCAAGCCCTTCAGGCCTGGCAGGCCTCCCAGACCGGAGCCAATCCCGTCGACCTGCAGCAACAACTTGCCCAGCTGCAAAGCAAACTGGCCGACCTGCAAAGCCGCTATACGGACAAGTATCCGGACGTGATTCGCACAAAGGCCGATATTGCCGCGCTGCAAAAGCAGATCGCCGCGCAATCCGCGGAGGCAAGCACTCCGTCGAATTCCACCAAGACCGCGCAGATGGCAGTCGAGCCGCAGAATATCCAGCAACTTCGAGCGCAGCTCCATAGCAGCGAGGTCTTGATCAGTCAGAAGACAGCTGAAGAGGCGAATCTGAAGCATCAAATCGCCGTTTACGAGCAGCGCGTGCAGGCGACGCCCGACGTCGAGCAACAATACAAAGCCCTGACGCTTGGCCAAGAGGCGGCACTCAAGAGCTACAACGACCTCCAGCAGCACCGCGACGAGGCACAGATGGCGACCGACCTCGAAAAGCGGCAGGAAGGCGAAACGTTTGCAATCCTCGACCCGGCAAACCTTCCAGACCAACCAAGTTTCCCCAACCGGTTGATGTTTGTCGGAGGCGGAGTTGCGGGCGGACTTGCGCTCGGGCTCGGACTAGCGTTCCTGGGCGAGATGCGCGATACGTCGATACGAACCGAGCAAGACGTCGAATTTGCACTACGGTTGCCCGTGATCGTCATGGTCCCCGCGATCGGGCCTCTGGCCACGAGCAAGCCTAAGAAATTCACGCCGAGTTTTGGTCAAGGAATCGGCGAAAACTGAAGCCTGAGGAGAACCGTGTACGAACGATTCTTTGGGCTCCGCGAGAGCCCGTTCAAAGTGAATCCGGACCCGCGGTATCTTTTTCTGACGGGGCAAACCCAAGAGGCATTAGCGGGACTGACGTACGGGATTAAGAACCGAAAAGGGTTCATCCTGCTCACAGGAGAAGTTGGCACCGGCAAGACGACGCTTCTCAACCGGCTGCTCGATTGGCTACATGGGCAGAGAGTGGCGACGGCGTTTGTCTTCAATTCGAAATTCAACGAAAGCCAGTTACTCGACTATGTGATGGCTGATTTCGGCATCCCGTGCGAGTCTCGCGACAAAAGCCAGATGTTGTTGCGGCTTAACCAGTGGTTGCTGGATAGGTATAGGGCCGGTGAATCAACGGTGTTGATTGTCGATGAGGCGCAGAATCTTACTGCCGATGTTCTGGAAGAGATAAGACTGCTTACAAACCTTGAAACATCCACGGAGAAGCTGCTGCAGATCATTCTCTCCGGGCAGCCCGAACTCGAGGACAAGCTGAGATCACCACATCTGCGGCAACTCCTGCAAAGGATTACGCTTCGATGCCGAACGGCTGCGCTCACGCTGGAAGAGACCTACGGGTACGTTGCGGAACGCCTTCGGATCGCAGGCGCAAACGGCGAACCGATTTTCTCGAAAGAGGCGATCGAAGCGGTGCATTTGTATTCGCAAGGAGTTCCCCGGGTCGTGAATCTTCTTTGCGAACACGCGTTGATCAATTCCTATGTCGATCATGTGCGACCCGTTCCTGCGCATGCCGTTGAAGAAGTCGCGCGCGAGTTCCAGTTGGACGAAGTGACGCCGGTAATCGATTCCAATGTTGCGTCCACACAGGGAATGATGGAACCGCAAGCTGTTCTACAAGAAGTCAGCCAGTTGCTCGGCCAACTGCGGGAGATCACGGCACGGTATCCAGCACCAGAAAGGAAGCCATGAGTCGCATTCATGAAGCTTTGAAGAAGGCCGAACAAGAGAGGGCAGCTCAGAAACCCAGCGAAGAGGCGCAATCCTCCGACATCATGGCTTCGAGTTCATCTGTCGGAACTTTGGGCGGAGCGGCCGCCGCAGTGGCCATGGACGTTATGGCCGATCCAGTCCTCATGTCGCCGGCCAGGCCAGTCTCCAGCGGCATTCTTCGGTTTGATGATCTGAAGGCTCGGTGCCCGAAAGTTCAGTGGCGGTTGGATCCGAATCAGAACGTGTTTCTAGATTCAGATCCCGCTACGCACGGAGCCGAACAATTTCGGACATTGCGCTCGCGTCTATATCAGCTCCGCGGCAGTCAGCCGTTGCGCTCAATCCTCGTGACGAGCTCGATCCCGGGCGAAGGCAAGACGTTCATCGTGAATAATCTGGCCCAGGCGATCGTTCGGCAGCCCGATCGCCGGGCCTTAATCATCGACGCGGATTTGCGCCGGCCTCGCGTCCACCTCATGCTCGGCGCGTCAGCCGCTCCAGGATTGACCGAATATCTGCGCGGTGAGGCTGACGAATTGTCCATCATTCAGTGCGGACAAGATTCCAATCTCTGCCTGATTCCCGGAGGCAATGAAGTTACGAATCCGAGTGAGCTCCTTTCAAACGGGCGTTTGAAAGAATTGCTGGACCGCGTAACGCCGGTATTCGATTGGGTCATCCTCGATTCACCGCCCGCCGTACCGGTGGCCGATTCAAGCCTGATCGCGGACATGTGCGATGGCATTCTGCTGGTGGTGCGGGCAGGATCGACGCCCGCCGATATCGCCCAGAAGGCGGCTCAGGAACTGCAGGGCCGCAACATTGTCGGCGTTGTGCTGAATGCCACAGAGAAGGCCCAGCTGTACGAAACCTACTATTACGAAAGCTACGGGTACGAGCCCTCACCCACCGGCGCATAGATTAAACTGCGGCAGGAACAAACAACAGTTTGGCACGCGACGGAACAGCGGGGTGTGCCCCTCCACCGAAGGGACAATCCGGCGGTGTGTCCACATTGCAAGGTCGAAGCTGGAGGAATTTGTTGTTTCGCCTTACGGCTTCCTACATGGACTCGGCACTCGCGTCTGCAGCATAAGCTGTATGTAAGCCTACTGTTTTCCGCTAGTTACGTGGCTCCCGGGTGGAAAAAAATTACTCCTCTAGGGTAAGTAAAGTCACAGCAGCTCGCCGACAGTCCAACGGCGCCTAAAGCATTTTCCCGACTCCGCGGCGATAAACGCAGCAAAATCAGATAGCGATAGACGCTTCGGCACCTGGCATCCCGCGTGCAACCCCGTGAGATGGAAGTTGGGGGCGCGCATTCTGGGGCACTTGTGGCGGTAGCTTGTCCACATGGGTGGGGGAGAATGGAGCACGGGGCGGTATCTGCGCAGCCAGATTTTGAACGAATCGAGGGATTTCTTCCGTGGTTTGCAGTGCAGGTAAGAGCGAAGCACGAGATTGGAATTGCTGATTACCTGACCGCCAAAGGCTACGAACAATTCCTTCCACTGTACAAATGCAGGAAGACGTGGTCGGACCGAATTAAGGAAGTGCAGGCGCCTCTATTTCCGGGATATCTTTTTTGCCGCTTCGATCCCAGCGACAGACTTCCAATCCTGAAGACGCCGGGCGTAGTTCAGATTGTCGGAAACGGTCGATCCCCCATTCCGGTTTGCGACACGGAAATCGCTGCTCTGCAGCAGGCGGTCGCTTCAGGCCTGCCCAACCAGCCTTGGCCATTCCTTCACACTGGCGACAAGGTTCAGATAGAAGCTGGCCCGTTGCGTGGACTGGAAGGAGTACTTGCAGCATTCCGGGGGAGTCGGCATCTTGTCCTTTCCGTTACGCTGCTGCAGCGCTCGGTTGCAGTTGAAATCGATTGTGCTTTCGTTTCGCCAATACACCCGCCTAAGCCCCGCCCAGAGTCTGCGACGTTGCAATTAAGCGTCGTTCGAACCACAAACTGAAACATTGTAAGACCGATAATTCGAGAGGGATTGTGGTGAACCAGTGCCCATGTTGAAGGTGGCGGTCGCGGAAGCAAATAAGAACCGAGGATTCGCATTGGAGGCGAAGGAATCGCCTGCTCCCCTAGGTCAGGAAGAATTCCGGAGGGTACTGTCACGGGAAAGGAAGAGATCAGAGCGCTCGGGCAAGCATCTTCTGTTGATGCTGGTCGACGGCAAGAGCATGTCTGCAAGGGACGACAAAGCGAACTTTGGCAAGGCGGTCGCGGTTGTGGCGGGCGCAATTCGCGACACAGATCTGGCAGGGTGGTTCGAAACCGGCGCAATCCTAGGAGTTGTTTTCACAGAACTAGGACGCACGACTGCACCGGTCGCCGTGAAGGTAATCGAAGACAAGATCATGACGGCGCTTCGAAAGGAACTGAAGGCCAGCGCCCTTGGCCGGCTGTTCATTTCGTTCTTCGCGTATCCCGATAACTGGGCAGGAAAGAATTCACCACAGCCGGTGGAACCCGCGCTCTACCCTGACCTCTTTGAGGTGGTACACAAACGGCGGACTTCGCTTTTTCTGAAAAGAACGATCGACGTCGCGGGTAGTTCAGCAGCGCTGATAGCTCTGGCGCCCATTTTTCTGATTTTGGCGATCCTCGTCAGGCTGACATCGAAGGGGCCGATCCTGTTCCGTCAAAGCCGGGTGGGCCAATACGGCGTGGCTTTCAAGTTTTTGAAGTTCCGGTCGATGATTGTTTCGACGGACGTTAAGGTTCATGAGAAGTATGTTAAGGATTTCATCGCCGGGAAACCGGTGTTTCGACGCGATGCGAATGCGAAGGCGGTCTTTAAGATTACGGACGATCCCCGCGTGACATGGATTGGCCGGTTCATGCGCCGGACAAGCTTGGACGAGATTCCCCAGTTCTGGAACGTGCTAAGGGGAGAGATGTCGCTGGTTGGACCGCGGCCGCCAATTCCCTACGAGCTGGAAGTGTACGGTCTATGGCACCGTCGCCGCTTGTTGGAGTCGAAGCCCGGAATCACCGGTCTGTGGCAGGTCCACGGCCGCAGCAGAACCACTTTTGACGAGATGGTCCGCCTCGATCTTCAGTATGCCCGGACTTGGTCTCCGCTCTTGGATTTAAAGATTCTCCTGCGGACTCCGCGCGCAGTTCTTTCAGGCGACGGAGCTTATTGAACCACGCAAGAAGTCGCTTCTTTTGTGTCCCCAGCCGATCTCATCTGGATGTTTATCTCTAAAGGTGAAAACGAATGGCAACTATCCCCAAGGTTGATTCCGAAGCGGCTCTTCAGTTCAGCATTCCAGTTTCGAAAGAAGCGGTTCGAGTGGGGGTGATTGGGTACGGATACTGGGGACCAAACATTGTGCGAAATTTCAGTGCACAGGAACAGTCGCGAGTGGTGGCTCTCTGCGACAAGAGTTCGAAGTCGCTCCGGCGGGCGCATCAGTCACATCCGCATCTACATCTGACGACGGATTGTCAGGAACTCCTGACCGCGTCGGATGTGGATGTAATCGCCGTAGTAACGCCGGTCTGGACGCATTACGAGCTGGCAAAGGCCGCGCTCGAAAATGGAAAACATGTGTTTGTCGAGAAGCCGTTCACCTGCAAACGAGAGCAAGCGGAGGAGCTGATCGAGTTAGCCGAGCGCAAAAGACTGAAGATCATGGTCGATCACACATTTCTTTTCACGGGGGCGGTGAAGCGCATTCGGCAACTGATCGATGACGGAACACTGGGCGAACTGTACTACTACGACTCCATGCGGGTGAATCTCGGTCTGTTCCAGCACGACGTGAACGTCATTTGGGACTTGGCGCCGCACGATCTCTCGATTATGGACTACCTAATCAAAGAGAAACCCGAAGCTGTGGTAGCTACGGGCGAGCGTCATCTCAACGGGGTGGCCGACATCGCGTTTATCACGCTGTACTACCCCAACAACATGATTGGGCATATCAATGTGAACTGGTTGTCGCCGGTAAAGGTGCGAACGACACTGATCGGCGGCGTGAAGAAGATGCTCGTCTGGAACGATCTCGAGGCTGACGAAAAGATCAAAGTGTATGACAAAGGCGTGGAAATTTCCTGCGGCGAGGCAGTGTACGACACGCTGGTGAGCTATCGCACCGGCGACATGTGGGCTCCGAAGGTGGAACAGGTCGAAGCACTGCGCCTCGAAGCAGCGTACTTCGTGGATTGCATTCGCAACAACAAGGCGCCAATCAACGATGGCGTGGCGGGCTTGCGGGTCGTCCAGTTGTTGGAGGCGGCAGACCGATCCATTCAAAGCAAAGGGCAGGTCATTCAACTCTAAGGTATGCACCGGATAATGGAATCCCCCGCAAAGCTCTCCATTGTGATTCTGTGCTGGAACGATCTGCGGGTAATCTCCGATTGCTTGCATTCGATTTTTGAGCGAACGCATAAAACTAGCCTCGACGTCATCGTTTCCGATAACGGCTCGACCGACGGATCGATTGAATTCATCCACCAGAATTATCCCAGGGTTCGTGTCCTCGAAAATCGCGCCAATCTGGGATTCGCAAAGGGAAACAACGTTGGAATTCGCGCCAGTCGCGGCGAGTACGTGCTGATCCTGAACCCAGACACGATCATTCACGACAATGCGTTGGATCAGTTAGTCGCGTTTGCCGATCGGAGCCCGCACACCGGAGCATTTGGGTGTCGCGTCCTTAATGTTGACGGTTCCTATCAAGTGTCGGCGCGGCTATTTCCAACCGTGCGGCGATATTGGGTGAATGCTCTGTACCTGAAAAAACTTCAGCGGCTCTCCAACTTCTTCGCGTACGAAGAATACGCAGGCTGGAAAGGCGACAGTGAACGCGACATCGACTGGCAATCGGGCTGTTGCGTCATGTTCCGTAGGGATCTCCTCGCAAGGCTTGGTGGCTTCGACGAACAGTTCTTTTATCACTTTGAGGAAGTGGATCTGTGTCGGCGGGTATGGAATGCCGGATTGCCAATCCGTTTCACGCCAGAAGCCGTGATCACACATTTAGGCGGGCAATCGGTGAGTCGTTTCCCGATTCGTTTTGAAATCGAGAAACACCGCAGCCGGTACCGATACTTCTACAAACATTTCGGGCCTAAAGCGGCGAATCAGTGTCGCCACTTGTCCATAGCGAGAATTCGCGTTCGGCAACTTGGGTATGGCTTACTTTCGCTGGTGAAGCCGACACAGCAGGTTCGCGAGCGGTTGAAGATGTACCGATCGGTCGTGCGGTGGAACAAGGCGCTCGATCCAGCACGATTTGTCGAACACGGCGAAGAGCCCGATCTGGGGCAGGACCGATTACTGCAGACATCCTAGGACCTGGGACTGTGTGGACCTTCCCGGTCCTCACGACGACCGAAAGGAAAGATAGATGCCAACATCGCTGGTCACCGGAGGGGCAGGATTCATCGGGTCGCATGTTGCCGACCGCCTGCTGGAGCTGGGGCACAAGGTCGTCGTGTTGGACGATCTGAGCGGCGGTTTTGAGGAAAACATCCCAAGCGGCGCGATGTTCGCAAAGGGATCGGTATTGGACCGTGACCTGGTTGATCGGCTTTTTGAACGGTATGACTTCGCCTACGTCTATCACCTGGCGGCGTACGCGGCCGAAGGATTAAGTCACTTCATCAAGCGATTCAACTATGAGAACAACCTGATCGGTTCGGTGAATCTCATCAACGCCTCAGTGAATTCTTCTGTCAAATGCTTTGTGTTTACGTCCTCCATCGCGGTATACGGGGCCGGCCAGATACCTTTGACCGAGGAGATGACTCCGTTGCCGGAAGACTCCTATGGAATTGCGAAGCTCGCCGTCGAGCAGGAGCTGCGGGTTACGCACGAGATGTTTGGACTGGACTACGTGGTTTTCCGTCCGCATAACGTCTATGGCGAAAGACAAAACATCGGCGACAGGTATCGCAATGTAGTCGGCATTTTCATGAATCAGTTGTTGAAGCGGGAGCCGATGACCATTTTTGGTGATGGCACGCAGCAGCGGGCATTCACACACATTGATGACGTCTCCCCTGTCATTGCGTCTTCTGTTGATACTCCGGCAGCGCGGAATCAGATCTTCAACGTGGGAGCGGATGTTCCCTACACAGTGAATCAACTCGCGTCCATCACCGCTGCAGCAATGGGCAAAGAATGCGAGGTTGTTCATCTCGATGCCCGCAATGAAGTGAAGATCGCATTCTCCGACCACTCCCGGGCCGAGCGCGTTTTTGGAAGGCGTCCCAAGAAATCACTCGAATCCGGAATCCGCGCGATGGCCGAATGGGTGAAAGCACACGGCGCGCGCGAAAGCACTGTGTTCGAAGATATCGAGATCATGAAAAACATGCCGCCGAGCTGGGCAAGAGTTGCTCGCGCCCGGGCCTGACCGAGGAACAAGATGACCGTGAACCCCTCCGTTCAAGAACCGAAGTCGACCATCGGTGAACACCGTCATGTTTGTATCAGTGCTGATGTGAAGTTAGGGAGCAATGTGAAGCTCTCGAAGTTCATAAATCTTTATGGATGCGAAATTGGCGAGAATACGAAGATAGGCGCGTTCGTCGAAATCCAGAAGAACGCGACGGTTGGGAAGAACTGCAAAGTTTCGAGCCATACGTTCATCTGCGAAGGCGTCACAATCGAAGACGGTGCGTTTATCGGACATAGCGTGACGTTCATCAACGACTCTTATCCGCGTGCAGTCAACAGCGACGGAGGTTTGCAGACTGAAACCGACTGGCACGTGGAGAGGACATTGGTGAAGAAGGGGGCATCAATTGGTTCGGGCTCGACGATTCTTTCCAACGTCGTGATCGGCGAGCGGGCCATAGTGGGTGCCGGCAGCGTGGTTACAAAAAATGTGCCGGCAGACACGATTGTTGCAGGAAACCCAGCCAGAATATTGCGGCGCATTTCACCTGAAGCACAGATCTCACCAGCAAAACGTCAGACGGCCTGACACGCAGGTCGCAGAAGATACGAATACACTAGAGGGAGAACAGGATGCAGGAAGCCGAAAGAATCCCCATGTTGGATTTGGTCAGCCCTCATTGCGAGCTGGAATCGGAATTGACATCGGTTTTTCAGAACGCGTTGCGAACGGCAAGTTTTGTCGGCGGACCGATGGTGCAGAAATTCGAGGCTGAATTCGCGGAGTTTTGCGGCGCGCCTCACGCGGTGGCGCTCGCCAGCGGTACTGACGCCGTCCGATTCGCGCTGATAGCGGCGGGCGTGCAACCGGGAGACGTAGTCGTTACAGTCCCGAACACGTTCATTGCCACGGTCGAAGCGATTTCGCAGGCAGGAGCGCGACCGGAATTTGTGGATATTGACGAGCGCACGTACTGCATGGATCCCAAAAAGCTAGCGGAATATTTTGAAAGGGAGTGCTATCTCGAAAGCGAAACAGGTCGAGCCTATCACCGCAGGTACAGAGCGCCGGTCACGGCCGTCGTGCCTGTGCATCTGTATGGGCAAACGGCGGATATGGACCCGATCTTCGACCTGGCAAGACGTTATAACCTGATGGTCATCGAGGATGCATGCCAGGCACACGGCGCACAATATTTCTCGAAGCGGGAAAACCGGTGGCGGACGGCCGGATCGATGGGAGCCGCAGCTGCATTCAGTTTCTATCCAGGGAAGAATCTTGGCGCATGTGGGGAAGGCGGAGCGGCGACGACTGGCGACGAGTCGGTTGCAAACAAAATGCGCTTGCTGCGCGACCACGGACAATCGAAAAAGTACTATCACGACGTGGAAGGCTACAACGGGCGGCTCGATGCGATTCAAGCTGGAATCCTAAGTGTAAAGCTGCGCCGGCTGCTCCAGTGGAATGAGAAACGGCGTGAAGTAGCGCACCGGTACGATCAGACGTTGTCCGGCATCGCGGGAGTGATCACACCGCAAACGCCGGAGTGGTCGAGGCCGGTCTATCACTTGTATGTCATTCGTGTGCCTGATCGTCCCGGACTGCAAAAGCACCTTTCGGAACGCCGGATCGATACGGGAATTCACTATCCGGTCCCTCTCCATGTCCAGAAAGCCTACGCGAACCACGGTTTTCGCGCGGGCGATTTCCCTATCACCGAAAAGGTAGCGGAAGAAATTGTGTCTTTGCCGATGTATCCGGAATTGACGGAGGCGCAACAGACGCGAGTAGTTGAATCCATCGCGCAATTCATTTCGGGCCGTGGAACAGAGTCCGCCGCTGAGATGTCCGTCGGCACGGGCGCTTAGCTCCCCTCACGTGACACGTGACAATCGACTCTAAAAGGCGTCCCATGAAAATCTGCATGGTGGTGTATTCGTTCTACGAAGTGGATACACGCGTAATGCAGTATGCCAATGCACTGGCTCGGCGTGGCGACAGCGTGGACGTTCTGTCCATCGGGCGTCCAGGCCAGCCGAAGCACGAAGCGTTCGATCGTGTCCGTGTTTATCGCCTGCAGACCCGCGAGGTTAACGAGCGGGGCCCGTTCAGCTATATGTGGCGCCTGCTTCGATTTCTGGTGGTTTCGGGCGCGGTCCTCACCTGGAGACATCTTTTCCGGCGATACACACTGATCCATGTCCACAATCTTCCGAACTTTCTCGTTTTTTCTGCCCTTGTTCCCAAGCTGTTCGGAACGCCGGTGATCCTGGACATTCACGATCTGCAGCCCGAAATGTACGCGGACAAATTCGACGTGCCGCAAACCTCGTTGATTTTCCGAACACTGACGTTCACAGAAAGGGTGGCGATTGGGTTTTCGACGCACACGATCATCGCCAATCACATCTGGTACGAGCGCTTGCTGTCCCGCTCTGCCCGTTTGGGAAGGCTTACGACGATCCGGAATTATCCGGATCCGCGTATTTTTCATTCATATCCCCGGCAAGCCCGGAATGGCACATTCCTAATCGTGTACCCGGGCAGTTTGAATTGGTACCAGGGAGTAGACGTCGCGATACGAGCGTTTGCCCGGGTCGCCGACAAAATGCCCAACGCTCAATTCCACATTTATGGTGCCGGGCCTAGCAAGCCGGATTTGATCGATCTCGTCGCAAAGCTGCGATTGAGCGACAGAATACTGTTTCCGAACTCGGTCCCGGCCACTCAAATAGCGAGGGTCATGTCCTCAGCCGACCTGGCGATTGAGCCAAAGCAAGCGCGTTCGCGGTTTGCGAACGAAGCCGCGAGCACGAAGATTCTCGAGTTCATGGCGGTTGGCGTTCCCCTGATCGTCTCCCGAACGAGCGTGCATAGCTATTATTTCGACGAGTCCATGGTGAGGTTCTTTACGCCTGGGGACGACGTGGAGTTAGCCGAATCCATTCTCGAGATGCACCGCAGGCCCGAACTTCGCGCGGAACTGGTCAACAACGCGCAGAAGCATGTGGAGGCCCACAACTGGGGTGTGAGGCAGCACGAATATTTGGCCCTCGTAGATCAGCTCGCTAAGGTGAAGCACTTAGAAGACACGTCAGCGGTTGACGCGCCGGAGCGCCAACCGTCTAAGCCTCGGAATGCATCTGAGGCCCCGGTTGCCCGATCGTGACGCCCTCATTCCCCCAACAAACCCTCATTGCAGCTGCGTTGCGTGCTACTGGGCAGCAACTTCCTCGCGCTGTGGAAAAAGAGCCCAAGTACGTCGTGATATCGCCGGTTCGCGACGAAGGTGATTTGATCGGACGAACGATTGAGTCTGTCATCCGGCAGGAGTGCGTTCCTTCACAGTGGATCATCGTGGATGACGGATCGCGGGATAGCACAGGAAGTGTGATCGAGGAACGTGCACGAGATTGCCCTTGGATCACACTCGTCCGTCGTCCCGATCGCGGCTTTCGTGAGCCGGGAACGGGAGTCATCGACGCATTTTACAGCGGCTACCAGCACCTGCGGGTGCCGGATTGGGAGTTTATAGTCAAGCTCGATGGCGATCTGGTTTTGAGCCCGGAATATTTCAAGAACTGCCTCGCTGAATTCCGAGGCGACCCGAGCCTTGGCATCGGCGGCGGCTCGGTGGGCCACATGCAAGATGGTGCGATGTTTATCGAACCGAATCCTTTATTTCACGTCCGGGGAGCAACGAAGATTTACCGTCGTGATTGCTGGGACGCGATCGGTGGATTGTTGAAGGCGCCGGGCTGGGACACGGTCGACGAACTAAAGGCAAACATGCTCGGGTGGACGACACGAAGCTTCTCGCATCTTCCGGTTTTACAGGCACGGCCCACAGGTGCGACGAACGGCATTTGGGGCAACGCGGTGAAGAATGGCCGCGCTAACTACATCACTGGCTATCATCCGCTGTTCATGGCTCTGAAGTGCCTTGGCCGCGCGCGCCGGAAGCCGTATGTTATCAGCGGAGCCGGGCTCATGTATGGGTACCTGCAGGGGTATTTCACAAAGCTCCAAAGAGTACCGGACCAAGCCTTGATTCGCTACACGAGAAAGCAACAGCTTCGCAGACTGTTCCTCCTCGACAGCATCTGGCAGTAGCAAGAGATGAGATTTGCCGCTTTAGTTGCCTGTGCCGCAACGTTGGGTCCTGACCAAAACTTTGCCAGGGCTCTCGACGAGCGTATCTGAGGCGTCCTTGTGCACCGAAGTCATTTGCGCAGCATCCACTCGGGAATCGGTACGCTGTCACATGCGTGAGGGATTCACATCCGTACCGCGAGCGGCTTGGCCAATCTCGGACGGCTTCTATCTGCTTCGGCGGTTACGCGCATATGTCAGCTAGCAACCCGCGAACGTTATGACCGGGAATGGTGCGGTGCAACGTTGCAACCGCGGTCGAGTTTAAGTCGCATTCCAATTGAGAGAGTTACTGGAGGGGGAGAGATGGAAATCGGCGTAATCGGAGCCGGATATGTGGGACTCACGACAGCAGCCTGCCTTGCTGAGATTGGCCACCGCGTCTACTGCGCGGACAACGATACCGGGAAAATCGGTAGCTTGAAGAGTGGCAAGCTCCCTTTTTTTGAGCCATATCTGGACACCGTCGTCGAACGTAACTGCAACGCCGGACGTCTGCAATTTACAACGTCCGACGACGCAATCGCCCGAGGTTCGGCGTTATTCATCTGCGTGGGGACTCCTCCGCTCGAGAACGGCGAGGCGGACCTCTCCGCCATCGAGTCAGTGGCCCGGCAAATCGCGCAGCAGGCGCGCGGATATCGACTGGTGATTGAAAAGAGCACGGTCCCCGTTCAAACGGCTCAGCGGCTTTCAAAGCATTTGTCGATCTACAACACCAACGGGCTCGATTACGACGTGGTGTCGAACCCCGAGTTCCTTCGAGAAGGCTCGGCCGTCGAGGATTTTTTTCATCCGGATCGCATCGTCGTTGGCGCTGAATCGACCCGATCGATCGCTCTGATGCATGAAATTTACGAGCCGGTGCTGGAGCAGCGCACGGCATGTCCGGTGCATTCGGCATGTCCGACACAGGCCGGACCGAAATTCGTGATTACGGATACCAGCAGCGCCGAGCTAGTGAAGCACGCTTCCAACTCCTTCCTCGCGATGAAGATTTCATTCATCAATATGATTGCCGATCTGTGTGAGGCGGCGGGTGCGGATGTTGAGAGAGTGGCGGAAGGGATCGGCATGGATCGACGCATCGGGCCGGCATTCTTGCGTCCTGGGATTGGATTTGGCGGGTTTTGTTTCCCCAAGGACTTGCAAGCATTCATGCGGATCGGCGAAAAGCTCGGCTGCGATTTCTCGTTGCTGGACGAAGTGGAGAAAATCAATATCGCTCGCATTGAGCGGTACGTGGCCCGTATCAAGAAAGAACTCTGGGTACTGCGCGGCAAAACGATCGCCGTCCTCGGCCTTGCGTTCAAGCCCAATACGGACGATGTCCGCTTCGCACCTTCACTGGCAATCCTTCGGCGGCTGATCGCGGAGGGCGCACGCGTGCAGGCCTACGATCCGCAAGCGACGGAAAAGGCTAACCGGGAGATTCCAGAAATTCAATATTGTTCCAATCCGTACGATGCTGCGGAGAATGCCGAAGCAGTTCTCCTACTGACCGAATGGGACGAATTCCGCGATATCGACTGGTCGCGGGTCTTTCAGATCGTTGCGCGCCCGTTGGTTATCGACGGTCGCAATATGCTTTCGCCGGAGCAGGTGACCTCCCAGGGATTCGATTACGTTTCTATGGGCAGGAGCTTCAAACCGGCCACCGGATCTGCCCACAAATCGTTCGCTGCGCCGGCGGTAGCTGCCGGGTAAAGATGCGGCGCGTATCGATCGATTCCTTGCGGCTTTGCATGAGAGGAGCGACATAACGGCATGTGTGGTATCTGTGGAAAGCTGACTTTCTCGCCCGGGTCGCGCGGCGACACGTCGATCGCGCGACGGATGCTCGACCCGATACAGCATCGCGGTCCGGATGACGAAGGCAGCTATTGCGGACGCCAGATTACTCTGGGGCATCGGCGCCTTTCGATTATCGATCTCAGCACGGGTCATCAACCCCTCTCAAACGAAGACGGCTCGGTCTGGATCGTATTTAACGGCGAGATTTATAACTACCGCCAACTGCGACCGTGCTTGATAGAGCGCGGCCATACGTTCCGCACCGAATCCGATACGGAAGTGATTGTCCATCTATACGAGGAGATGGGCCCGCGCTGCGTCGAGAAGCTGCGGGGAATGTTTGCATTTGCCATTTGGGACGAGAGACAACGGTCGCTGCTCCTCGCCAGAGACCGCGTCGGTATCAAACCCCTCTACTATTACAAGGACAGCGAATTTCTGGCGTTTGGTTCGGAGATCAAGAGCATCGTTGCGCTGCCAGAGGTCAAGCGTGAAGTTTCGCCGCAGATGATCGATCGCTTTCTGACCTTTTACTACGTGCCCGGGGAAGAGACACCGCTTCGGAACGTATGCAAGCTCGCACCTGGCCATTATCTGCTCGCTAAAGACGGCAAGACGGAAATCCACAAGTATTGGGATCTCGATTTCTCTAAGAGAGGCGAGGAACTCTCCGAATCGGAAACGGAGAAGAGGCTTCTCAATCTCCTGGCGGAGTCAGTCGATCTGCACATGATCAGCGATGTGCCTGTGGGATTCCTTCTCAGCGGCGGCGTGGATTCCACAGCCATGCTCAGTCTTGCGAGCGCAAACACGAGTCAGCCGCTAAGCAGCTACACGGTTGGGTTCGAGGGGCAGGGGGTGATCGATGAGCGGCCATTCGCGCGACTTGCCGCGACAACCTTCGGAACGGATCATCATGAGATTACGATTTCATCGCGAGAATTTGTCGACTTCATGCCCAAGTACATCTGGCATATGGAGGAACCGGTATGCGAACCGCCGGCCATCGCACTCTTTTACGTCTCGAAGCTGGCCAGCCAGTACGTTAAAGTTTTGATCTCGGGCGAGGGTGGCGACGAAGCGTTTGCCGGCTACAGCACGTATCGAAACATCTCTTGGTTTGAGCGGCTGAAACCGATGCTCAAAGCGCTCAATCCCCAATGGATGCCTCTGCTCTCTGGCGCAAATTCGCTTGTCCGCTCAGGAAGAGCATCAAAGTATCTGCCGCTCGTGGATTTGCCATTCGAGGATTACTACTACAGCCGCACCTCAAGCCCTCTGCACTATTTCAATTCCGAGTTTCGAACGTTGTATTCACAGGCGTTCGCCAGCCAAATCGACAAACCGGCTTCGCTGGAACCGATTCGACGTTGTCACGCGACCTCACGAGAATACGGGGTTGTCGATCGCATGCTGTATATCGACTCCAAGACGTGGCTCCCCGACGATTTGTTGGTCAAAGCCGACAAAATGACGATGGCAAATTCCGTTGAGCTTCGAGTGCCCCTTCTTGATCACGTCATTTTGGAATTTGCGGCTTCACTGCCGGTTCGCCACAAAGTGCGGGGGAACACAACGAAGTACATCGCCAAGAAGGCACTGTCCTCTCGCGTTCCCAAGCCGATCCTGGACCGACGAAAAGCGGGGTTCCCGGTCCCATATGAATCATGGCTGGGGAATGGGATGAAATCGTGGGTTCATGACGTTCTGTTTGACCGTCGGACTCTCAACCGCGGTTATTTCAATCGCTCTGCGGTCGAGGATCTGCTCAGACGGAACCAGGCCTCCGGAGCGTATAGCAAGGAGGTTTTTAGCCTTCTAACGCTTGAATTGTGGCACCGCGAATTCCTTGAAGCACGTGCCTGCGAATCTAGAGATTGCCAATCGACCGTAAACCCTTCAGCCGTCCTGTCTTAGCCGTAGCTTGGTCCCTCGGACGGCAGAAGTTGATCCAAGCCTGCACAATGAAGACCACAACAAAGCACAGAGGTCTAGTCGATCGCCCTCGCGTCCGGCTCCCTTGGACAGTGGGCTAGCTGAACCTCAGAACAGTTGTTGCGTCCCCCGCCGGCACGTAGGATGTGCTCGACTGCAAAGACAGTTCTGGAGGGGCAAAGGTGTTTTCACTCGTATGTCGGGTTTCGCGACGGATTATGCCGATTGTGGCGCTTGCTTGGTGTATGGCCGGGGTCGCGCACGGCCAGGCCGCGAACGTTTACGTTACGCAATCAGGAAGTGCAACGGGAAGTTGCACTGGAACGCCCCTGCTTTCCGCCGCGGGATTTAACACCGCCGCAAATTGGGGAACCGCCGCGGGCAAGATTGGCCCGGGCACAAAGGTGCATCTTTGCGGAACGTTTACCGGAACTGCAGGCGCCGGCATGCTGACGGCTCAGGGCAGCGGGACGAGCGGTCACCCCATTACGATCTTGTTTGAGGCAGGCACGGTCTTCAAGGCTCCCTATTGGACGGGCAATTCGGGCGCAATCAATGTGACCAACCGCAGTTACATCGTGGTGGATGGCGGGACAAACGGAGTTATCGAGAACACGCTCAATGGTTCATCAGGAGCTGCGTGCCTGGGAGGGAGCTGCGCGTATCATCAGTCTTCGAGGGCCATCTACGC
>JBOGNK010000020.1:0-15522 GCA_050747085.1 Candidatus Acidiferrales bacterium
CCGGCGTACAGCGTGATTCAAAGCGACGTAAACGACGGGGTCGCGTACTACAACGCGCTTGACGTGGATCTGAGCCGGCGATTCAGCAACGGCATTTCCCTGCTGGCGAGCTATACCTGGTCGCACGCGATCGATACGGTCGATCCAGACATTCCCGGCCAAAACCCGAACGATCCGAATTTCACGGGCCGAGAGGAGATCGGCGACGCGATCTACGATCAGCGGAACCGATTTGTGCTGAGCGGCGTTTATGCGGCTCCTTTTCAGTTTCATATCGGAGGAGTAGCCACGCTGGGTTCGGGTTTGCCGTACAACGTCGTGACAGGATCGACGAACAGCGGTGATACACGAGCGACCACCGATAGACCCGTCATCAATGGCGTGGTGATTGGACGCAACACGGGCCGCGGAACGCCGATTTACGACTTCTCGCCGTTCGTCGAGCGGCCCATCTCATTCAACGAGCATGTGCGGCTGAATCTGCGGGTCGAGGCATTTAACGTGTTCAATCATCCCAATTTCGTCGGCTTCAACGGGACGTATGGGAACGGTACGACAGCAGGGGCCGGCTTTGGCGAGCCGCTCGCGGGTGTTACGAACCAGCTTACAGCGCGAGAGATACAATTCCTCGCCAAATTGACGTTCTGATTCCTTAGCGGAGCAGATGCTCGAGCAGTTCGTGAACGGAAGAGAGCAAGACGGGGGACGCAACGGCAGCTAGGGTCGCCGTAACGACGGCTGTTCCAACGCCCCAGAGAACGCGACGCGAGTAGCCCGAACGGATTAAAGGCACCTCCGGCGCAGGTGTGAGCAGCCGCTGAATGCGGCCAGGAAGATCGTCGTTGCCGGCGAGCGAGGATACGGATCGCGGAATCCAAAGAGGCGGGCCCATGGTGGCTCGCATCCGCGCCAAGCAAAGCAGAGCCGCGGCAAGCGAGAGGGCCGATCCGGCGCCCTGCGCAGACACGCAATCATCTGCCGCGCGTTCGGTGAACTTCGACCAGCCTCGTTCCAACAGGTCGAAACCCCGGCCAACCGGCAGAATTTCAGGCAGAAATGCAACCAGCAGGCGCTTCCAATTGTCGCGCGAGGTCCAGTGCGCGTTTTCGTGACGCAGGGCAGCTTCGAGTTCAGCGCTCGAGAAATTGTTCAGCAGGCCCCCTGAAATGACGATGTAAGGCCGCAGCAACCCTGACTGCACCAGGAACGGGCTACGGCTATGGATAACCAGTATTTCGCTGGACTTGGCCGCAAGTCGAACGGATCGGCCGGTACGCCGGCAAAGGCGCGTGAAGCGTGCCGAGCGGACGAGGGTGCGCGCCACGCGAAAGAACGACGCGGCCCAGACGAGCGCTCCTATCAGGGCCAGAGCCAGACACGCGAAGCCGACCTTTTCGCCCGACGCATTTTTCTCGAATCGCAGGTAGCTGGGCGCGCAAATTCCGGCGACGAACGCGACGGCAACTGCCGCCGGTAGGACCCTCATCCAGAACAGCAGACGGGCGGCGGAACGCGCCGTAATTCGTTCCGCGAAACGAATCGCGCGAGTTTCCGCAAACCAGACGGCTGCACCTGTCGCGGCGTGGACGATAAAGAAACCGGCGAAGCAAAGAGAAGCCAGCCGAAACCAGTAGGAAAGAATCATGACCGGCTCCGATCCGCAAGTTGTTTGCGCCTGAGCCGGATTTTCTTTTCGAGTTCCTCGAGGAGCGCGGCGTCGTGGTGGCCGATGGCATCGAGGAGGCTGGAAACCAACAGCTCGCGCGAAGCGATGCGGCCATCGAGAAAGGCGGCAACCAATCCGCCCGCCCGCCGGCGCTGCCATTCCTCTCGATTGATTGCCGGCGAATACAGAAACGCGCGGCCGGCCCTGCAGCGGCTCAGCAAGCCTTTTTTGAACAGCCTCTCGAGAGTGGTCATGATCGTCGTGTAGGCCAGCGGGCGATCGATGGTCTCGGAAACGTCCCGGACGCTGCTTTCGCCGCGCAGCCAAAGAACTTCCATCACGCGTGCTTCGAGCGTGCCAAGGGCTGAGCGGTTCTCAGCATTCCGATCGCTCGAGAAAAAGGTCATCGATGGGAATTCTATACGGGACGTTCGTCTGGCGCAGCAAAAAAGGGGGATGAAGCAAACGATTTCAGGGGCGGCACCGCATGGGCGGAATCTTGCTAGACTCATGCGGCTATGACGCGGCAGAAGCTGGGTCAACATTTCCTGCAAGGCGGATGGCGCGGCAAGATCGCGGCGACGCTGCCGCTCGTCGCAGGCGAAACGTGGATCGAAATCGGCGCCGGCCACGGAGAAATGACGCAGTCCCTGGCAGGCGAATCCCGGCGTGTCGTCACGATCGAAACGGATCCGTCGCTTGCCCGTCGCCTCGATGAACGGCGGACGGAAAATCCCAGCGCATGGATGGGCGTCACGGTTGTCCACGGCAACGTGTTGGCTCTGGATCTCGCTGCGCTGGCTGGCTCGGGGGAACGGTTCCGAATCTACGGCAATCTTCCCTATTACATAACGTCGCCGATTTTGAGGCACCTGTTTCGCTGGGCCGAGCAGATCACCTCGATCCACATCGTTGTGCAGCTCGAAGTGGCGGCGCGAATCGCGGCACACCCTGACCGGCGCGACTATGGCTACCTTTCGGTGCTATGCCAGTTCTACACAAAGCCCGAAATCGTTCTGCGCATACCGCCCGGAGCATTTCGCCCGCCGCCACGCGTCGCTTCGGCGCTGCTGCGGATGAACTTGCCCGGCGAGCGGGCCACAATTGCGGTTGCCGACGAGGCGAACTTTCTGACGTTCCTTCAAACGTGCTTCGCGCAAAAGCGGAAAACGCTGCGCAACAATCTGCGCGCTCTGGGGGGCGACGAGCGCGTACGGTCGGCGTTGGAGGCCTGCGAACTGCGGCCGGATGCGCGTGCCGAACAGCTCTCCCTGCGGCGGTTCGCCGCGCTTTTTGAGAATTTACGATAGACTCGCGCCGCAAGATTCGCCTAACATTTCGCGTGCATGCCTCGCAGAATCCTTACCGCAGGGACGGTGGTGGCGCTGGCCGCTTCTTTCCTGACACTTTGTCTGCCGATTGCTGCGGCACCGGGGCGCGGTCCAGTTGCTGCGTCATGGATTCTCGGCTCGCAAAAGAAGAAGGACACGCGGGCGGAGGCGGAGAAAGTCGATTTCCACATAACCGGCGAGATCGTGCACGGCAAAACGTTCGTGCAGAGTATCGGTCATGGGCTCGTTTTTGAGCTGGTGCCACCTTCGAATGCGCCGGACGCAGGATGGGTGATCGAGATTGCTCCCGCTGAGCAGCGCGATGGCGACACGCTTGAGTTTTCGCAGATCGCAACGCCTCCCTATCACGCGTACAACGACCGCATCATCGTTCCGGCGTACGGGCGTTCCGCTGCGGACGTAGTGAATCGGAAAGACAGGACATTTTTCTTCGTCGATTCCGTGGACGACGAACACCGCGCGGAAGAGGTGGTGAACGCGGCCTATTACCCTACGGATATTTCAGACGAGCAACGCGTGCGGGCGGTCGGCGAAGCAAAAGACATACAAGTCTCGAAGGGCGAACTGCACGTGCTGAAGGCACACACGAGCCGGAGCCAGACGTTTGGCGGACCGGGGAATGTTGACTCGATCCGATTCGAGGTGGACATCACGTTCTCGCCCGGCCTGACGATGGCGGACATCCTCGCGCGTGTGGTTCAGCCACAGTAACGGTTGACGCGCGGAGTGACGAACGTCCTGCGGCGATTCCGACGAATCACCCATTGATGATCTCGCGCTGTTAATGGAAGGCTGCGTACAGCCGCACATCGAGATTGTGGAATGTGTGTGCTGACCTATTCGGCCGTTCCCAACCCGATGTACATGGATTGCAAGCCGATGCGGCCCGGTCCGGTGAAACGGTTCCACACCAGCTGGCCCGCGCTGGCGAACAGGCCTGTCGAGACTTTTTGAAATTGCGTTTGCATTGTGACGCTGCGGTCCTTGTAGACCCAGCCGCCGGGCTCAATGTCGATGCTCTCGCCGACGTTCAGGAAAACTTCGAACACGTTGCCGTAGCCATGCAGCCAAAGGATGCCATCGCCCTTGTGCGCGGTGAACGTGTCGATAAAAAAGCCTGTGCCGCCCATCAGCATGTTGGCTACGCCTTTCACACGCGCAAATGTGTAGTCGAGCTGATCGGTGGCGGCCAGGAATTGATGCTCGCGAACGTCGAGCGCCTGCCCTTGTTTCAGGTGCATGGCGAAGACGTGGCCGGCGCCGTCGCGGCTGAACGCGATGCGTCCCGGGCCGCTTGCTTCCGTCATGAAGACCGGCATGCCGGAAAGGACTCGTTTGAACGCCCCGGCGAGAGACTTCACGCCGATTTGCGTCTGGACGTCTTTCCAGAGAAGGATGTGGTGCTCGAAATAGATAGGCACCGACGAAATCTCGACGGTCAGCACGGGAACGAGTTCTCCGTCGACGTGATACGTGACGCCGGCAAATGTTTCAGCTTGTGCCGTGGTGGCCTTCAAAACCGGAGCGGGAGCCATTTACTCCTCCTTGGAATGCAGCTGGATTGGCCGTGATTTTTCCGGGATTCAGATTGAGCGTAGCCGACTCCACGGGAAGTTTCCAACGAGACAGCGCAGAATCAGCGCCGTTTGTGTTGTAACCATCACGTTAAGAAGCGGTTGGGCGCTGGCGCAGGACTTGCCGGAGCGAGACCGGAAGCCATGGCAGCCGCCGCGTTTTGAGCATTCCGCTAGATGCGGGCGCGGGATGCCGCTGGGGAACTCAGTTCGGCGCGCCGGTGTCTGTAAACTTGTAAAATTGGGCAAGCTGTGCCACGGTATTGAAAAAGGGGAAGGGATTGAGGGCTGAACTGAAGAATCAGATTACTCGAGGGCTGCTGTGCCTTTCTGTGGCTCTGGTCGTGGTTTTGGCAGTCCTGGTATTCGGCCTGCCCGCAGCGGCTCAATCCACGGCGCAATCACTCTTGCCCTCGTCATTCGCAGGATGGAATCAGTCGAACAGCAGCAGTCTTTCACCACAACCAGGCATTGCCGCTGCGGCGGCCGCGGACTACGGGTTTTCGTCGGGAACGCAAGCGACTTACACGAATGGCTCAAACCAAATTACCGTTGCCCTGTACAAGATGAAGGACGCGAGCGGCGCCTACGGCGAATACACGCTGCTACGTACGCCTGACATGCTGCAAGGAGATCTGGCGGAGTACTGCGCGATCTCGGGAGACCATGCCCTGGTATTCGTCGGGAATCTTGTTGTGGATATCCACGGTCAGGAACTTCCCGGGAAAAGCGCGGAGCTTCGATCACTTGTTGGGGTCGTATCTCCGCACGCGGAACAGAATGCGCTGCCGCCTTTGCTGAGCGAACTGCCTGAAAAAGGCCTCATTCCACGAACGGAACACTACATTCTGGGTCCGGCGGTTCTGAATCAGTTCTTCCCCGTGCCCATGGGAGATTCGCTGGGATTTGGAAATGGCGCGGAAGCTGAACTCGCGAAATATCGCGTGAATGGACGCGACGTGACGCTGCTGATCGTTGATTATCCGACTCCACAAAGCGCGGCCGGTCACCTGAAAGGTCTGCAGAAAGAATTCGATATCGTCACCGATGTAAAAGCGACCAATGCGAAGACAGCCGGCGCGAAAGCCCTGGATCTGAAGCAGAAGAACCGCGCGGCGGCGAAACAGAAAAGCAGTGCGCCTACTCTGTACGAAAACCGCACGCTCACATCGCTCTTTTTCCTGGCTGGGGCGCGATCTGAGAAGGACGCGGCTGTTGTCCTAGGGCATCTCGAATCGGGAGAAGTGCTTACGTTGAATTCGCCGACGTTTTCACTGACGCAGCCGAACATTGGCACGGTCGTGGTGGGAACGATCGTCGGCACAGGAATAATCTGTTTGTTTGCTCTGATTTCTGGGCTGGCATTCGGTGGATTCCGAATGGCAGTGAAGATGGTCCTGCCTGGAAAGGTGTTCGACCGCAGCAGCGAACTCGATATCCTGCAATTGGGGCTGGCCAGTAAACCTATAAAATCAGAGGACTTCTACGGCTCTCCCCGGATGAACTAGTGTCGCGATTTTGCACAACGCCCAGCAATTTGCCCG
Source organism: Candidatus Acidiferrales bacterium (assembly GCA_050747085.1). Classification (GTDB taxonomy): domain Bacteria; phylum Acidobacteriota; class Terriglobia; order Acidiferrales; family UBA7541; genus Palsa-295. The sequence goes on from JBOGNK010000020.1 coordinate 6,137, forward strand.
TATCTAGCTGACAAACAGCCATTTAGCGTGCAATCGAAAGCGCTGTTTCGCGCTTGACTGGATTCCGTCGCTAAACTAGACTGCGCCTAGGAAAGGGTTCGTCGGCCATCCGCGCATTGGCCGTGGACTTTCTCCGCGGAAGGCCCGCCCTGCGGGCCTTCTGCATTTTGGAGCGATTTTTCTTCGCCTGTTCTTCACCCCTGCGGAAATTACCCCGGTTTGAGTCACCTGTGATGCCTGAACCATGAATAACCAACCGTGAAAAGCAGCGAGATGTTGTATCCGGGATTGTGGGCTCCGAGGCTGGCACTGGAGAGATGCGCGATTGATCCTTCGATGAAAAACGCGTGACGATTCGGTCGGAAAACGCGCATGCCGATCACCAGTTGCGGAGTGAAATTCACCCAGGATGTATCACCGGGGGGAATGTTCTGGGTTGTGAAGACGATTCCGCCTGCCGCGGCAACATAAGGGACGAACCGTTTGCCGCTGGTAAAATTCCACTGCCAGATCACGGGCTTGAAACTGCCGCCGTAAACAGTCCCATTCGCGGGCGTAAAAAATAGGTAAACGGGTAATACATCGGCCGCCCATTCGAAATTCCCGCGCAGTAAACCGGGTAGGTGCTGCCCGGTCAAAATCCATCCGGCACGTCCGCCAGCGTAAAAGAATTGCGTGTTACTCGATTTGCCGACTCCGGAGCCTCCGCCGGCCAATGGAGCGAACTCCCACGTGCCGCGAGCGAGCGAGTCACCGGGTAAATTCTGTGCGCGCGATGACAGCACACAAACAAACAGAGTCAATGTGGCGGCGACGGTTTTGAGTTTCACGTAACGAAGATCGCTATAAAGCGAAGGTGAGCGTATAGCGGTCAAGCGGCGCGGTCAAGTTGCGCACGATTTGCCGCGCGATTCTGAGACAAGGAAAATTGCGGATGGAAAAATGGAGCGAAAAAAGCAGTAAGCCAACGGGGTCGAACGCATCGAAGCGCTGGCCTCGCCGGCGTGTGAACGGTTTTCTCAAGAACCTGCGCCCAGGTGGAGGATTCCGTCGTGGCGTACCTACCGCGCGCATCCTTTTCGTCGGCAAGAGGCCGAAGGATCGCGGGTAAGGTTTCGAAATTCACCGCAAGAACAGCGCACCCGTTTCGATGACGTGGGCGCGCTTGTTGCAACGAAACAAATCTGGCGTGCGCGGGCAGGTTTATCGTCGAATGATCGCGTGGAACAGGAAGCCGGCGACGGCGGCGGCGATCATGGCGCGAATCGGGTTTTCGCGGACCCGATAGCGCCAGTCGACGGCCTCCTTCATCCTGAAATTCAGTTCGCGGATGTTGTCGCCGAGTTCCTCCCGCTGTTGCCGAATATGAGAGGCTAGTGCATCTGCTCTTTCGCCCATTGCACGTTCTCCTTCACAGTCCGCACCGTTCTCTCCGGAGTGGGATGAATTCGCCGCAGTCCGATCCTGGCTGAACTGAGCAAGCTGAGTGAGATTGGCGCGAGAACGACCCAGATGATCAGCGCTCCGAGCCACCACGGCAACACCTGCCACAGCAGAAACATGCACATCAGCAGAAAGAAACCAACAGCGAACATGCCGACGATCGCTCCCACACAAAGGCGCACAACCGGCTGAATCGCTTTTTGCCCCTCCTGCTTCATTTCCACTTTTGCCAGAAGCAGCTCGGAGCGGATGATCTCCTGAATGTGATGTGCAATATCGCTGAATACCTCGGGAATCGATCGTTCATTCGGTTGCGCCATAACTTCGACTCCTGTTTACGATTAGTTTTTTTGATTACCGTCGACGCCTGAACATCACCGCCAGCATAAAGCCGCCAAACGCCGCTGCACCCAGCATCGGCCCCGGGTGGCGGCGGACGAGTTCCTTCAAGTCCTCCCCCATCGCGGCGGCATCGTGCTCGTGCAGGTAGTCTGCCGTAGACTGGATTTTGTCGGCGGCCGTCTGAGCCGCATCCGGCAACTTATCGCGATGCTGCTGCAAGGCCGCGGCCGTCTTATCAAACGCAATCGCCACACGCTCGCGCTGTTGATCCACTTTGTTTGCCGCGGTTTGAGCGGCTTCGGTCGCTCGTCTCTTGGTCTCTTCCGCCACATTCGCCCCCTGTTCCTTCATGCGGGCAGCGGCGGCTCCTCCTTGACCCGTGGAGCGGCCCTTTTCGGATTCGTTTTCGATTTCCATGTGCATTCTCCTCGTTTCTTGTGGTTGGCCCCGGGGCGATTGCACCCACAACTTCGCGAGACCTGGAAGTTCCAAGTTAACGAGACGCGGCCGTGGCACACATCCGGCAACGCGCGTAGATTGGTTAAGGATTTGTCCTGATAAAGCAGCCAAATACGCGTGGGTCAAGGTCGAGGGGATGTGAAGAGGCAGAGGGGTGCAAAGAGGCAAGGCGAGGAAATCAGCCACGGGCCCTCCGGATATCACACGGATGTTAGACGTCCCGACCGGGACGTTTGACGCCAGCCCTTTGAGCACGCCGGACAGAAAATCCACAGGAATTACACTGCATCCGGTCTAGAATGTCGCACTTATGCCAAAAATTACTTTCCTGGGTGCCGCAGGGACGGTTACCGGCTCGAAATATCTGGTGGAAGCGAATGGGAAGCGACTACTGGTCGATTGCGGGCTGTTTGAGGGCTCAGCCGCTCTCGGGCAACGCAACTGGGAAAAATTCGCGGTCGACCCGGCCACGATCAACTGGATCGTTCTGACTCATGCGCACATCGACCACACGGGCTACCTTCCGCGCATTGTGAGTCACGGCTATCGCGGGCCGATTTACGCAAATGCCGCGACGCGCGAACTGTGCAATCTGCTATTGCCGGACTCCGCGCACCTGCAGGAAGAAGAAGCGCAATTCGCCGCGAGGAAAAAATACAGCCGGCACGATCCTCCACTGCCGCTTTACACCACCCCTGACGCGCAACAAACGCTGCAACAATTCCGCGAAGTACCACGGGCAGACGCATTCACCATCAGCCCGGAATTTTCCGTACGGCCGCATCACGCCGGGCACATCCTGGGCGCGTCGTGGCTTGAACTGACCATCACGGAAAATGGCAAGCAGACTCTGGTGGTTTTCTCCGGCGACATGGGACGGTACAACACGGCGATCCTGGATGATCCCGAGCCGCCCACGCGGGCCGATTTTCTGCTCTGCGAATCCACGTATGGCGATCGCGATCATCCCGACGGCAACGTAACAGACATTCTCGCAGACGTAGTGAACCAGACTGTGAAGCGCGGCGGCGCGTTGGTGATACCCGCCTTCGCCGTCGATCGCACGCAACTGCTGATGTATTACCTGCGCTTGCTGGAAGACCAGCAGCGCATTCCGCGGCTGCCGGTTTATGTGGATAGCCCGATGGCGATCAGCGTTACTGGGCTGTATGCGGCGCATCGTGAAGATCACAAGCTGCAATTTCTTCGCGAAGAGGACAGCGGCAATCACGATCCGCTGAATCTGCGCGAAGTTCATATGACGCGGAGCGTCGAGGACTCGAAGAAGATCAACGATGTCGTTTCGCCGTGCATCATTATTTCAGCAAGCGGAATGGCGACGGGCGGGCGCATTCTGCACCATCTCGCGAAGCGTTTACCGGATTCGCGAAGCACGGTTTTGATCGTCGGGTATCAATCAGAAGGGTCACGGGGCCGCGCGCTGCTGGATGGAGCGAAGTATCTTCGCATTTTCGGGGAAGAAGTTCCGGTGCGCGCGAAGGTGGTCGACATGGGAGAGCTATCCGCGCACGCGGGCCGAAGCGAACTGCTGCGCTGGCTTTCCGGTTTTCAGGCGCCGCCGCGGCAAACGTTCCTGGTGCATGGCGAGCCACCCGGACTGAACGGGCTACGGGACGCGATTGTCGCAAAGTCGCCTTCCCCGGCAGGCGGGCGCTGGAACGTCACTATTCCCGACTGGCTGCAATCGTTTGACCTGGGAACACCGACACCGTAGATCGGCCGGTACTAGAACCATCCTAAAAGTGCAGAATTTCGCGCTTCAAAACAGCTCCAAAGTTGAATCGATCAAAATTCCAACTTTCGCTGATTCCCACAGGTACTTACGCGAGAATTTGTTCGACAGGTGTATCGATCAAAGTTCACCACTAAACGTCATTCGCTTTTGTTTCGCTGAGCGGTGCTCGGACGCGGACTGATGGTCGGCCACAGAACCCGGACGTCATCCGGGACCGCCGCATTGCCTTAAGAACACTTTCAATCGCCCCTCCTGGGACTTGTGTTCACATTGTGCGGTCTCTGTACCGGCACTTCGCGGGACGTACCTGCGGCAGCCTCGCTGGTGCCGGCCTAAATACAATCGCGCCTCCGGCGCTGAGCTCGGGCCGACATTTCGCGGATCCGACCTAGAGCAGTGACCGAAATGGACGGCGTTACGATACCGACCGACGCTGCCGCGGTTCACGCCTTCTTTGAGTGGGCATGGGCGGCGCGCGCGCGGGCTGGGCGGCTTAAATCGAACGCGGTGTTGATCAGCGCGATGTGGGAAAACGCCTGGGGAAAGTTCCCGAGCATAACCTTCGCCTTAGGATCGTATTCTTCCGACATCAGTCCCAGATCGTTCTGTATGCGCACGAGTTTGGCGAACAACCGCTTCGCCTTGGCTCGGTTACCCATCAATAGATAGTTGTCGGCCAGCCAGAAGCTGCACGCGAGAAAAACGCCTTCTCCGGGGGGCAAGCCATCCTCCGTACATTCGGTGCGATAGCGGAGGAGTAGGCCATTCCGCAGTAACTGCCGTTCGATCGCGCGAATGGTGCCTTTCACGCGGGGATCGGAGGCAGGAAGGAAACCCGTCTTCGCGATCATCAGCAAGCTGGCGTCGACTTCCTTGGAGCCATAGAACTGCACGAAACTGGCGATTTCCTCGTTATAGCCTTTGCTGGAAACTTCTTCATGGATTTCGTCGCGGATGGCGCGCCAGCGATCGAGCGGACATTTGCAGTGGAACTGCTCGCCGATTTTGATTCCGCGATCGAATGCCGCCCAGGCCATCACCTTGGAATGAGTGAAGTGACGCCGTGGCCCGCGCATCTCCCAGATGCCGTCGTCCGGCTCGCGCCAGACTTTCTCGAGATGATCGAGCAGCGCAATTTGAAGGTCTTCCTCCGAATGCGTCTCGCTCAAGCCTCCACAATGGGCGTTATAGAGCGCACTCATCATCTCGCCATAGATATCGAACTGAAGCTGTTCGGAGGCGGCGTTCCCAACCCGGACCGGTTTCGATTTTTGATACCCGTGAAGCCAGTCGGCTTCCCACTCCGGCGCTTGCCGCTCTCCGGCCAAGCCATACAGGATCTGGACCTGGTCAGGACTTCCGGCGATGGCGCGCAAGAGCCAGTCACGCCAATCGGCAGCCTCAGTTTGATAGCCGGCCGCCATCAGCGCCTCCAGCGTGTAGGAAGCGTCCCGGAGCCAGCAAAAGCGGTAATCCCAGTTTCGACTTCCCCCAATGTGTTCGGGCAATGACGTAGTTGGCGAGGCGATAATTCCTCCCGTGGGCCAGTACGTAAGAGCTTTCAAGGTGATGAGCGATCGCTTGACCGCGTCTTTCCATGGGCCGCGATACTTGCAGGTGCGAATCCAGTCGCGCCACGACTTCTCGGCACGCTGCAACGTCGTGTGAGGGTCGATTGTCTTGGGCGGCGCCAAGTGCGACGCGGAATATGTGAGAACGAACGGAACCGTCTCTCCCGCTTTAACTGTGAAGTCCGCGACCGTTTTCAGATGTTCGCCGCGAACGGGCACGGGAGTTCGGAGTATCGTCATGTTCGGCCCGGCGACCGCGCGCATGACGCCCGATTTCGTGCTGGTGACCCAAGGAACGGATTTGCCGTAGTCGAATCGCAATACGAGTTCCATCCTCATGGGGACCTGTCCGCGCCTGCCTTGCACGAGACGAATCACGTGCGAATGCTTCTCGCGCGGAGGCATACAGTCGATGACAGTCACGGACCCTTTGTCCGTGTCGAAATCTGTTTCGAGGATGAGCGTGTCTTTGCGGTATCGCCGACGAACCCGCTTGGGAGGACCGGCGGGAGCCAGTAGCCACCGGCCATTCTCCGGCTCGCCGACGATCGCGGCAAAGCAAGCCTCGGAGTCGAAGCGCGGCCAGCACAGCCAGTCGATTGAACCTTCTTTGGAAACAAGCGCGGCAGCTTCCAGATCGCCTATGAGAGCGTAGTCTTCAATGCGGCAAGCCATCGATGTGTCACCAATTCAGAGAAACTTATGTGTTGCGAAATGATTCGACGCCGTACGCCGCCGGAGGGCGGGTGGGAATAAGCAGCAGCGACGGTGCGGGGACGGGCGGATCTCGCTACAACCCACCGTCCCTAACTTCAGTATCCGAGAAAACTCCGAAATTCGCCAGAACTCGCAGTAATCGGGCATGTTGGAATTTGAAAAACGCAGAGAAATCCCAGGTGCGCCGAGCGGTCAATCGTCCCTCCGGGACTCTGGGAGACTTAATTTTTCGGCCGCGTCCGGATCCCGGCACTCCGCTGCGGCGGGAAGGCTCCGTGCCGGGCTAAGTACAATCGCGCCTACGGCGCTTCACAAGCCTTCGATGCGATCGTACTGCGCCATGCACTGGTGAACGGAGGGCGTGTGCCGGCGAGTGTATACACGCGTGAGTGCATTTGGCGCAGGCGGACCAATGTTGATGAGCTATTGAGTCGCCGGATCTGGGCTTGCGCCGGACTTGAGATCGTTGAACGGTGGGAAGGTGACGGACGCGACGAGCGCAAGCAAAGAGACGATGAAGCTCAAACAGAGCAACCATTCGAGGAACGCGAGGCTGGTCAGAAAGGAGCGCTCGGGCGGAAAATTCGGGTTGAAGACCATGTAGATCAAGGTGGCGACGGCGAGCAATTGGACCGCAGCAAGCAATAACAGGCCATAGTTCCCGCGGAGCCGCGCGGCCAATGCGAGGCAGAGGGCGAGTCCTGCTGCGATTGCGATAAGCGTGGCGAATGCCAGGACGATATGGGCCTGGTCGTACATGCTCCACAACCGCGTCAGACAGCCAAGCGCTATCTCACCGAGGAAACCAAGCGCCAGCAGCAGTGAACCGATGCCCGATATCACTGATGTGATCGATGCCATTCCGCCCGCTTCGCGCAAGCCGAGGAATACCGATCGCACCACCGGCAACATCAGAGCTCCGCAGATGGCGACGGCGGATGAGGCGACAATATAGCCGTGCGGATTCTCGAAGGGCGATTGTAGTTTCGAGATGACAGCTTCGTGCGACGCCATTAATCCGCTGGAACGAAGATACCGGCTGCCCAGGATCAATCCGCCAAGGAAGACAACAACGCCGAGAGCCGCGAGCATAAGCGGCAGGAAGTGCAGATCATTTGATTTTCCGGGCGTCGACATCAGGCGCGCAGCTTGCTGAGCCGGTCGGCGGCGGCCTGGAAGGTTTTTCCCGTCTTGCAAAAGGTGAAGCGGAGATGCGTGCGCCCGTCGGCGGGATTGCGATAAAAACTCGACCCGGGCACGGCGGCCACGCCGATCTCGCTGACCAGATATTTCGCAAAAGCGACATCGTCGGGAAAACCGAACGCCGAAATGTCGGTCATGATGTAGTAGGCGCCGCGCGGCTTGAAACAGCGGAAGCCCGCGCCGCTTAGAATGCCGAGCAGCCGTTCGCGGCGCAGTGCGTATTCTTTTGCAAGCGTATCGTAATAGCTTTGCGGAAAGCGCAACGCGACCGCTCCGGCATCCTGCAAAGGAGCCGCGGCGCCGACCGTCAGAAAATCGTGCACCTTGCGAATCGCGGCCGTGACTTCGGGCGCGGCAATGGCCCAGCCGACGCGCCATCCCGTCACGCTATAGGTCTTCGACAGCGCGTTGATCGTGACCGTGCGCTCGCGCATGCCTTCGATCGATGCCATCGAGATATGCGCCGCGCCGTCGTAGAGCATGTGCTCGTAGATTTCGTCCGTGATTGCGAACGCATTCCAGCGCACGCACAAGTCGCGGATGGCTTCAAGTTCCCTGCGCTCGAAGACCTTCCCCGTTGGATTATTCGGGGTGTTCAGAATGATGGCTTTCGTTGCCGGACCAAAAGCGGCGGCAAGCTCGTCGAGATCAAACGTCCAATCCGGCGCGCGGAGTTTGACGAATCGCGGAGTGGCGCCGGAAAGAATAGCGTCGGGCCCGTAGTTTTCATAAAACGGCTCGAATACGACCACCTCGTCGCCGGGGTTGATGATGGCCATCATGGCCGACATCATCGCTTCGGTGGAACCGCAGCAAACCGTGATTTCCCGCTCAGGATCGACTGGCACGCCCTGCGTGCGCTGGAATTTTTCGGCAATCGCGTCGCGAAACTTCTTCGCGCCCCAGGTAATGGCGTACTGATTGATATCCGCGGCGATGGCCTGTTGCGCCGCCGCCTTGATTTCAGTGGGAGCGGGGAAATCGGGGAAGCCCTGAGACAGATTGACGGCGTTATGCTTCAGCGCGAGCCGCGTCATTTCACGAATGACGGATTCGGTAAACTGCTCAGCTTTTGTGGAAAGCCGTGCTCTCTGTCTTGGCGCTTGGGATGGTGCGCTTTGCGGGGTGGCGGGATTCATGATGCGCTCCGTAGAGCCTCCGATAAATTGCGGCGTTGCGCGCAACGACCTCGACATAGTCGCGCGTTTGCGTGAACGGAATCGAATCGACGAACTCCGCAGGCTCGCGGTACGTCTGGCCCGCGGTCCACTGCGCCACGCGATCTTCGCCAGCATTGTACGCTGCCAGGGCCATCTCGACGCTGCGGAATTGTTTTTCAAGCTGCGACAAATAGTATGTGCCGAGCCGTATGTTGTAATCCGGGTCGAACAGGCGCTCCTGGGAATAACGGAGCCGGACCATGTGCGCCATGCGGTGTCCGGTTTCGGGTTCGAGCTGCATCAGGCCCATCGCGTTCGCGTTTGAGTGCGCCGCCTTCTCAAAGGCCGACTCCTGCCGCATGAGCCCTGCAACAAGCAGCGGATCGACTCCGACGCGTGACGACCAGCGCGCGATTGATGCGCGGTACGGCAGCGCATATGCAATTTTCCATACGGGCAACGGGATTTCGTTGAAAGGATGCGACTCGAGCTGCGGATAGATTTGGCGCACGGCGACGATTGCGGCGCCCACGTGATCGGCGGCAATTGCCTCCTGCGCCGCTTCGAGCAGCAACCGCGGTTCCCGCGTCGCCTCGTACGCTGCCTGAAGTTCAAGCTCAGCCGACGCATCGAAAGCGATCGAGCGAAGCGCTTCAGCGCGCGCTTGCCAACCGGCGGCAGCCTGAGAAATCACCATCCCCATTTTCGGCAGCGCCGCCGCGGGCGGAATCAACG
>JBOGNK010000021.1:0-47633 GCA_050747085.1 Candidatus Acidiferrales bacterium
GGACACGCCGAATTTCATTGCTAATCGCATCGGCACATTTTCGATGCTCAACGTGCTGCGGCAAATGCAGGCTCTCGACCTGACCATCGAGGAAGTCGACGCCTGCACCGGTCCCGCGATCGGGCAGCCGAAATCCGCGACATTTCGAACCGCCGATATTGTGGGCCTCGACGTTCTCATTCACGTCGTGCGCAATATTTATGAAAATATCCCAGACGACGAGTCGCGCGAGATGTATCGCGTTCCACCGCTTGTCGAAGAAATGATGAAGCGCGGGCTACTCGGCGAAAAAACCGGCGCCGGATTCTATAAGCGCGTGAAGAAGGGCGGCGAATCGGAAATTCTCACTCTCGATTGGCACACCATGGAATACCGCCCGCGTCAGAAGGCGAAATTCGGTTCGATTGAAGCCGGTAAGGCAATCGACGACACGCGCCAGCGCCTTCGCATGCTGGCCGGTCCCGCGCTCGAAGGCAAAGGCGGCGACAAAGCAAACCAATTGCTCTGGTCGACGCTTAGCGAAACATGCCTTTACGCTGCTCGCCGGCTGCCGGAAATCGCGCACTCGATCATCGACGTTGATCGTGCGATGCGCTGGGGCTTTGCCTGGGAACTCGGCCCATTCGAAGTGTGGGACGCGATTGGAGTCGAGCGCATGGCGAAGGCGCTCGATCGCGAGGGCAAGTCTATTCCAGCGGTTGTCGAGAAGGTCCTCGCCTCGCCAAAAAAACGTTTCTACGACGCAGAAAAAGGGCGCACGAGCTACTTCGATTTTGCGACCGCCTTGCTGAAACAGCTCGAAGAACTCCCCGGCATGATCGTTCTGAAGTCGCTGAAAGAACGCACGGGTCTCGTTCAGGAAAATTCCGGCGCGAGCCTGATCGATTTGGGAGATGGCGTCCTGTGCTGTGAATTCCATTCGAAGATGAACGCGATCGGCGCGGACATCGTCGCCATGATTCAGGCCGGTGTGAACCGCCTCAGCTCTGAGTTCGATGCCATGGTGATCGCCAATCAAGCCCAAAATTTTTCCGTCGGCGCGAACCTGATGCTGCTTCTGATCTCCGCCCAGGAAGGCGAATGGGACGACATTCATCTCGCGGTGCGCCAATTCCAGCGGTGCAATATGGCCATCAAGTACGCGCCCGGTCCAGTTGTTGTCGCGCCGCAAGGCATGGCTCTCGGAGGCGGATGCGAGATCTCGCTTCATGGCGCGCGCACCCACGCCGCCGCCGAAACCTATATGGGATTGGTGGAAGCCGGTGTGGGATTGATTCCGGGCGGGGGCGGTACGAAGGAAATGCTCATCCGCGGGAACGAGCACGCCGCAGGGGGCGAGGAACTCGATCTTTTCCACGCGCTGAAGCCGCTATTCGAGACGATTGCGATGGCGAAAGTCTCCACCAGCGGCGAAGAGGCGCGCTCGCTCGGGTTTCTGCGTCGAGCGGACTCGATCTCTATGAATCGCGATCGACAGGTTGCCGACGCGAAGCAAACTGCGCTCGCCATGGTTCGCGCCGGATACCATCCGCCTGCACCGGCGCCGATCCGCGTTTTAGGCGAGGAGTTTCTCGCGGCCGCGAAGCTTGCCATACACATGATGGTTCGTGGCGAATATGCTTCGGAACATGATGCCGTCGTAGCGCGCAAGCTCGCGTACATTCTGGCGGGCGGCAATGTAACCGCGCCGCAGAGCGTATCTGAACAGTACGTTCTCGATCTTGAACGGGAAGCCTTCGTCAGCTTATGCGGTGAACGCAAAACCATGGAGCGCATCGCACACACGTTAAAAACGGGAAAGCCGCTGCGAAACTGAGCCCGATGCCGCGAACGATGAGTGCAATCGTAACGCGCTGTCTCGGAATGAGCCTCAAGTGTGGCTCACTGCGGCACGGTACTTCCCGCGCGTTGTCATTTCTCGGTGGCAGCATGCCGCGCTAAGGGCAACTTTTCGGGCTCCGCAGGGTTCTTATATTTCGGAAACCCATTCTTGATAAAGTTAGTCCAATCGGGTGGTTGAGGCGCTGGCTCGTGCCCGGGAATCTTCGGGGAACTTTTCAGTCGCAAATCTGGAATTGTAGAAGTCGCCTTCGACCGTGCGGAAACGCTGTGTCCCGCACTCGCGCGATTCGATCTGGGAGTTTTGGAGACCATGATGATTCATCGTTATAGACGTAGGTTGCCATTGGCGGTGTTTAGTTCTGTTCTGATTCTGTCCGCTACAGGGGCCGCCCGGATTGGTGCGCAGACCGTGCCGTCGAGCACGACGAGAAACACAATGGTCCCAGCGTACGACATTTCCAAGGAAGTGAAGGTTCAGGGCGTCATCGAGAAGATCAACGGCTTCGGGAACAGCGGCCCGATCGGCACGCACATTCTGATCCAGACGCCAGCCGGAGTAGTGGACGCCCACCTCGGCTTCGGCTCCGCAGCCAGCTCGAAGAACCTCGGCATTTCGGTCGGTCAAAACGTCACCGTGATAGGCATGATGGAGACGGTCGGCCGCAGCAGCGTCATGATGGCGCGCATCCTCACCACTCCAAGCCGCGTTATCGTGCTGCGCAACGAGCACGGCATCCCCGTCCGCGGCATCACACACCGCAAGGCTCAACCGGGAACTTGGTATAGCGCAAATTTCGGCTACACGGAGTCAGCCCCAGACGCGCAGGTCGAAGTTCAGCACGGAGGCCTTTAAGGATGCCACTGATAACCCGGCTCTGTTCGCATCCGCCCTTTCGCCGCTTTCGGAAATCGGCGGTGTTCGTCGCCTTTTGCGCTGTAGGACTTATCTGGATCACGGGTTGTGGCAGCGGTAGCAGTAGCTCGTCGGGCGGTTCGGGTTCCGGCACTCCGACGCCCAACTCCAATGGACTGACGATCTATCCCGCTACCGCCAGCGTGCCCGTTGGAGCTCAAGTCGACTTTACCGGCTATGTTCCCAGCCAGCCGAACTCGACGATCACCTGGGCGGTCAGCGGTTCTTCCGCTGGATCGATCACCTCGAGCGGTGTTTATACAGCGCCATCCTCTGTTCCGAGTCCCGCGCAGGTTTCCGTGACGGCTACTTCGGGCGGTTTCACCGCCACGGCTGTCGCTACGATTACTTCGGCGCAAGCCGTCAGCGTCAGTCCCGCTGCCGCTTCGATTCCAGCGGACTCTCAAACCACGTTTACCGCGGCGGTGAATGGCGCGGCGGCGACGGGAGTCACGTGGCAGGTGAATGGAACGGCCGGTGGTGACAGCGTGCACGGCACCATCGATAGCAATGGCAACTACATCGCTCCGCAGTCGCCTCCGCCGGGTGGCTCCACCGTAATCACAGCCGTTGTTGGCGGCAATTCAGGCAACGCAACCGCGACGATTATCTTTTCGAACGAGACCCTGAATGGAAACTACGCGTTTTCTTACGCCGGCGACGATACCAGCGGCTTTCTCGGCATCATCGGCGAATTTGCTGCCAACGGTGCCGCGGGAACCGTCTCTGGGACGGAAGACTTCGTCGATGCACAAGGCGCGTCGGTCGGGCAAACGCTTGGCGGCACGTATTCCATCGGGCCTGACGGCCGCGGAACGGTCGATCTCACCAGCAGCACGGGAGAGGTCTGGCAAATCGCACTCGCGTCCAATCAACATGCCCTGCTGATTAACCTGAATTCAGGCGCAACCGGCAGCGGCACCATCGATCAACAGACCTCGACAACCGCCCTTGCTACCGGGCCGTATGTCTTTCAGCTCTCCGGTCTCGATGCCAATGGACTTTCAGTAGGCGTTGCGGGCGCGTTCACCAGCTTCGGAAACGGACTTCTGGCGCCCACCGGCAACGTAATGGATGTAAACGACGCGGGAACAGCAACCAGTGACGATACAACGCTCACGGGTTCCTTCAGCACCACCGGCCTTGCATTCCAGAGCAACAGCTTTACGACGCTCACCGGTGGCACGGCGAGCTTTGCGTATTTCCCCGTGAGCAACAATCACCTCCATCTTCTCGAAATTGACGGCAATGGATTCATGGCAGGTGACGTTTTCATCGGTACCACGGCTCCGTCCGGCGGCTACAACGCAACGCTGCTGCCCGCGGGCAACTCTGCTTTCACCATGGGCGGCGCCACACAGAGCCCGTATGCCGCTGGCGGCGTTTTCATTTCGAACGGGTGCACCGGAGGTACGTCGACCAGCGGCAGCGTCACAGGCGGAGTGTTTGATAACAATAATGGGGGCGTTCATTTCCAGTCGGACGCAACTCTACAATCGACCACCTATGCTGTAGATCAGAATACAGGCCGCATTACCAGTTCATTCACAACGCCGGCAGGTACCTTCGCTTGGGTTGGTTACGTGACCGCACCTGTTGATCCGTCACAGCCCGATTCGTCGGAACTTCTAATGCTCGAATCAGACTCGAACGCAACTGCAAGCGGGACTGCCTTCCTTCAATCCTCGAAGTCGCAGCCTTCGGGTGCGTTCGCCTTCAATCTGGCGGGCCAGGCCAATGGCAACACCCCCGGCGAGCAGGACGTCCTGGCGCAGCTCGCAATCAGCGGCGCAGCGCTCAGCGGTACGGTGGACTTCAACAACTTCGCGACCGGCGCAACCGTCACGGGCCTGAACGTTCAGACCGGCAAGAGTACGATTACATCCCCTGACGGAAATGGGCGCGGCACCACGACGGTCGCCGCCGCCGACGGAGCTTCATTCCCGCTTGCGTATTATGTGGTCAACTCCGGCCAAGTACTGTTCCTCGAAACGGACAATCAGCGCGTGATGCTCGGTACGATGCTGAAGCAGTTCTAATTCCTGAGCGCTGGACCGGTGCCCGCACCTCTCGCGGGCCTTCCGTTCGCGAAGGATACAGCACACCTGCCCGTATACTGTCCGCGCGTACTATTGCGTCGCTTCTAGTAACGCCGCCAAAATCGAGCTTCGCGTGGCTATACCACGGGTTTTCTCAGGGGACGGCCGACCGCCGTGAACGATTGATGGCGCCAGCAACAAACGAAATCCTCGGCGGAACATCCGCGCAGGGATCTGCACCGCAATCAGCCAGGGTGGAATCCAAATCGCCAAACCTGCGTGCTGACGCCGTCTCGCTCGAAGTTCCCATCAAGGTTCACGGTTCGCGTGCCGGGTCGGGCGCGAATTCGCAGAGCGAGCGCTTCGAAGAGCAGACCACCACGATGATCGTCTTTCCGGAGGGCGGTGTTCTGCGCATGGCCACCTCTGTCGCCTCGGGACAGATGCTCGTGCTGACGAATCAGAAATCCCGGCAGGATGCCATCTGCCGCGTTGTGAAGGTGCGCACATTCTCGGCCTCGCAGAGTTACGTCGAGGTGGAATTCACGCGACCTCAGGCGGCCTACTGGGGAGTGTCTTTCGCGCCTCAAAGTCAGCCGCGCGACTCGCTTCCAGCGATTCGGCCCTCGCCGAAGACGGTTTCCGATGCCTTGCCTGGTGGGCACACGGCAGCCCCCGCGGAACCACCCGCGCCCGAACTCATCGAAAATATCGCCGATTTGCATCAAACGAAGCATGCTCCTTTGCCGTTGCCGCCTCCGCCGAAATCCCAATCGCCATTCGCCTCGATTGGTACTCACGAAAAGATTCAGCCCTCGGCATCAGCGACCACGCCGCACATGGCGGCTTTGAAACCTGCTGTGCCACCGATCGTCGGCGAGAGCATCTCGACAAAACCTGCTCCGATCGCGGTTTCCGAGCGCGTTCCCGCAGGCGCTGTGGCGAACCTCAACTCTCTGGCCGATCTGGACGACGTTGCGGCGGCAGCGAAAGCTGCGCCTTCGAGCGACTCTTTCGGGATTCGCCTCGATTCCAGGCTGGGATCTGCATCCGCGGAACCGGGCCACAATTGGCTGCTTATTGCCGCTTCCATCGCCGTTCTTCTCGCGGCAGCGGCAGGCGGAGCATGGTATTTCCATTCGAATTTCGCGAAGCCTGCCGTCCCAGCATCGGCTAGCTCTGTTGCTCAACCGGTCCAGAACGGTCAAGTGCCCGCCGCACCGGCAATTCGACCCGACGCCTCGCCACAAGCGGCTTCAGGTCGCGCAGCTTCAAATCCGGTGAATGGGGCGCTCAACGCCTCTGCTAAGCCAGACACTCGAAACCGGGGTGACGGAACACACCCACCGGCAAACGCCGCACCTGACGCGACAAGCAAATCAGCGGAACAATCTCATCCAACCGTCGATCTGTCGGCCCCGCCCGCGACCGCCCCAGAGTCAGCATCAACGCAAAAGTCGGCCGGCTCGCTGCTGAGTGACGCGGCGATGAAAGCGCATCCGCTGTCGTCGCAGCGCAGCCTTAGTTCGCCCGGCGAGGCGCCCGTTCTAAGCGTTGAGACCGGTTCCTCGCATTACGCGGGAGGCCTGGCTTCGATCGGTTCATCATCCGCCCTCGCGGTGCCTCCTCCGCCGGCAGCGGCGACACCCCAGGCACAAGCGCCCGTCTACGCCGGCGGCACGATAAAACAGCCGAAACTAATACATAGTGTTCTGCCCATATATCCGTTTGCAGCCCGCCAAGCCAACATTCAGGGCGACGTCGTAGTCGACACGCGCATCGGTCCGAACGGCGCAGTGGCGAACATGAAAGTGATCTCGGGCCCGACGATGCTGCGGCAGGCCGCGCTCGACGCCCTTCGCCGCTGGAGGTACCAACCGTCCGAACTGGACGGCAAGCCAGCCGCTGTACAGGTTCTCGTCACCATTCGCTTCCGCCTGTAAACTCAACTTTTCCAGGCGTGCCCAAGCCGTAACAAAAACCGGTTCGTTGAGGCACCCCGGATTTCGTACTGGGTGAGTTTGAATTTTC
Organism: Candidatus Acidiferrales bacterium; assembly: GCA_050747085.1. GTDB lineage: Bacteria > Acidobacteriota > Terriglobia > Acidiferrales > UBA7541 > Palsa-295. The sequence continues at coordinate 6,826 of JBOGNK010000021.1, forward strand.
TTGATCGTGACACAAGCAGTTAAAATTCAAACTCACCCAATACCCCGCACTCCCGTCAGTTGCTTTTTCGGGTGCGCTGTCATCCAATTACCTTTGGACTTTCTTCGTGAAGCGATTGTGAGGTGATTCCATGCGTGAAGCCGTCATCGTAAGTTCCGTCCGCACGGCAGTGGGCAAGGCGCCGAAAGGCACGCTGCGCACTACCCGTCCTGACGACTTGGCTGCTATCGCGATCAAGGAAGCCGTCGCGCGCGCGAAAGGACTCGATCCGAAGGAAATCGAGGACGTGATCATCGGCTGCGCCATGCCCGAAGCCGAACAGGGTATGAATGTCGCGCGAATCGCCGCGCTGCGCGCTGGCTTGCCGGTCGAATCCTCCGCCATGACCATCAATCGCTTTTGCTCGTCGGGACTGCAGGCGATCGCGCTCGCCGCGCAACGAATTATGGCTGGTCAGGGGGACGTTGCGGTCGCGGGCGGCGCTGAATCGATGAGCATGATTCCCATGGGCGGCAACAAAATCGCGCCCAATCCATGGTTGATGGACCACCATCCGGATACATATCTCGGCATGGGCCTTACCGCCGAAAATCTCGCAAAAAAATATGGCATCACGCGCGAGCAAGCCGACGAATTTTCTCTCGCAAGCCATAAGAAGGCGCTGGCCGCCATCGCCGCTGGCAAATTCAAGGACGAAATCGTTCCCGTCGAAGTCAGTTACAACGTTCTCGAAGCTGCTGCTGCCGCGTCCAACGGCAAACCCGCCGGCGCGCGCACAAAAACAGTGAATGCCACGTTCGACACCGACGAAGGGCCTCGCGCGGATACGTCGATGGAGGCGCTCGGGAAGCTCAAGCCGGCCTTTCACGTGCGCGGCACAGTCACCGCCGGGAACAGCTCGCAGACAAGCGATGGCGCAGCCGCGGCGGTCGTGATGAGCGCCGAACGAGCCCGCGAATTGGGACTCAAGCCGCTCGCTCGCTACGTCGCGTTCGCCACCGCGGGCTGCCCGCCCGAGTTAATGGGAGTTGGCCCGGTTTTTGCAATTCCGAAGGCGCTGAAAATCGCTGGGCTCAAGCTTGAAGACATCGACGTAATCGAACTCAATGAAGCCTTTGCCGCCCAGGCGCTTACGGTCATCAGGCTGGCCGGGCTCGATCCCGCGCGAGTGAACGTGAACGGTGGCGCTATCGCGCTTGGCCATCCGCTTGGCTGCACAGGAGCGAAACTCACCGCGACGATTCTCCGCGAACTCGAGCGCCGGAGTGGACGCTACGGCCTGGTTACCATGTGCGTCGGCGGAGGCATGGGCGCCGCCGGGATCTTCGAGCGCGCCGCTTAAGAGCGAACAATCCTGCCATTCCATCGCCCGCTCTCGGGCGGCATTTGGAATCTCGATCTGGCTGAATGCTGGCGCTATTGCTGAGGATCGCCCGTTTCGTGTTCTTGGATCTGGAAGCGAAGGAATCGATGAACGGCGCCGATGGCTGTTTTGTCCGTTGTCGCTATGACGACACGTCCTCCGTTCGGTGTTTCCTCGAATGCGTACTGAATCCGATTACCCAGGTGCTTCATCTCCAGCACGCCGGGCGGAATTGCATTGTGGACGAACGTGGGTATGTTGAAGTTGCCATCTGCGAACATTGTTGCAATGTGTCGTAGGTGCATCCGGATGTTATCGCGGTCATGGGTGTCCTTTGCGCCTTTGACTTCCACCTGAATCACGCCGCCGTCAGGCTTCAGGAAGAAGTGATGAGTAGTCGCAGTTTGGGAAAAGCCCATTGCCTGTTCGCCGCGCTTGTTCATTTCCGAATTAGCGTCGTGCATCGGGCAGTCTTGCGTTTTCGGCTGGCTGGCCGGGGCCTGAGGGATGAACAGAACCAGCGCAGTCGTTAGAACGGCAGCAGTCATGTGGACTTCTCCTTTGCGTTTGCGAACACTTCAAGCAAGCCGGCCCGTTTCCCATGCGGGGTGTGCTCGAGCAGCCGATCCCATTTCGCTAAAGTCTTCTTTAACTCGCGGCGTTTGAATCGTAGCTCCTTAATTTGGGACTCGATCAAACGGAGCTTCTCTGTGCCTAGTTTCCTCACGTGATGACATGGAGTGCCATCGTTATCTCGCACGGTGAAAACGTGTCCTAGTTCTTTGATCGAGAAGCCAATCGACAGCGCACCACGAATCATTTGGATCCGCGTGAGCGCTTCGGGCGGAAACAATCTGTAGCCCGACAACGACCGCTGTGCGGCAGGCAGCAATCGATTGCGCTCGTAATAGCGGACCGTATCGACACTGACTCCACTCAGCCTCGCCAATTCAGAGGATTACATCACATTGGCAGGCGCTTGCTTCATAGGAGAATCCTCCGGTCTGGAATGGTTCCAGAGTCAAGCGGAATTTCAAAGTCGCAGGCTTGGTGGACGGTTCGATCTCAGGGAATGGGGGAGGTTGTAGGCGGCACGGTTTGATTCTCGATTCGAGCGAGCTGGTCGCGGAGGGCTGCGGCTTGGTCGCGGTCTTTTGCGGCAAGGACGCGATATTTGACGGCGCCGACGTTCCCCATGGCATGAAAAATCTTGCTGACGCCATCGTTCTTGCCCTTGCCCATACCTTCTAACTGGCTGACGAGACTGTCCTGATATGCGGCGTCGGCTTCCACTGCGTCAATGCGACGCTGAACATCCTGGATGTTCGCCCAGCGCTGAGCCTGGTCTACCGCGGGGTCATGGACAGCCAAGGTGGCGTTTTGGTAGTCACCGTCTTCGTCAAGATCGTCGGTAAAATCCGTGACATTGTTTTCGCCGAAGGAATTGCCCTGATCGGCGGACAACTGGTACCAGGTCAAGGCTCGAGCGTCGTCTTCCTTTACGCCTTGCCCGTATTGGTACATCCAGCCGAGCTGATTCTCTGCATCGCTGTTGCCCTGAGCCGCAGCTTGTTCGAACGAGGACATCGCCTTTCCGTAGTCTGCCGGGACTCCGGTGCCATGCTGAAAGATGTAGCCGATGTTTTCCTGGGCCTGGTCGTTGCCATGTGCGGCAGCCTCGTAAAACCAGGAAAGAGCCTCGGTGTAATTCTGTGGCTGACCCCATCCTTGCTCTGCCAGAAAGCCTAGCTGGTTTTCGGCGTCTGAATCGCCGTGGTCTGCGGCGCGGTGGTACCAGGCGATAGCCTGCGCATAGTCACGCTTCACTCCGAGACCAGCCTGGTAGAAATAGCCGATTTCCTCCTCTGCATCATGGAAATTCTGGTTGGCCGCTTTGGTGTACCAAGCCAAGGCTTGCTTGTAGTCGCGATGAACGCCGAGGCCAGCCTTGTACATACCTGCCAGATGATATTGCGCCAGCGCGTAGCCTTGGTTTGCCGCGAGACGATAATAATTGACGGCGCTCTTGTAATTCTGCGGCAGGCCATAGTTATTGTGATACATGTCGCCCAGCTGATCCTGCGCGGGAGCATAGCCCCGGTCCGCGGATTGGCGATACCAGGACAATGCATCCGCATAAGCCAGCGTCACATAGCGGGTACCAAAATATGAATCGCCGAGATCAAATTGCGCCTTTGCATCGCCCGCGGTTGCTGCAGTGAGCAGCGGGTTGGACTCAGCGCCGGCCAGCTGAGCCGACGGAGGCGGAATCTGCGATGGAGCCTGTGCTCGCGCAACGGCAGCCAGTGCGAACAAGAACAGTGCTGCCCGCGTGACTGTAGTCCGAAGGCTCATGGAGATCGTCCCCCCGACGAATTTGCAGGATGGCTGCTGCCTCGGTGTCCCCGGACTTCTCGCGGCGCTCCGCATTCATCGCGTTCAGGCAATCAGCCGCTTTCGCCTAGCCTGACACACGGAGGCCGCTAGAACGATAGACTGCTCGTACTACGGGACGAAATGTGCCCAATGTGGCATTCGCGCCCCAAGGCTTTCACGTTAGGAACAGACGGCCCATGATTCACTGGTCACCGACGCGGCCCGCCGATACGATATAGGCGAAGGATTTTTTCCCCGAATCGCTTGGGAGATTGGGAATTTCCTTTGCCGATAAGCAATCTTAATTTCGTCGTGTCGTTAATCACGGAAGACAGCGACTATCAGAGAGACCAGGCTGCAGCCGCAAAAGAGGCTGCTGATCGCTTGAAGGTCAACGTCCGAATCTGTTACGCCGAGAACGACGCGATCAAACAAAATCAACAGCTGTTTGAGGTGATCCAGAATCCATCATCGGCTGTGAATGCGATCGTTGTCGAACCAGCTGGCAGCACAGCCCTGCCCCAGGTTGCGCGAGCGGCGGTCGATGCGGGACTGGGATGGGTTCTGCTCAATCGTGACGATGCTTCTCTTTCCGAGTTGGCCCATCGGTCGAAGAATCCGGTTTTTTCAGTGACGGCCAATCAAGAGGAGACCGGGCGGATCCTGGGACAACAGCTGCGCGCGCTGGTTCCATCCGGCGGCGACGTGCTTTGCATACAGGGTCCGACAAGTAATCCGGTTTCCGCACAGCGCCTCGACGGCATGAACGACACGAAATCTGAGAACATCACATTCAAGTTGCTGCGCAGTCCTTATTGGACGGAGGCCGCCGGATTTCAGACGGTGAACTCGTGGCTTCGTCTTTCTACCTCGCATCAAGGCGAGTACGCAGCGGTCGTTGGGCAGAGCGATCTGATAACGCTTGGCGCGAGGCGAGCGTTTCAGGAGATTGCAAATGCGAGCGTGCGCGACAGATGGCTGAACCTGCCTTTCCTGGGAGTCAATGGATTGAAGGTGGGGCAAAATGCCGTACGAAGCAAGCTGCTTGCGTCCACGGTGGCGATCCCTCCAAGCACGGTGCCCGCGATTGAAATGCTGGTCCAGGCGTATCGCAACGGCCAATCGGCTCCGCGGCTCACATTCGTGCGACCGAATTCGTATCCCAGCCTCGATGTGCTCTCGCCGGTTTCTGTAGCATAACCACCCTACGGTGGCGAAACGCTTTCCCTGGCGCGCGATACTCCCTCGCGTGTTCGACGCGCGTACGCTTCGAAGAAAATCGCGCTCACCACGGCTCCGGGAAACGCGAGAGCAATCCTGAAATCTAGTATTGACATTGAAGTTCCCTGATGCTAGAAACCTAGCATGTGCTAGAAACGTAGCACGGCCTGTATTCAGGAGCTCGAACTTGGCTCATCGTCCGTCACTTTCCCGCCGCGAACGCCAGATCATGGACGCGCTCTATCGGCTCGAGCGCGCCACCGTCTCGCAGGTGCTGGAAGCATTGCCTGGAAAGCGAAACTACTCCACGGTCCGTGCGCAGCTGCGCGTATTGGAAGAAAAGGGCCACGTTCGTCACACGGAGCAGGGATTGCAGTATGTGTACGCCCCCGTGGTTGCGCGCAACGTGGCGCGGCGGTCGGCTCTGCGGCATCTCCTCGACACGTTTTTCGAAGGTTCCGCTGAAAGCGTCGTCGCCGCCCTGATGGGTGCTGAAGCGGCGCGCCTGTCTCCACAGGAAATTGACCGCATCGCGCGCATCGTCGAAGAAAGCCGGAAGGAGAAAAAGAAATGAGCTTACCCGCGGATGTCCAAGCTGCCTCGGCATTTCTCCTGGGAAATTCCGCGAAGGCGGCGCTGTTACTCGTCACGGCTTGGGCCATTGCGTTTGCGCTGCGCAAGCGATCGGCGGCGCTGCGGCATCAACTGTGGGTTGCGGTCCTCGCGGCATCTCTGGTGCTGCCGCTCGTCGCTGCCATTCTTCCTGCGTGGCACTCGCGCGCGCTGAGTGTGGCGGTCGATCAGATCGCGGGGGCAGTTCGTCCGACAGGCAGCGCGTCTTCAACGGCGAGCCTAACCGTGAATGCTATAAGTACAGGTCCCGCAACGAACCATGCGGAGATCTGGCTCACTGTGCTGTTGCTCGTCTGGATCGCTGGGATTACGGTGGCTCTCGCTCGGTTTACCGCCGGCTTCGCGCACATGGCTCGCGTTCGCGCACGATCGAAGCGCCTGACTGACGAGCGCTCGATTCGCGAACTGACGCAGATTGCTCGCGCGTTCGGAATCTCGCGGCCGATACAGCTATTCGAATCGGCCGATCCCGCGGCAATGCCCCTTGCCTGGGGCGTGCTGCACCCGAAGATTCTGCTTCCCAGCTCAGCACGGGAATGGCCTGATGACCGACGGCGCGTCGTTCTGTGCCACGAGCTGGCGCATGTTGCGCGCCACGACTGCGCCACGCAAATTCTGGGCGAACTCGTACGCGCGATACATTGGTTTAACCCTCTCGCCTGGCTCGCGGTTTACCGCTTGCGTCGTGAGAGCGAATGCGCCTGCGACGATTCCGTCCTGAACGCAGGTATCGAGCCGCAGCACTATGCGGATGATCTGCTCATCTTGGCCCGCACGCTGGACAAGCAAAGCAGCAGGTGGCTGCCGGCGCTTGCGATGGCACGTTCCACTGATTTTGAAAGGAGAATTACCTCAATGTTGAATCCAATCGTCGACCGTCGCGCACCTTCGTCGAAATCCAAGCTGATCGTTTCACTCGTCGCCTTCTTTTTGCTGCTTCCGCTCGCGGCGGTCGGGCTATCGGCCCAGAACACATCCACAACTTTTTCCGGCACGGTGTACGGGCCGGAGGGCGCCACCGCTTCCGACGCCACCGTGGTCGTCATCGATATCCGCGCGAACATCCGGAACATGACGGCCTCTGGCGCGGACGGCCGGTTCGAAATAACGGGTTTGCCCGGCGGCGAGTATGAGCTGCAAGTGATGAAGCTCGGCTGCAAGACATACGATGTCCCGAACATCACGCTACAGGCTGGCGACACCCGTTCGCTCGACGTGAACTTGGTATCAGGTCCCACCGAGGGAGTTGCCGCACTGCCAAAACAGTCCGTTCCCTCTAAGATTCGGGTCGCCGGAAATGTGGAGGAATCGCACCTGTTCACGACGGTTCCGCCGAAGTATCCAGTGGCCGCAAAGAGTCAGGGAATTCAGGGCACGGTCGTCCTTCGCGCGGTCATTGCAAAAGATGGGACGGTCGAATCGCTCGTCGTGAGCAATCAGGCTGACCCGCTGCTCGCTCGTTCCGCCGTTGAAGCAGTAAGCCACTGGCGATATCGTCCGACGCTGCTCAACGGAGACCCCATCGCCGTGGAAACCGAAATCAGTGTTGTTTACTCGCTACAGTCGTGAACAGAGTGTTCGGCCCTCACGCAGTGCGCCGCAATCTCTATGAATCGAAGTACAGAATCCGGGGGATATGGTTCGCGTCGCGCGAACCATCCAGAAAAATCCCGACATTCCCTGCAAGGAGATGCCGCGAGGCAGTGCGTGCTTCCTTGGCCGGCGTTGCGTCTGCCACCGTAGAGATGAACGTGGTTGTGAACGGACGCCGCCGCTATTTTCCCATCGGATCTACGGTTGAAACGGCTATGGCTAATCTTCCGTCCCAGACCGGAGCCGCTGCGTTCAAAACCCTGCGAATTCAACGCCTCTTTCGCGGCACGTACCGCAACCTGCGGTTCAACTCAGCCAATCCCGAAGTTCCTAAACTCGCGCTGTTTGCCGGTGACCGCATGTCCTGGATGGCGGGGCCTCCTTAATTAAAGAGGGCAGCGCCAATCAGTAGGGACGCTGCGCCGGACCCACAGCCGGGCAGCGCTGGCCAACGTCAAAATGCCCCAAGCCGCTCCGCCACCAACTTTCCGCGCGTTTTGTGCCTAAGCTATTTGTTTCCAGCGCCTCCGTACTCGGAGGCCCTATATTCCAAGAGTGACCCCACGATGAGCATTTCTCGACACGCGTGCTGAGAAGTTTTGTCCGTAAGTCCTTTGTAATCATGAAAAGTGTGAAAACTTCTCGACACACTTTGTGCAGTTTTGGCCTGCAAAAAACGTTGCACCATTCCTGGTGCAATCGGCGGGCGAAATTGGCATGTTAGGCCGCCGCAATCCGCGGGATGCACCGCGCGAAAAACCGCTGCAGCCTATCCCCGCCACGCTTACTTGAAGTGGCGCACCCACTTGATATCGAAGCCATATGTTCCGTTGATGTCGCGAAGGAACTCTACGGAGAGCGCGCGGCTCACGTCGTACTGAACCTGAATCATCTGATATTGGTTAGTGGTCGCGGCATTGCTCGAGTAAGTGATCGTAAGGTTGCGCGCGACCTGTTCCTGAATCGTGACGCGAGCGGCGGCGTTCGATTCCGTGGCGGCTCCGGCGACGAATGGGTCAACGCGAAACTGGCTGATGCCGAACAAGTGCTCGATGCGCCCCCCGATGCCGCTCGAGATGGCTTCGGAGAGTAGGGCGGTGGCGCCGTAGTTCTGCGAATTGGCGGACTGCGTCCGCAGCGCTTCGCTTTCGCCGGGAGTCCCGAGCGCCAGCAGAGCGATGATGTCGTTATCGGGCAGCGGCGGATCGGAGTGATAGGTCATGGAGAGATGGCTTGCGGCGCCCGAGAAGTTGATCGTCACCTGATATTGGCTGATCGTAGCGGTGGCTTCGACGTTCAACACCGGGTCGAGGCGGAACGGATTAGCAAAATTGATGTCGCCGCGTGTGAGCTGGTAGGTATTTCCTCGGAAGGCCATCTGTCCGCCGAGCAAGTGGATGTTGCCGAGGAGAATCGGGCGATCCCACGTGCCGCGCAGGCGCACGCTTCCATCGACGCCAATCTGCGCGTTCGTCCACTGGATCTGAGCGCCGGCCGCGGCTTGGCCCTGGATGTCGAAAGACAAATTACGCAAGAACGGCGACGTTGACGGCGGTCCAGGCGCGGATTCCGACGCGGCCGCAAAAAACGACGCGACGTCGACCCCCTGCGAGAACAAGAGTCGCTGCACTTGCACATTCCCGCTGAGAACCGACGCCTTCGACGATCCAGCCAGCTGCAATTTCCCTCCAGCCAACCAACTGAGACCCGTGGGATAACGGATGCGGATCGTGGTCGTTGAAGCGTTCACCTCGTACCGGAGCGGCCCTTCGCCGTAGACCACATTGCCGCTGAGCGTCATCTCGCCACCTCCGGTTTGCGCCGTGATGTGGTCAAACAGGAAGCGGCTTTGATCGAACACAAAATCGCCGTTTACATCGCTCAAGCTGACAGGAAAATCCGAATAGCTGGCCGACGCGTCGTGAATGGCAGCACGCCCCGTGATGCGCGGACGCGACATCGTTCCATTAATCGACACGTTTGCATCTGTGCGACCCTGAACTTCGAAACCTGGCAGAAACCCGCTCAGCAGACGCAGATCGAGCCCGCCCAGTACGGTGAGTCGCAGCGGGCGGTCGTCGTCGAAACGGGCCGAGCCCGTGACACGGACGTCGGTATCAGGGCCGTGCAGATGCGCCTGGTCGACACGGACTTCATTCGCCCGGTAAGTGAGGCGAATGTCTTGATCGTTGGTCAGATGAACGAATTCGTAATCGAAGGAAATGCGCGAAACGTCTGCCGTGACCTGAATCGTATCGGGACGACGCAACGATCCAGAAATCGCAAACGCGCCATCGACGCTGCTGTGTCCGGTGATATGTGTCAGGTGAAGTCCCGCCACAATGAACGGGTCCAAATCGAAATGGCCCATCGTGAGTTTGCCCGAAATGGGCTGATCGTCGTCGAAGCCAACCGACAGATCCCCGTCGAGAGTCGGTTTCGATGCCGCGGAGTGAACGGAAACGCGAGCGACGTGGCCGTCGGAAGAAATTTGCCCGTGGAAGTCGCCCTCTTTCTCGGTTCCGAGCCCCAGGTTCAGCACGCGCAGTTCGCCTTCCGCAGTTGGCGCGAAGAGGGGCCCTTTGCCGTGCACATTGAAGCTGAGGTCGCCGGCGATAGGGATCGAAGGTGTTTGAATCTCGCGAATCTGTTGCAGCGCGATGCCGCTTCCCGCGAGGTTGAACTCGGTAGTGAGTTCGTGCGGATGCAATGCGATGCTTCCAACAACGCGGCTGGTTTTGCGGCGCAGTTCGGCATCCGTCAGGCTGACGTCGTCGTGCGATAGATGAAATAGGCCTCTCAGGCTGTCGAACCGGATTCCGCGCATATTAATGTCGTCGAGAGCGAACTTGCCGTCGAGAACCGGGTCGGCGCGCGTGCCGCTGCCGTGGAAGGTGCCGGTAAGCAGGCCGGTCAGCGGATAATTCAAGCCGAGGACTTCCTGCAGATCCTGAGTCGGCGAATGGTCGAGCGTTGCGTCCAGCGTCCACTGGTCGGAGGGAAGGAAACTCCATTTGCTGTTCAGCTCGAGAGCGAGATTGATTTTTGCTGATGTGGCGCCTCGGCGCACGGTGGCGTTCGTGAGGCGGAAATCATCCGGCGAATAGTCCATGTCGCCGACAATCGAGTCCCAGTAGAGGCGATCGTAGCGAGCGTTTTCGCCATTCACGTGTCCGGCGAAAGTTGGTCCGCCCAGCGGACCCGTCAGGCCGCCCTTCCAGTCGACCTTGCCCGAAATGGGCACCGGATCTTTCTCGCGGCCCATGATCACGTTGATGAAATCGTCCCAGTTGCGAAGATCGTCGGAATGGAATTTCACGTTGAGCGCAGAAACTTCGGAATCGAGTCGGCCGCCGAACTCCACCTGAGCCGTGGGCATTGTGATCAAGCCGCCGGGAGCGATCGTCACGGAATGACGGAACGCGGCGTAGTCGTAATCGATTTTTGCCGAGACGGGGATCATGCCCGGTGAGGCTGTTGCAGGTGGCGACCAGCGCGTTTCGCCGTAGGTGCGAAATTCTTTGAAGTTGCGCGACCACGTGTTGACGCAATCGGCGTCGACTGCGCCCTGCCAGTGCAATGCGTTTACCGGAAAACTGGAGTTGTCAAGCGCGGCGAAAATGCGAGCGAGATTCGCACCGCGGAGTTTTGTCTCGGTGCGGAATTGCAGGCCATGGAAAAGCATGTCGAGACGCCCGTCGATCGAGCCGCCGAGCGCGGTGATGCGCAGATTCGGAACGACGAGCTTACGATTTGCAACTTCGTAATTCCCCCAGGTGCGGATGCCGCCGGCATGGAACCACTGGAAATGCATTCCGATCCCATGCGCGTCGTAGTAGCCGCCGGCGGTCCATTGTCCAGAGGCGTAATGCGCGTGGCCGGAAAAGTCTGCGATGCCATCGGGTGTGTGCGGAGCGTGCAGAATCGTGCGGATATCGAGCAGCGAAAGCCGGCCCCTATAGTGCAAATCCACGTCGGGATGCGAGAAGCCAGCGAGGTCGGCGCGCAGATTCAATTCCGAGTTGGGGAGGTGCAGGACGAAGTCGTTCAGCTCGAACGAGTCGGGATGAAGTGAAAATCTTCCGCCCAGGTCGAACGCGAACGGAACATCGCGCTTTGCGGCGAGCAGAACATGATGCAAGTCGAAGGTGCCAAGGTAAACGCCAGGTTCAGACGAGCCGGCACTGTAATGGAGCGCAAAATCGAAATTGCGTCCCTGAGCTGAGAGCGGAATGCGGAGACTGCCAATATTCGCACTGCCGTCCGTTAGTTCAAGTTTGGCGATTTGGAGATTGAACAGCGTTTCCTGCCACGGCTTTCCTTTCGGCCGTGACTTGCGAGGCGGCAAGTTGCTGCGGCCTTGCTTGTCGATCGAAATGCTCAGTTCCGGGCGGTCGATCAGCAGTTCCTGAAGCGAGATCTTGTGATGAATAAACGAAATGATGCGAACATCCACGACGATCCGATCGGCGTGGAAGAGCGGCTGGGCGGAAGGTGGTTCGAGACCGTGCAGCGTGAGGCCGTCGATTTCGGCGCGCAACTTCCAAAGCGAAAAGTCGAAGCGATTGATCTCAACGCGCGCGCCGGTGCGATCTGCTATCGCGTGGATCACCGCGCGACGCATGATGCGTTGTCCCGATCCCGTCGCGAAGAAGATAAATACGGCAAGAGCCCCACAGACGATGAGGGCCAGAACGAATCCGACGGAGCGTTTCCAGCGGATCTTCACGACGCGTCACCCTGAGGGAGAATCTGGATGTTCAGGCGGGAGCGCGTTTCGTCGAGCCACTTTGCCGCGCGGTCGTCGATGGCGCGCTGGATCAGAACCTCCCGAATCTTGTCATCCACAGTATTGAGCGGCGGAACGTTCTCGCTGTGCTTTTTCAACTCCGGGACAAGCACGTTGTTGTAATAGTCCTGAACCTGCTGGTCGCTGATTTGAACTGTCGGGCGAAAACGATAGTCCAGAAAACGCGAGAGATAGAGCTGATCGTGAAGCAGTCGTCGAACGGCGACATCGCTCAAGCCTACGGTCGCGAGATGAGCCTGGAAGTCAGCCGGCGAAGCAAAATTCTTGACGAGCTGCTCGTACGACTGGTTGACGTCTGTCTGTGACGGCTCTTGATAACGCGTGGCGGCAGCTTCCTGGCGCACGACCCACTGGTCGGCGAGTTCGCGAATGATTTCATCACGCGGCTTCGGCTTTCCGTTGGCGAGCTGCTGCAGCGCGGCGAGCTCGCGGACTTCGCTATCCGTAATGATGTCGCCTTCGATTCGAGCGGCGATTCCGTCGACGGTTTGCGTGATTCCCGGCGGCGCCGACGCGGCCTTTGGATCAGCCTGCGCGCGCGCGGTCTTCACGCACAACAACGCGATAGCGGCGAGTAATCCGAAAATGAGCAGTCCGCCTTTCACGTCAAAACACCGGCCCGATGTTGAATGAAAACGAGAAGTGGGGCAGCCGAAGATATTGAAAGGCCTGAACACCAGGATTATAGAACTGATACTGCGGCGGATTTAGCTGATAGCCGAAATCGACGCGTACAGGCCCAACCGGCGTGCCATACCGCAGGCCAAAGCCGACCGTGTGAGAGAAATAGTTCAGCTGCGTGACGGTGACCGGGCCTTGCGGAGTAAACGGAACTGTCGTCGACGGCGGACGCCAATTGAAATTGATGTGATTGAAATCTGTGTAGACGTTCCCTCCATCGTAAAACAGCGTGCCGCCGAGCCGGTTTCCCAGATACGGGAGCCGCATGGGGAAGCGCAGTTCCTGGTTGAAAGCGAGAAGCGCCAAGCCGCCAACCGGGAAGCCGGAACACGGGTCGCGCGGGCCTGCTTGATTTAGGGCGAAACCGCGGAGCGACGTTCCGCCTCCAGCGAAAAATCTTTCCGGCAGCGGGATCAGTTCCTGAATCGGAATCGTGACGGTCCCTGTGCACTGGCCCGGATCGAATTTCGTGTTGCCCTCGACTGTATTGGCTAGTGGTTCCTCGAGGCCAAAACGAACCGACCGCGCGAAAACGAACGCCCTGCCGAACGGAGTAAAGGACGAATTCTGGAAAAAGCCACGGAAGAAGCTGGCGCTGGAGCCGAGCTTTGTGGATGCGACGCTCACGTCGGCCGTGTTGAAAGTGCCCCGTTTCGCGTCGCCGGGATTGTCGCGTCGATCTCGCGCGTACGTGATGCCGACGCCGGAAACGAGAGTCGGCTGGCTCAGCAACGGGATCTCCTCGGGGTTGATCGTATCGTTCAAGTTGGAGGCTTCGACGCGTCGGTAAAAATAGCGATAGAGGATGGAACTTGACGGCTTTAGCGTCTCAACGAGCTGTGCGGCGCCTTCGTAGCGCGTGGACGTGAACGTGGAAATGTCCTGCGTTTTTTCGGCGAAGCCCGTCAGCACGGCGCTAAGGCTGCTGTCCGAAAGAAAATTGGCGGCCGTATAGCTCAAAGCCGAGCGGTATTCGAGCGTACTGGCCCGTACCTTCAAAGAAAGCGTTTGGGCGCGACCGAACATATTTGCGCGCGAAATCTCGAAGATACCGCGAGGACTCGCGGCAATTTCCGTCGCGTTAGGGTTACATGTTGTGATGACATTATTGTTGCTGGTCGTTGTCGAATTGCAGCTCGCGCCGATCTGCTGCACTTCAAACCCAAAACCATATCCGATCGTGTAGCGCTGGCCTTCCGTTGCGTCGACTACGATCACTTTGTTTGGATCGGTGCCCGCCGGATTTTGCGGCGCAATCTGAACGCGCGTAAAAACGCCCAGATTGTAGAGACGCCGCTGAGTTTCCGCCACGTCCCGCTCGCGGAGCGGGCCGCCGGGATGGATCTGGACCTGCTTCTGTATGATGGCCGGCTTCGTGTACTGATAGCCGGTCAGGAGAACGTCGGCGACTTGAACCTGGCGTCCTTCAGTGATGCGGTAGACGAGGTTCACGCGATCCGCACCGGCTGGGGCGTTGGCGGATGTACTCGATTCGCCGTTGGCTGCTTTTTTTAATTCGCCGCCTGATGCAGGCTGTACGCGAGGCGAGGAAGCAACCGGCACGACTTCCTCCTGAAAACCCGCGTTCGTAAATCCCTGATTGAAGTAGAGCGCGAGTACGTTGTTGCGATCGCTGGCCACGTCGTCCGCCGAATAGGGCTGGCCCACTGTCGAGCCTATCACCGACATCAGTTCCGCCGTCGAGATCGCGTGATTTCCTTCGATCTTGAGTGAGGCGACGCGTGTCTGTGCGCCTTCGTCGATACGGAAGGTGACGAAGAGATTGCCTTTCTTATTGCGGTAGTTGTTCTCGATTTCCGGATCGACCCTTGCGTCCCGAAAGCCGTTCGAGACGTACAAATCCCGGATCGAATCGGCATCGTCGCGAACGAGGCGCTGACTGAACCGGCCGTTAAATGCAAACGAGGCGGTCTGAATTTGCAACCGGTCGGCGAGCAGGTCGGTGCTGAAGTACTTGTTCCCCGCAAAAGCCACGCCCGCAAGCCGAAACCGATCCCCACGCAAAATCGTGTAGACGATCACGCGAGTATTGTTTGCCGCGTTTTCCGTTTTATAGCTCACTTCGGCATTGAAATAGCCCTGCCGCTGGAAATAATCGCGGATGTTACGCCGACCTTCCTGCAGCAGATCCTCGTCGACGGCGCCTTCGGCGTAGATCGGAAGAAGATCGTTCAATTGTCTGTGATGGAGACGAGCGCCGACAATCGCGACGCGCACGCGAGGGCCAGCCGTAACACTGAAGGCCAAGGGAACGCGGTTGGTCCGCTGATCGTAGCCCCCGCTGGCGATTACGACGGAGGCGCCGAGATATCCCTTGTCCACCAGGTACTTCTTCAGCCGTTGCTGTGCACGCTGAAGGCGGGAAGAGGTGTAGTCCTGCCTCGACTTGAGTTTCGAGCGCTTGAGCAGTTGGCCGCTGCCATACGGAGTTTGATTGTTCACGGAGACGTCGCCGATTCGAGCGCGCGGCCCTGGATCGACCTGAAACACCACATTCATCTGGCGCGTATCGCTGCGTCGTTCGAGAGTCCACTTAATGGTTGGGAGGTAGAACCCGTCGGCGCGCAAGGCGTCGCGCAATCGTTGGACGCCGTCCTGAAGAGATATCTTGCGATAGGGCTCGCCGAGGCTCAAGTGCATGGAAGCAAGCGCGACTGACTCGCTGGGCGGCGGCCTGAGGCCCTCAATACTGATGACGTTGTAATAATAATTTCGCTGCACGACGAAATCGATGTGAAGGCCGTCGGATTGCGCTGTTGCGGTGACGTTGATGTCGGAGTAGTCGCCTTGACGATAGAGCTGGCGAAGAGAGTCACGTTCCGATTCGAAGCTGAAAGGGTGTCCGGCCTCCAGGGAAAGCTTTGGCAGGGGGATACGGATAGGATGCCCGTCCTGCTCGACGACTCGGATTTGGGCGACGCGCAGGCCTTCGAGAGCTGCATCTTGCTGCACGCTGGCGGGCAACGCACGAGAGCGATCCGTACGACCGTCTGCGAAGCACAGCGTTTGGCCGGCAAATGCCAGCAAAAGTATCAGCGCGGTGAAAACTCGCGGGGTGCACAGAGAGGGAGGGCACTGCCGCAGGTCGAAGCTGTGCGCCGAGGGCATAGCGCGTTCGTTTGCCGACATCCTCCCTGGAATCTCCATCACGCCTAAAGAGTGAGAGGAGCAGGTTAGCACGCGGCGTTGCCTGTCACTCGCGAAAAGGCGCTATCATGAACTATCTTAGGAAACAGATACTTAGGAATCAGCATGAATCGCGAGCAACGCGAAAAATACTCCCGCCAGATCCTGTTTCCGGGCATCGGTGAAGCTGGCCAGGAGAGGCTTCTCTCGTCGAGGGCCGTTCTGGTCGGGTGCGGCGCGATGGGGAGCTTTGTAGCAGGACTGCTCGCTCGAGCAGGGGTTGGCCGGCTGCGGATCATCGACCGCGATTTCGTCGAGCCGTCGAATCTGCAGAGGCAGACGCTGTTCATGGAAGCAGACGCGCGGGAATCACTGCCGAAAGCCGTTGCCGCGGAGCGGAATCTGCGCGCCATCAATTCCGATGTACAGGTTGAGGCGGTTGTTGGCGATCTGACGCCCCAAAATGCGCGGGAGTTGCTGTCCGACTTTCCGTTGATCCTGGACGGAACCGATAATTTCGAGACGCGCTTGCTGGTGAACGATGCTGCTGTGTCGTTTGGCGTTCCGTGGATTTACGCGGCGGCAATGGGCAGTTATGGTGTCACGTTGATGATCCGGCCGGGCGAAACGGCGTGCCTGTCGTGTTTGCTCGAAAGCCAAAATGGAAAACCGGCGGCGGAAGAAACGTGTGACACGGCAGGTGTGCTGGGATCGGCGGTCGGCGTGGTGGCGTCGATCGAAGCGGGTGAGGCGGTCAAGCTACTGAGCGGTAACACGGCCGCGCTGCATCACAGGCTGATCTCATGCGATATTTGGAGCGGGCGATTCCAGTCGATTCGCGTGCCGCGCGATCCGGACTGCCGCGTTTGCACGCGACGAGAATTCGACTACTTGGAGGGTACGGCTCAGCCGCACATTACGCTGTGTGGGCGCGACTCGGTGCAGATTCATGAACGCAGGCGGAAGCTCGATCTGGTCGAATTAGGTCGAAGACTCGCGGGCGCCTCGGATGGCGGCGTGCGAAATAACGAATTTCTGTTGCGGTTTAATGTGCCGCCGTACGAGATGACGATTTTTGCGGACGGGCGGGCCATCGTGAAGGGGACACAAGATCCGGCGGTCGCAAGGTCACTCTACGCCCGCTACATCGGTGCTTAGTCGGGGCCCTCACCGAGGATGACTTTCCGCCACTGCCTGCGAGAGCAGTTCCTTGAGAGCGGATGCTTGCTGCGAAGTCAGCCGCACAGGGAGCATGTGGTAGCTTGCCACTGATCGGTTCACTAGCTCGATTCCTACCGTCGGCGTTCCGGGTGCGTTCGACTCTAGACAATGGATCTTGAGCGTCGTGCTGATGGGCCCAGTTTTCCCGAGGTCCAACTCACCGACAGTTCGTGCAATAGCCGCCCCGAACAGCGCAGCTTTAAATCCTCGTTTCTTAATCACCTGATAGGCAAGCCTGACGGCGATAAGACCAAACAGCACCCAGAAGAAATAGATAAACGACTCTGGTTTCATAATCCTCTCGACCTTGGCCCCTTCATCCAAGAATCAGCCGACGAAGCGGCGGAGAGCCGATTGGCGCATGGCGGCGCGGTCGATGTTCTCGCGGCAGGTCATCAGAGTGAGGAGCGTGCTGAGGACGCGTGCCTTGATTTCGTCGGACATAAGAAAACCGCTCGTGGCCGTGTTGACCAGAGCGGAGCCACGATCGGCAATCTTCTTCATAAACTCCTGCTGGCGTTCGTGAGCCACCTTGCCAAGGTTCGATTCACGGCGCATTTCAGCGCATTCCTGCTCGATAAAAAGGGTGAAGTGCAGGATGCACATGTGTTCGCCGGCGAGTGCCGCGGGGACGGTGGCTTTGCAGCCTTTCGATGTGCACCCTTCAGCCACGAAACACCTGATCGAGGAAATCCCTTCGTTTGTAGCACCGCCGCGGTGCGATTTCTAGGTCGCTTAAGTGCCAATGCGTCGAATCAGATAGCCCCTGCGGTGGCAACGAGCGTTGCTGACTGGTGCAACAGTCGAGCGGGAAACTCGCGCGTCGCGCCTGGCTAGAATCGGGAGTTCGCGGTATGGCAGACAAATGGTTTGCAGAGAGACAATGGTCCTAGGGCGCAGCCGGCTGGGGTGTGCCACCCTGTAAAACGTATCCCACATTAAACCAATGGCTTACGGTTTTTCTATTCAGCAACTCACAGGGGTGGTTCAGCGTCCAATAAGTGTAAGGCGGAAGGAGAGTGCGCTATGTCGCGGTTCAATCGTTCCAACTCACGGAGTTTTCTCGCTATTGCGGCGGTTTTGGCCCTCGTTTTTGCATCGGGGCCTGCCGCGCTTGCGGCCGCCAACAACCAACCTCCCAAGCGAGCCAGCCAGTCCGAGGTAAATCTGAGTAACGAAGTACGGCATAGGCTGGTGATGCTTCCATATTTGACGCTGTTTGATAACCTCCAATACAAAGTCGATGGGACGACGGTTACGCTGATGGGACAGGTCGTCAATTCCAGCTTAAAGCCAGATGCCGGACGAGTAGTAAAAGGCATCGAAGGCGTTTCGAAGGTGAACAATGAAATCAAGGTCCTGCCACCTTCGTCCATGGATAACCAGATTCGGCGCGCGGAGTATCGGGCAATCTACGGGTTCGCCGGACTGTGGAAGTACGCAATGGGTGCGCTGCCTCCCGTCCATATCATTGTCGACAGCGGTCATGTGAGTCTGTACGGCGTGGTAGACAGTGAATCCGATAAGAACCTGATCGGGTTGCGCGCGAAGACCGTGCCTAACGTCTTTAGCGTGACCAATAATCTGCAGGTGGCGAGTTCAGGAAAGCAAGGCTAACCCTCTCACCGTTTCGCGGGCGACGGGTTCCTAAGTCGGAACTCGCCGCCTGCGGATTGCCTCAACCCACTTTACCCGGCGGTCCTGCCTTTCGTTATTCCACACCGAAATAGCTTACGGATTCGTCTGCTCGCCGGAACGGAATTGCGTCCACGGCCCGGCGTCCATGTCTCGCAAAACCGGAGCCTCCCAAGAGTACTGCGGATGCAATTCCAGAAATTGCGTTGCATTGAAATTGTCGCCGCATGGGTGGCCGATGCGGGCGATGAAGCTCATCTGCGCGGCCATCGCACTGTCGGTGACCTTTCCTTGCACCGCTCCACTCGGGCGATAGGGATTGGTGTCATTGCCCGGGTCTTCGGGGGTGAGGACGTCCCCGTGGCCGCAAAGCGTGCGCCGATCAGCCATGACTTTCTTCAGGTACGTATCGTAGTGATCTGACTCGAACTGCTCGGCCAACGTGGTATCGATCTTGCCTTTGTATTCCGACATGAGCTGATCCCAACGCACATGGCGTGCGTTCGCGGATTCGGCCATGTTAGTCGTATCGAACGTCGTCTCATCCTTCGTGACTTCCGGATCGCTGGGGAAATTTGAGCCTACGAAATAGCCGTCTTTCGTGCGCCAGACGCGGGTGTGCTTCAATCCTTCCTCGAATCGCGCGATTTCCCCGGTCTTTCGATCTCCCAGCAGCCAGTCGTTGGCGTAACCGCCATTGTTGCCGTCATTCACGATACGGACGAAATCGTCGATCGAGTTGGCGTATTGCATGGCCTTCCGTGCGCGGACGAACTCGGGCTTGCCAGTGGGATCCCAACCGTGGAAATCGCTGATCGTTGTTTCCGTCACCATTAGGCCCGCGGAGTTGATGGCGTAGTCGTCGTCGCTGACGATCACGCCGGGGAAGCCGTCCATCAGAATGCGGTTGCCCTGCTGGGGAACAATGTCGAAGATGATGCGCCAGCGCTCCCCATCGACGTACGACGTCCAGTCGTTGTGCGCCATCACGATCTGTCCGTTCTTGGTCCAGCTTCCGGTCGCGACGAAAGCGCTGCACGCCTCCGGTGCGGTAAGTTTCGGCGCGTTCTGCGCGTGCGTTACGGAATTGAGCCAAGGGACGTAATAATCGGGCAGTTCCATGAACGCGTTCATGGCCACGATGTCATCGAGGTCGAGTTTCACGTGCTTGGCCTGTATCCCTGCCACAATGCCCCGTAGCTCTTGTTGGTATTCGGAATCGATGCGGTGCCACAGCATGTCGTGCGCGGCTCGGCGGAAGAAGTCCCAATTGCGGTGAGTTTCGTGTGTCATTTCAAGGCTGACGGCCGCGAAAGCGTCGGAGATTTCCGGGGCGAGAAGGTATCCGTGCTGATAGCCGATATTGAAAGGTGTTCCTTCCAGGTGAACGTAGATCCAACCGCCGCGCTCGAAGCGATAGCTCTTCGCAAGCCGCGCCTGGTCTGCATCCTGCAACGCGGCAACCACCGGCGACGCAGCGAACACCTCATGACGCTGTCCCACGAGAATTGGAGTTGCCGCGAGCGCAACCCCGAGCACAATGACCAGCGTCACTGGAAGGCCGTTCCGTCTGTTTTCCATCAGCACGTTGCTCCTTTGTTTCAATCTCATGCCGCGATACAGGCGGCGTGGCGATATTCTGACCGTCGGGAGCGATCGAAGCAACAAATTCAGCGAACCAAACTGCTGCCGGCCAAATGCGCTGGCGCACCGGCCATACAGCCGGACGATTCTGATTGCGGCCAGCACGATGAGATTTCGATCAACAGCGTCAAGGGTGCGAGTGGCATAGGGAGCCTTGTTTGTTATGCTGGTCGTCCTTACCGCCGTTCACCAATCCTTCGTGGGAGAAGCTGTCACGTAGGCGGCTTAAGAACGAGTCCTTGCGAATCTGCATGAGCCAAAATGTAATTCAGGCTGCTACAGCAACAGTGTGAGGTAGAATCCTGCGCTTATGACCTACTCCGTCTCCTTCGTTCTGTGGCTTCTGGGATCGGCAATCCTGGCGGGTTTCCTGGGTGCTTTGCTGGGAGTGGGCGGCGGTATCTTTATCGTTCCGGTGATGGTCCTGATGTTCCATCTGCCGATCAAGATCGCGGTTGCGGCCAGCATCGTCTCGGTGATCGCCACATCCAACGCCGGCGGCTCCTCATATGTTGATCAGCGTATCACCAACTTGCGCCTGGCGATGTTCCTTGAGATCTCAACTACGATCGGCGCTCTCTCAGGTAGCGTCCTCGCGCTCTACCTTAAAGAATGGGCCATGATGCTTCTATTTGCCACGCTCTTGTTGTACATGGGAATCGCGGCTTTCCGTGGG
The DNA here is from genome assembly GCA_050747085.1 of Candidatus Acidiferrales bacterium. GTDB lineage: Bacteria > Acidobacteriota > Terriglobia > Acidiferrales > UBA7541 > Palsa-295. The sequence goes on from JBOGNK010000021.1 coordinate 27,826, forward strand.
CGCAAGATCGACGATAAACGCATTGCGGCTGGCGATTATGCCAACGCAAAGCCGGACCGGCTTTCCGCGTTCCTGCGCCTGAACGGCAGTTACTACGATCAAGCCGCTCAGCGAACGGTGGATTACGTGGTAACCGGGTCGCCTTTCGGAAGTGGAATCTGTTACCTCGCGGGCGTTGCTTCGGGACTGCTTGGTGTGGGCGGCGGTGTTATCAAAGTCTCGGCGATGAACGCGCATATGAATGTGCCTATGAAGGCGTCGGTAGGGACCAGCAAGCTGATGATCGGCGTCACGGCATGTGTCAGCTCAATGCTGTTTTTCCTTGCGGGACTGATTCATTTCTACGTGGTTGCGCCGGTGGCAATGGGGACCACGATCGGCGCAACAGTGGGCACGATGATCATGAACCGTCTGCACAGTATTTTTCTGAAGTGGCTGCTGGCGCTGCTGATGATCTATCTATCGTACGGCATGCTCGCAAACGCGCTTGCGATGCGCTTCCACATCCATCTGCCCAATCTAGGATGATTGATCGCGCAGGGCGAAGCCAACAGAGGCTTAAGTGGGAACAGGAAGACCAGTGACGCAGCCAGGGCGAAACTCGAAACGCGAGCGCGTCGGCAACGTGGCCGATAATGTCTACGCGGATGTTTACAAAGTACTGCTCGTGGGCATGGTCCTCAGCACGACGTTGTTTGCGATTGGCGTAATACTCGCCCTGCTCCACCCAGCTTACGTTCCGCTCTCAGCGGATTGGGTACGCCAGCAGTATCACTGGAAGACTTTCATCCATGGGTTCGCCACGGCCGATCCCGGCGCTTTCATGCTGTTGGCAACGATTTTGCTGATTCTGACGCCCGTATCGCGCGTACTCGTCTCAATTTACGTGTTCTATGTCGACCATGATCGTAAATACGTGGTCGTAACAGGGATCGTTTTCTTGGTGATGGTCCTGACAGTGATCCTGTCACACTTCGGCTTGAAGTAGCGCTGTCCCAGTTCCCCAGGAGCGAAACCATCCATTCTTCGTCTTTGATGTGACTTGCGGAAGTGTCCGCGCTTCTGACGCCCGGCGAATCAGGTCGCAGATGGCGTGGGCGTCCGGATCACCCAATCTTGGCCGGTGAATTCGACACCCCAAAAATGCGGGCTGGGCGACAGGAATTCGACACCGACGCGCGTGCCTTTGTCGGACGTTTCCCCCAGATAGACGACGCGGCATTCCTGCTCGTCATCGCTGATCGGATTGCTTAAAAGCAATTCGGCCCCGAGGCTCACGGCCTTCTGAAGATAGAACAGAGCGCCATGTGCGTTCACCACGATGGTGTGGCTATCCTCGCGGAACTTTCGCCCGTCCGTGTCTTTGCCACTTGCGCGGATTGCAATTCGCGCGAAGACGCGGGAACTGCGGCGCGGCTTGGGATTTTCAGGAAGCATATCGAGTATCGTGCTATGCGCTCGGAACGGAGTCAACGATCGCAAACGCAGGCGTTCCAAACGCTCAACCTGTACGAACGGCTAGGTGGTACTGGTTCAAGAGCCACGCGCGTCTCCTGGTGAGCGAATGTTTCACGTAGCGCGAAAGTACGGCGCTGTGGGAAGACTTGCGAACCCGACGAGGCTTTCGTAAGATGCGCCCTACTTTTTGATCGCGCGCCGAAACGTGCGTTCGGGTGACATCGTTGTTTGGCGGATGCGTCACCAGGCTGGGCTCGTCGCCGCGATGAGCGCGACCGCACAGCGGTGATCCGACGGAAAGGGGGCTTACGTCAATTCAAATGAACCTGACTGAATACATTGAATCGAAACGCGAAGATCATTTGAACGAGCTGAAAGAATTCTTACGCATTCCTAGCGTCAGCACGAAGAGCGAACACAAGGGCGACATCGAAAAGACCGCCCATTGGGTAGCCCAGAAACTCCGCACCGCCGGATTGGAAAACGTTCAGATCGAACCGACCAAAATGCATCCGCTGGTTTACGGCGAATCGCTGCACGCTCCCGGCAAGCCGACCATACTTTTTTACGGACACTATGACGTGCAGCCTGCCGAGCCGCTTGATCTATGGACCAGTCCTGCGTTCGACCCCACCGTTCGCGACGGCAATCTCTATTGCCGTGGCGCTGTCGACGATAAAGGTCAGGTTCACATCCATCTGAAGGCGCTCGAATCGCTTCAGAAAACGGCGGGCAAGCTGCCGATTAATGTGAAGGCAATCATCGAAGGCGAAGAAGAAGTGGGCAGCGTGAGCCTTTGGGATTTTGTGCAGCAGAATAAGCAGAGGTTGAACGCCGACGCCCTGATAGTTTCCGACACGGCCATGTTGGGCAAAGGCGTTCCCTCGATCACCTATGGTTTGCGCGGCCTGAACTACTACGAGCTGGAAATCATCGGGCCCGCGCAGGATTTGCATTCCGGCGTCTTTGGCGGCGCCGTGCCGAATCCGCTGACGATCCTCGCGGAAATGATAGCCAATCTCCACGACAAGAACTTTCGCGTAACTATTCCCGGATTCTACGACGACGTGGCTGTCGTCTCTCGCGCCGAACGGAAGGCACTGAATTCGCTGCCCTGGAAGGAGAAGGATTTTCGCAGAACGGTCGGTGCGCCGGCTTTATGCGGAGAGAAGGGCTATACGACCGTCGAGCAATTGTTGATTAGACCGACGCTGGAAGTGAACGGCCTCTGGGGTGGATATACGGGTGAAGGTGCGAAAACCGTGATTCCGTCGCGGGCCTACGCCAAGATTTCAACGCGACTTGTGCCCAACCAGGATCCTGCGAAAATTGCGAAGCTCGTCGAGCGACATATCCGCAAACTACTGCCGAAAACAGTGACATGCAATTTCAAAGTGCTCAGCACGGGCAAGCCGTGGGTGGCACCGTACTCGCATGCGATTTTTCAAAAGGCGATCCATGCCCTCGATGCCGGGTTCGGGAAAAAGGCCGTGTTCATTCGCGAGGGCGGATCGATTCCGTTCGTCACGCAGATGCGCGACACGTTCAATATTCCGTGCGTACTGATCGGCTTCGGTCTCCCCGACGAAAACGCGCACGCGCCAGATGAGCATATCGCCCTGGAAAATTATTTCTCCGGAATCAAATCGATCGCGCTGTTCTACCAGAGCCTCGCCTCGCTTTAGTTGCGTGGCGGGGCCAGCCGCAGCCCGACCAGAACCTCACGAGATCCGTTTCAGAAAACCCGCGCTTTTAGGGGGTTTTTGCGCGTTTTTCACTTGCGTTGCGTCGGAATGACGTTTATAGTGCCCCGCGGCATCCGGGATTTCCGGAGTCTGCCTGCCGCAGGCAGGCCCATAAGCACTCACGTGCGAGGAGGAAGTGAATGGCAGGTCCGATGAGCAAATCGAAAATCGTTGCGCACATGGCCGAGAAGGTCAGCACGCCGGATAAGCCGGTGTCGAAGAAGCAGGTAGCGTCCTTTTTTGACGAGCTGTTCAAGCTGGCGGTGAAAGAGTCAAGGGGCGCTGGCAAGTTCGTGATTCCGGGCCTCGGGCGCGCTGTGAAAGCGCACCGCAAGGCGCGGATGGGCCGCAATCCCGCGACGGGCGAGCCGATCAAGATCAAGGCAAAGACCGTGGTCCGGTTGCGGGCGGCGAAGGCGTTCAAAGACGCCGTGCTGAAGTAGTTTCCGCCGCGAGATTTTCCGCGGTTCAGGCGAGACCCCCAGGCGGCCTGTCGGAAAGCAGGCTGGGCACTTGGGGGTTTTGTCTTTTGATTCGGCATTCGTCTGACATCTGGCGGAGCACGCCCCGCACTTTTCATCGGGGATCGCAATTCGCGCGCGCCAGAATCGGCCCGCTTCCCGTAGAATTCCATTGATGCGCGAATATTCCGGCCTTCTCACTGATCTCTACGAGTTGACCATGGCGGCGGGTTATCTGCAGACCCGCTTCGGCGCGCATGCAACGTTCGAGCTGTTTGTCAGGAATCTTCCGCCGCAGCGCAGTTTCCTGGTGGCTGCGGGATTGCAACAGGCGCTTGATTTTCTCGAAAACGTTAGTTTCACACCGGACGAAATCGCGTTCCTGCGCGGCCATCCATTATTTCGCAAGATCAGCGACGAGTTTTTCGACTACCTCGGCAAGTTCCGCTTCACCGGCGATGTTTGGGCCGTCCCGGAAGGTACTCTCGCATTCGCGGGGGAGCCGCTGCTACGGGTTACCGCGCCGATCATCGAAGGCCAGATCATGGAGACGTATCTGCTCGCGACCATCAGCTATCAAACGCTGATCGCGAGTAAGGCGGCGCGTGTAGTCACGGCCGCACGGGGACGGCAAGTCGTGGAGTTTGGCGCGCGCCGGGGGCACGGTCCGATTGCCAGCATCTGGGCTGCGCGCGCCTCGGCGATCGGTGGTTGCATTGGCACGTCCAACGTTCTCGCAGGACAGCTTTTCGGCATCAGCACGTACGGCACACAGGCTCATTCCTGGGTCATGGCTTACGAAAACGAAGAGGAAGCATTCCGCTATTTCCTCGACGCGTTTCCGCAGGGCGCTGTGCTTCTTCTCGATACATACAACGTCCGCAATGCCGTGCAAACGATAATCGAGCTCGGCCGAAAACCCGGCGGCGTCCGGCTTGACAGTGGCGATTTGGTGAAAGACAGCCGATGGGTGCGACGCGAGCTGGATCGAGTGGGTTGGAATGACGTGCAGATCTTCGCATCGGGTGATCTGGACGAAACGAAAATCGCCTGTCTTCTTAAGGACGGTGCAACAATCGACGCTTTCGGAGTAGGCACGGCGCTCGCGACACCCGGCGACGCGCCGCATCTGAATCTTGTATACAAGTTGGTTGAAGTCGAGCGCGGCGGCAAAACGCAAGAGGCCGCGAAATTCAGCCGGGCTAAGGTGACCTATCCGGGCCGCAAGCAGGTGCTGCGCTATTCGAACGCGGCTGGCGATTTCCTGCACGATCAGATCACGCTCGAGGATGAACCTACGAACGGCGGCCAGCCTTTGCTGATTCAAGTGATGCGCAAGGGGCGGCGCACTCAGCGTATCGAACTCGTCAGCGAACTTCGCGCCCGGACGTTCGGCAATCTGGGAAGGCTGCCTGGAAAATACCGCCGGCTCGACCGCTCAGCCCAGTATCCCGTGCGCCACAGCAAACAGCTCAAGACGATGCTCGAAAACGTACGGAAACGAATTCGCGGTTCTGCGCCAAAATGATCCAGGTAACAATCGGATGATTTCACACACCGTGATCTTCTGGGAAGTCGATACACAAGTTGACTTCATGCTACCCGGCGGGAAGCTCTACGTTCCGGGCGCGGAGAAGATCATTCCGAATCTCAAACGATTGGTCGATGCGGCCCGCGAAGGGCGAGTCCTTCTGGTTTCCGATGCTTGCCAGCACACGCCTGATGATCCCGAGTTCAAGGCGTTCCCGCCGCATTGCGTGCGTGGCACGCCCGGCGCGCAGATCGTTCCTGAGGCATTGGCCGATCGCTATCTCATGGTGCCGAATGAGCGCGGATTCGAACTGCCGCCGAATCTGTTCGACTACCAGCAAATTGTGATTGAGAAACAGACGCTGGACGTTTTTGAAAATCCGCTGACGGATGAAATCGTAAATCGTTTGCCGAAGGACGCGCACTACTTCGTTTTCGGGGTTGTCACGGAATATTGCGTGCGACTCGCGGCGAAAGGTCTGCTCGAACGTGGCCGGAAAGTTTCACTCGTGCAGGATGCGATCGAGACGCTAAAGCCGGAGGCTGGCCGTCGCACCTGCGACGAATTGCGGTCCCTCGAAGCCGATTTCGTGTCTACGCAAAGCGCCCTCGTCGCGGTCCAGACTGCACGCTAACGTGGATTCATGGTTCGCGACCAGGCGTCTGTATTGCGAACTCACGAATTCACAGCTTGGTTCTCGGGTTTGACAACCGCGTTATAGACCAACAACAGAATCGTGGCCAGGATCCCTATGCCAGTGATCCACCACCACATCTCCGCAGGCCGGTGCACCACGTCGCCGTAGTAGTGCACCAAGTATCCTCCGAGCGGGCCCGCAATCAGGTATCCGACCGCGACCGGCAGGAACGCGTAACCCATGTAGAGGCCTTCCTGTCCGGGCGGAGCAAGCCGCGAAATGTAATCATAATAGCGCGATGCCAGCATGATCTCACCCAGCGCAAGAATGAACAACGTGATGCCGACATAAACCGACACTTTGTAGATGGTGGGATTCGCGAATCCCAAATGTAGGGTCATTTTTCCCGAGGGCAGCGGGAGCGTTAAAACCAGCCACGAAAGGCCCGTCAGCAGGATGCCGATAGCGATCGTGCGAAATGTTGGTATCTTCCGCGTAAGCACCGCGATCAATACTTGGAAGCAGATCACTGTGATCGCTTCTATGGAAATGACTGCGTCCACGCCCACATTCGGGTTTACAAAGCCGCGCACAAATAACGGCATTGACACGTAGATCTGCCAGAACACGACGTAGAAAGCCGAAATGATCCCGAGAAAGATCAGAAACCGAATGTTGCCCAGCACGATGAACATATTCTCAATCGCGGCCCAGGTGCTGGAAACCTTCTCGTCGGCAGCGCGCGGGGGCTCGCGGAAAAATATCAGCGTCACCCAAAACATCAGGAAGACGCTGCACGCCGCCATACGAAACACGTTTTCGATTCCCAAACCCAGTTGTTTGCGGACAAGAAAAGCTGCGATGGGGCCAACCGCGCCACCGACGTTGACCAGCGTGTAGTAGATCGAATAGCCAATCGATCGCACGCGTTCGGTCGACGCCCGGGCCGTCGTTCCCGCCACGCAAGGTTTCACCATCCCCGGCCCCAGCGCCGGAATCATCAGGATCGCCAAAACCAGCCATTTATCTCCAAGAGCGTGGCGGAGGGGTGCCATCCACGTGGCGGAGAGCGATCCCAACAGGAAGTAACCTACTGTCATGATGAGGTAGGCAAACATCAGCGCGCGGCGGAATCCGAAGCGATCGGCGAGCGTTCCTCCGAGGACCGGCAGAAACCAAACGACGAATCCGAATGCGCTCATCAGCCAGCCGGTCAATTCGCTCGAGAAATGAAGTTGCTCGCTGAGGTAGATGGCCAGAACGGCCGTGGTCGCGTAGTAGGCCACTCGCTCGAAGATCTCGGTGAAATTCGCCACCCAGAACGACGAATCAAATCCGGTGCGAATCTCGTGCACCCGCTGCGCGAGCGTCAGCTTCTTGTCCGCGGTTGTGGAAGGCTCAGATGTCACAGTGCCAACCCGTACAGGGCTTCAAAGACGAGCCCCGGCAAACTAGCCAGCGTGAACCGGCCCGCGATTCTAGCGAATTTGTGATCGATTCGCTCGTTTGTTTGTCGTCGGCGGATGAATTCTGTCCTGACAGGACGGACATCGCGCCTTCAAGCGGTTTCCGAGTGCTCCGCTCCAGTTGACGTCTAATCCGCGACACGTTGCGAATAGATATCGCCGGAACCACCGGCAGATGAACAACTTGCAGCCTTCTAATTCCTCATAACATATCGCCTTCGTCTCAGTTTCGCTTTTTTACGGAATTCGCATCGACGCTCGCGGCCATGTTGCGGCGACCTGCCGCGGCTGTTACAATCGCGCTCTTGCTTGATCGCTCGAACGTCGTGAGCGGTGATCGTTAGCGGCAGTAGCCGGGTGCTCGCGATCCTCCCGGGATCTGCACATTTGCGCAGGCCCCGCGCATCCAATAGCTTCAATGGGTAGCTTCAACTGGCTTCAGGGAAGTTCAACAACATGGAGGAGCGGCTTGGCCAAATATGATCTTGTGATCATCGGAAGCGGCCCCGGTGGATATGTCGCCGCGATTCGTGCTGCGCAATGGGGGCTGAAGGCCGCGGTCGTCGAGAAAGACCCCTTCCTGGGCGGCACCTGCCTGCACGTCGGTTGCATCCCGACGAAAGTTTTCTTGCATCACGCCGATATCTACGACTATTTCAAGCGCGCGGAAGAATTCGGCTTCGAAGTGAAAGACGTGAAAGTAAACTGGCCTGCGATGCTGGCGCGCAAAGATAAAATTGTGAAGAAACACGCGGGTGGGATCGCGCTGCTCTTCAAGAAGCACAAAATCGACTCGATCACCGGCTGGGGGCGTGTCGCAGGTCCGGGCCGCGTTACCGTCGAGAAAGACAGCAAGACGACGGAACTGGAAACGACTTACACGATGCTGGCGACAGGCTCCGAGGCACGCTCGATTCCAGGTGTCGAGATCGACGGCAAGACAATTCTAACGAATCGCGAAATTCTAAGCTTATCTGCGATTCCGAAGTCCCTCGTCGTGGTCGGGTGCGGAGCGGTAGGGGTGGAGTTCGCCTCGATTTTCCGAACATTTGGGGCGGATGTGACACTGCTTGAGATGCTGCCGCGCATCGTGCCGCTGGAGGATGAAGAGATTTCCACGGAATTGGAGAAGTCATTTAAGAAAAAAGGTATTCGCATAGAGACCAATGCGAAAGTGAGTTCGGTAAAGAAAGATGCCAAGGGCGCGACGGTGGCCTTCACGGATAAGTCCGGCGCGGCACAGACGATCATTGCGGAGAAGGTTTTGGTTGCCGTCGGACGGCGGCCGCTGACCGAGAATATCGGGCTCGAGAAAACAAAAGCAAAAGTCGAGCGTGGATTTGTCCACGCGAACAGCTATCTTGAGACGGACGAGCCCAAACTGTACGCGATCGGGGACATCGTGGCCGGACAGCCACAGCTCGCGCATGCCGCGTCAATGGAGGGCATCATTGCCGTCGGACGTATGACCGGAAAAGATGTGCAGCCCTTTGACCGCAAGCGCTGCCCGAACGCCACCTATTGCGAGCCGCAGATTGGATCAGTCGGCCTAACCGAGAAACAAGCGCGCGAAGCCGGCTACGATGTGAAAACGGGGAAGTTCCCGTTCGTCGGCAACAGCAAAGCGACGATCCTCGGCATGCACGAAGGGTTCATTAAGGTGGTTGCTGAGGCAAAGTACGGTGAAATCCTTGGTGTGCACGCAATCGGGCCGCTGACGACAGAGATTTTGTCGGAGCCAACCGCGGCGTTGAACCTGGAAGCGACGCTCGACGATATGGCGGCGACGATTCATGCTCACCCGACTGTGTGGGAAGCAATGGGTGATGCGTTCAATTCGGTGCGCGGATTGGCGATCAATATTTAGTGGGGTGAGGCGACGAGGTTTGAACCCTCTCTGGACCGGGCGGGCTCAACGGCCTAACATAAATTTACGTGAACCAAAGTCCTACAACGTGCTGGGTCGTTGATGCAGGGCTAATCCGCTATGAAGTGGCATGCGAGCTGCAGCGGAGGCTCGTCGAAGCACGTAAAGCCCGCGCCGTCCCGGATTTGTTGCTCTTCTGCGAGCATCCGCACGTGATCACACTAGGACGCAACGGCAAGCGTGAGAATCTGCTCGCGGGGAATCGACTGCTGGCGCAGATGAATGTCGAATTTCATCCGACGGACCGCGGCGGAGACATCACGTACCACGGGCCCGGGCAGGTGGTTGGCTATCCGATTCTCGATTTGGCGGAGCATCGCCGCGACGTTCGCTGGTACGTGGAGCAGCTCGAAGAAACGATGATCCGCGCCAGCGCCGACTATGGAGTGCGGGCCAAACGTATCGATGGCCGGCATGGGATTTGGGTCGACACGCCGGCTGGCGAAGAAAAGCTTGGAGCGATTGGTGTTCACTTGAGCCGATGGGTTACCTCCCATGGTTTCGCATACAATATCTCAACCGATCTGCGTTTCTTCGACTTGATCGTGCCGTGCGGCATCTCGGGGCGGAGGGCCACTTCGCTTGAACGCGTTCTTGCGCGGGCGATTGACAAAGCAGAGGCGCGCGCCGGCCTCGAATCTCATTTCGGCAACGTCTTCCAGCGAGACTTGGTCCGAGTATCATTCGTTGAGATGGAAGGCGCGATCGAACGAACCGAACCGAACCGAACGCACAGCGCAGTGAATTGATTTCTGCGGGAACAGAAATTGTGAACGGGAGCCGCGCGTGACTGCTTCTCTAACGCGTCAGCAACATCTCGATCTTTACTACTACATGCAGCTCAACCGGCAGCTTGAAGAGCGCATGGTCAGGCTCTTCCGGCAGAACAAAATCGTCGGCGGACTATATTCGAGCCTCGGCCAGGAAGCAATTTCTGTCGGCACCTCGTACGCGCTGGAGCCGCGGGACTGGCTTGCGCCGATGATCCGCAATATCGGCTCGCTGCTGGTGAAAGGTTTCAAGCCGCGCGATATTTTTACGCAGCACATGGCGAAGTATACGTCGCCGACCCGGGGTAAGGACGGAACGAGCCACTTCGGCGACCTGAAAGTGCTTCACACCGTTTCGCCGATTTCGATGCTCGGCGATTTGATTCCCGTGATGACAGGCGTTGCGATGGCCGGCCGCTACCTGGGTCAAAACATCGTCACGATGACCTGGATCGGTGATGGCGGCAGCTCCACCGGCGCATTCCACGAGGGTCTGAATTTCGCGGCGACGCAGAAGGCCGCTCTCGTCTTGGTGCTGGAAAATAACCAATGGGCGTATTCAACGCCGGTGACGCGGCAAGTTCCGCTGAAAAATCTCGCCGATCGAGCAAAGGCCTATGGGATCGACAGCACGACCGTCGATGGGAACGATGTGGTGGCGGTTTACCAGGCGACGAAGCGCGCTGTCGATCGCTGCCGTGCAGGCGACGGCCCCGTGCTTATCGAAGCTAAAACGATGCGCATGAAGGGCCACGCGCAGCACGATCCCGCCGAGTACGTTCCGAAGGAGATGTTCGACTACTGGAAAGCCCGCGATCCCATTCCACGCTACGAAAAATATCTAGCCGAACACAAGCTCTCGGATGCAGCAAAAAAGGCCGAAATCGACGCGCGCATCGAGCGGGAACTCGATGCTGACCAGAAATTCGCGGAAGAATCTCCGTTGCCGCCGCCCGAGCTGGCTGAAGAAGGTGCGTACTGCGAGGGATGCCACAAGATCGAAGCGGATTGGAAACGGCCGAAGCAAGAAGTGATGCCGCCAAAGTCAAGCATCAAGGCCGAATGGACCGCGCCGAAGCTCGGTGGCCTCGGCCTCGATGCCGACTTCATCGCCAAGGCCGAGATTCCCGGTGCCAAAGAAGCATCCGGTGCAGGGGCGAATGGCGGTGCAAATTCTCCGGCCGCTGTCGCAGCCGTTGCTGGCGCCGGCGCGTCCGAGTCGGGGAGCAACACCGTTGCAGTGTCGGTCCCTTCCGCCGCGAGACCGGTTGAAAAACCTGCTTTGGCTGAGGATGTCGCAAATGCCCCGGCGCTCCGTGTTCCGTTCGGGCGCGGTCCCAAGGACCGCGAATTTGAACGCGAGCGGACCGAAACGCAACGCAAGCAACCCGCCACCCAGAAACATGCCGGACGTCGCAGACGGAGGAAACGGTAATGGCCGCGATTACGATGCTCGAAGGCATCCGGCAGGCCATATTCGAAGAGATGGATCGCGATCCCGCCGTCGTCACGCTGGGCGAAGACATTGGTGTATATGGCGGTGCGTTCAAGGTGACGGAGGGCTTGCTCGCGCGCTTCGGGCCGGAGCGCGTCATCGACGCGCCCATCAGCGAAACGGCCATTGTCGGTGCGGCCTGCGGTATGAGCTACTTGGGACTGCGTCCTGTCGCGGAAATGCAGTTCATCGATTTCATCGCCTGCTGCTTCAATCAGGTGACAAATTTCGTCGCGAAGTCGCATTACCGCTGGGGCGCGCCCGTGCCGATGGTGTTGCGAGGGCCGTCAGGCGGCGGCGTGCACGGCGGCCCGTTCCATTCCGCGAATCCCGAAATGTATTTCGTGCATACACCGGGGTTGAAGGTGATTTATCCGTCGACGGTATACGATGCCAAGGGGCTGCTGAAATCGGCGATCCGCGACAACAATCCTGTTCTCTTTTTTGAGCACAAATTTCTGTATCGCCGCGTGAAGGAGGAGATCCCGGTTGGCGACTACACCGTTCCCATCGGAAAAGCCGTAGTTCGCCGCGAAGGCAACGATTTGACGATCATCAGCTACGCGGCGATGGCGCATACCTCTATGGAAGCGGCGGAACGTCTTGCCAAAGAAGGAATCGAGGCGGAGGTGATCGATCTGCGCACCTTGCTTCCACTGGATCGCGGGACCATACTGAATTCGTTGAAGAAGACAAATAAGCTGCTCGTCGTACATGAGGATACCCGCACGGGTGGCATCGCCGGCGAAATCGCCGCGCTGGTGTGCGAATCGGCGTTCGAAGAATTAGACGGTCCGATTATGCGTGTGACCGCGCCGGATACGCCCGTACCGTACTCGCCGCCGCTCGAGGAGCGTTTTCTGCCGAACACGGAAAAAGTTGTCGCCGCGGCGCGCGAATTGGCAAAATATTAAGTTCGGAAAGAGCTTGAATGCAGGCCGCAACGCGAGTGCCGCGAATGTCGTTGCGATGCAATCTTCCGGTGTGAATGGGAGGGAATGATATGGAAGTTGTGATGCCCCAGATGGGCGAGAGCATCTTCGAAGGCACGATCACGAAGTGGCTGAAAAAGCCGGGTGACAAAATCGACCGTGACGAGCCGTTGTTCGAGATTTCGACAGACAAGGTGGATGCCGAAATTCCATCGCCCGCGGCCGGAATATTGAAGGAAGTGAAGGTCAACGAGGGGCAGACCGTCCCTGTGCAGACCGTTGTCGCCGTAATTGACGCAGATGGGGTTGCGGCACAGGCGTCCGCTCCGGCCGCTGCTCCTGCAAAAGTCCCAGTTGCGGCGCCAGCCGGCGCGGCTCAGCCGAAGGCGGCGCCTGCCAAGCCTGCTGCGGTACCTCCACAAACCGCGGCTGCATCTCCCAGGCCCGCGGCGCCTGCCCCAGTCGCTGCTTCTACCGAGAAGATTCGCAGCTCACCGCTTGTCCGCCGCATGGCGCGCGAGAACAGCATTGACCTTACCCAGGTCCCCGGAACAGGTGCGGGCGGACGTGTGAGCAAGAAGGACATTTTGCAGGCGATCGAGGGAGGTGGTGTCGCTCAGGCCGAGGCCGTCGAAGCGCCAGTCGCGCCGATTCCATTCCGCTCGCCATCTGCTCCCCCGCCGTCTGGAGGGTCGAGCGCCACGCTCGAAACAGCAGTTCCTCGCGAAAAACTTTACTTTGGTCAGTACGAAGTGCAGCCCATGTCCGTGATGCGCCAGCGCATCGCGGAGCACATGGTGTTGTCGAAGCGCGTTTCACCGCACGTGTATTCCGTTGACGAGATCGACGTCACCGCAATCGCCGCGCTACGCGCGAAAACCAAGGAGAAGTTCGAGCAGACGGCCGGCACGAAGCTCACTTTCATGCCGTTCTTCGTTCGGGCAGCAGTGGAAGCGCTTCGTGCCTATCCCACGGTGAATTCTTCGGTGGACGGTACGAACGTCGTCCTGCATCAAGAGTGCAACATTGGGATCGCTGTGGCGCTCGATTGGGGCCTCATTGTGCCCGTGGTGAAAAATGCCGAGGAGAAGAATTTTCTCGGTATCGCGCGCGCGATCAACGATCTGGCCGAGCGAGCCCGAGGGAAGAAGCTGAAGCCCGATGAAGTGGCTGAGAGCACCTTTTCGATCACCAATCCCGGCGTGTTCGGCGGACTGTTCGGCTTGCCGGTGATCAACCAGCCGAACGTCGCGATCCTCGGTGTGGGTGCGATTGAGAAGCGGCCCGTCGTCATTGATGACGCGATCGCCATCCGCTCGATGGTCTATCTCACCTTGTCGTATGACCATCGTGTAGTCGACGGTGCGACGGCTCACCAATTTATGGGCAAGGTAAAGCACACGCTCGAGAGCTGGTCTGAAGCGATTTTGTAGGTGACCGTAGTCACAGGCCGAAGGTGAACGCGTCCCGCTCGTTCGCAAGATTCTTGACGCGTTCATCCGGCCCGGTCTGTTTCATCTCATAATGGTCTTCTTTAGGTCCTCGCAGGCTATCTGCCGATGCATACTCCCGCCAGAACCGAAGCAGATTGGGGGGATCCTCCCTGGAAAATTGATTTCGACGTGTCACCCACTCGCGTGCCCAACGAAGTCGATTTTGCGGTGATCGGCGCAGGCTTCACCGGTCTGGCCGCTGCCGCATGGCTGAGGCGCAGTGACCCATCTAAATCCGTTGCTGTGTTCGAGGCGAGACGCATCGGCGCAGGCGCCAGCGGGCGGACCGGTGGGATGGCGCTGGCCGAAAGCGCCGCAGGCGACTTGCCAGGTCTGGGCGACGTGCTCGGCGGCGCCGCAAAAATCTTCGGGGAACTCGGCATCGAATCTGAGATCAGCTTGCCCGGCGCGTCAGAGATTGCTCGTACGGGGAAGCCTTTGCCGCATTCGCGCATCAACTGGACAGATTCCGGCCGGCTTCATGCCGTAGCGGAAGTCATGGGCGGCACGCTCAATCCCGGCAAAGTTGTGGGTGGACTGGCGCGAGCGGCACACGAACGAGGCGCGCTGATCGTTGAGGACGCCCCGATCGAGAAAATCGAGTGGAGCAAATATCCCGTGCTGCATGTGAACCGAAGAGAACACGGTACGGTGCGTGCCGGCAAGATTCTATTCGCAACGAACGCGCTCTCATTACCGCTATCCGGGATCGAACCAGAGGGCATGGGCGCCCGCCTGACACTTGCGATCGCGACCGAGCCGCTCGGCCAGGACGCGCTGCGTACCCTCGGCCTCGATGACGGCAAGCCCTTCTATACCGTCGATCTGCCTTATCTTTGGGGTCGAACCTGCGGCGATAGCTCAATCGTTTGGGGCGGGGGATTGATTTCCGCGGCGGGTTCGAACGACCTTTCTTCGGTCTCCCTTCATTCTCCCGAGGCAAGAGCCCTGTTCGCTTCACTCGAAAACCGCGTCCGTGGATTACATCCGGTGCTGAAGAACGTGCGGTTCACGCACGAGTGGGGCGGCCCGATTTTGTTCCGCGAATCGTGGAAGCCCGTTTTCGATTGGCACCCCGAGAGCAACGGAAAGGGTATCGTGCTCGGAGCCTTTGCCGGACACGGTGTTGTGCTCTCGTCCTATCTTGCATCCTGGGCCGCAGAAGCGCTTCTAGGTCAACGGGACTTGCCGCAATGGGGCAAACTCGAATGACCACGAGACTACTCCTGGCGCCAGCACGCGAAGGCAGCGGACCCTCGCCCAAAAGAAAAAAGCAGCTCAGCGTGCCTGCGCCGAACACTGACAGACCGCTCTCGCGCCCTGTACGTTCTGTGCTCTGTGCCCAGACTGGTGCGAGTGTTACTGGAGCCGCTGCCGCAGCTCCTCGGCGAACTTTTCGACGCGATTGAGGGGCACGATGGCGATACGGCTGTCTTCGAACAGCCGTGCGACGAACGCGTGGCGGCGATTGTCGGTCGCTGGATCTACTTCGGTGATCGCGGTAATTTCGCAATCCGGCACCCGGAGGCGGACGCGATTGGCTGTGTAGGCAAGCACCTTGGCTTGCACCGGGTCGCGGCCAATCGCCAAGGCGTGCAGAAAGCCGCGAACGCCGTTCTGGTAACCATAGTCGAAGCGGAAGGAATCGCCCGGTTCGGTGAACTGTTCGACCGAAATACGGCGTTCCAGCCGAGGGACACGGCGCCGCCGAAGCACGTCGTCGAGCCGCGCCTTGATCCAACCCCGCGCACTTTCTACGATACCGCCGCGAGCGCGCGGCGGAGGGGCAACATGCTCGCGGTATAGCCGGTCGAGTTCCGCGTCGAAATCCTCCGCGATCAGGCCCTTCACCGGGCTGAACTGGAGCAGGTTGGACATCGTCTGCTCGAGTTTTGCCATGGGCGCAATTCCGTTTACCGCCGGCGCTTGCAGGATGGCGCCGAATTCCGAGGGCAGCATGCGCAGCACGCTTTCGTCGGCATCAGGGTGCCACCGGCGTACGCGTGCGATCTCCGCAGATTCTTCGATCACGCGCATTGCTTGCCGCGCAGTGCGCGCGGGCGACTGCTCTGCGTCTTCCAGCAGGACACCGATATTTACCCATTCATCGCGGATCAGATTCGGTGTGTAGCGCAGAATGCGATAGCGAAACGTAGCCATGGCTCACTTCCAGTTGGGAAAAGGTTGCGCGCTGGATTTCCAGGTCGAAACCAGGAGTTCGCGAACGAGGAACCGGCGCCGCCAAAGATGTTCCAGAAGCCGCTCGAGACCTTCTGCGTCGTCTTCGTACCATTCGGGAGGAATCTCGCTCTGGATTTCGTCCAGCGCTGCCTCTCCGATGCGGCTCTCAATCCGCGAAAGCCACGGCTCGAACGACTCGACGCCGGTTACGCCCGCGTACACGCGGTGCCGCATATAGATCCCGCGCAGCGGCGCGTCCGGAAAATTCCACTCGCTCGCATTGAAGCAGAACCCGTTGTCAATCATCCGTGCCTGGTACTTTTTCCCCACTCCCGACGAGAGGAAGATCGCCTGTCGCCCATTCGTGTTGCAGGTCCACTTGTCAAATACAAGCATACCGGCAAAATCGGCAATGTCCTCCACTTCCTCGTAAGCTGCGTCCGGCAGAAAGTCGAACACCGCTGTTTCGGCAGGCGACCCCGGGTATCGCGAACCAAACTGTCGCCCTGGCTTGCACAGAGCCCGGCCGCGGCCAAGCTGCATCACAAGATCTTCTGTATTCGCGATCAACTCCTGCGGCACGCCGACTACTTCCGCTGCCGCCGTTGGAAGCCCCATCCTCGCCGCCAGTCTCGTACCGAGCAATTCGTTCGCCAGAATCCGCACGCCCTGCGGATTGTTCTGGAACTTCACCACGTAGTAGCTTCCGTCTTCGCAGCGCATCAAGTGCGATTGCGCCCCGCCGCGCATTCGACGGATGTGCTCGACGGCCCATTTCATCGGGGGCGTATGCTATCGGCGGAACACCCGCACAGCAACGAAAGATTTTTCAAATGCGGAAGATACTGCGCCAATGTGGAAGATGCTGAACCAGGCTGGGCGACGATCGCAGAGCGACTTGCGTTTGACTCGGCCTTTGAAGTCAAGGTGGGTGTGCCGAAGCGAAACACATGCGCCTCCCGGGCTGGAGCATACATTGATGGCCCATCAGCGCACACACCAATTCTGTCGATCTGCGCAGAAAAGTGCCAGTCCAACTCGCTGCGGAGTGCCGCGACGGAATCAAGTACAACCCTCAGCGCTTCTTGCGGCGGGCGCTCTTCTTCACCGTCTTCTTCGCTTTTTTCTTGGGTTTCGCCTTGGACTTGGCTTTCTTCTTGGGAGCAGACTTCTTTGCCTTTTTTGCGGTAGGCCGAGATGGTTTCCGGGCAGGGGATGCGCCAGCCGGAGCTTCAGACTCTTCCTCACCGGTCTCCACCTCGACGATCTCTTCGCCCTCCTCGATCAAATCTCCCTCTTGCGGCTGCTCCAGGCCTTCTTCCTCTTCCTCGTATCGAGGCAACTCGTCATCGTCGTCGTTCATTTTCGCGTAGAACATTCGATTCCTCCGGTCGGCGGCCTGGCGGATGGCCCTCGACGTATCGGGCGCTTATAAACGGAGTCCCAGAACTTTGTCAAGAAGCAAAGGGCACATGTCCATCATGACCGTCCTTTAGTATTTGTCCGGTCGCAATTTTATTGCAACGGGCTGGTATACGTCCGACGCCAAAGACAACCATACTCCACGGTTCAACTATTGTGCACAGGATCTCGCAAGGATGGCCCGGGCCGGAGACTTGCGGGCACAAATCGGGCATGCGAAAATCAAACTCGCTTCTGCGACGATCAGCCTCTAGAAGCAAGTGTGACTGTTTCTAATGCGACCAGATCCGTCATTGGCGATATCGTCTAAGGGTTAGGACGTGGCCCTCTCAAGGCCAAAATCCGGGTTCGAATCCCGGTATCGCTACCAAGTCTTGTCGGATCCAGCGGTTCCGGACCCGCTTTCGACATGCGTCCGCGGCGCTTCGTCGGCCGCTACTAATCTTTGGCCCTCTAACGGTTATCCCTTCCCGTCTAGCGCCCTCTTAATACCGGATTCAGCGAGCGGGGCCATGATGGCGTAACCAGCCACGGATGGGTGCACTCCGTCTGGGCTGAGACCGCTCGGTAGGCCGCCAGCCGGATCTTTCATGGCCGAGTAGTAGTCGACGTAAACATACTTGTTCTCGGCCGCGTAACCTTTCATCCACCGATTCAACGTCGCGATCCGTGTTGCGGGGCCCTGTACCTCCGGATGCCACGGGAAGCGAACTGACGGCAACACGGAGCACAACACCGCGCGAATGCCGTTCGCGGTACTCAGTTGCGCCATCGATATAATATTCCCTTCAACCTGGTCAAGCGTTAACGGCCCCGTGTTCTCGGCGAAATCGTTCGTCCCGGCCAGGATCAGCACCACTTTCGGTTTCAAATCGATCACATCCTGTCGGAAACGAAGAAGCATTTGCGATGAGGTCTGCCCGCTGATTCCCCGGTTAATGTATGGCTTACCTCGGAAGGATTTATCGAGATGCCAGCCCTCAGTAATCGAGTCGCCCATGAAGATGACGCGCTCCCGGCCGCCGGTTGGCGGACCAGTTTGCAGGTTGGCATCGTGGAAACGCGCGAGGTCAGCGAAATCGATCAACAATTGGTGATCGACGGTCGCCCAATACGCGCCCTTTTGCCACGACGGAGCGGCTACGGAGACCGCGCCATCCGCTCCCTGAGCAGCCTGCGGTTCGTGTGCCATGGTCTGAAGCCCGAAGAACAATGCGGCAAGAGCCGCGGATATGAGCAGAAACCTGCGCAGCGTTATTCGATTCGTAGAACCCTCCATTCTCAACGGCAACAGCTGACGAGAAGCAATGTATCTCAGCATTGCGCCCAAAGGCGAGCGGTCACCGAAAACGTCGTCGACGATCCACTGTGCGTCCAACGCGAGCGATTCCAGCATGGCTATTCAGGAAATCTACAAAGCGAACCAGCCCGCCATTCCGCGGCGGCTGTTCCTAAGTTCCGAATTTCCGTTTAAACTGCAAGCATCATGATCTATGCAGGCACGTCTGGCTGGGCGTATCCGGCATGGAAGCCGGCATTCTATCCAGCGAAGCTTGCCTCGGCGAAATTCCTGGGGTACTACGCCGGTCGGTTGAACTCGACAGAAGTGAACTACACGTTCCGGCGGTTTCCAACTGAGAAGCTGCTCTGTAACTGGGCGGACGCGGCACTTGGCGGATTCAAATTCGCGATCAAGGCGCATCAATCGATCACTCATACAAAGCGCTTGCAGGACGCCGGTGATAGTACCAAGAGATTCCTCTCGGCCCTGCAACCGCTCTACGATTCCGGCAAACTTGGGCCAGTTCTGTTTCAACTGCCGCCGTTCTTGAAATGCGACGCCGCCAGGCTCCGCGAATTCTTAGCTGAGCTGCCAAAGGCATATCGTACCGCATTCGAATTTCGGCACGAATCGTGGTTCTGCGACGAGGTTTATTCGATTCTCCGTGGCGCAAACGCTGCGCTGTGCCTGGCGGAGAGCGAAAAGCTAGACACTCCAAAGGTTCGGACGGCTGATTTTTCCTATTTGCGGCTGCGAAATCCCAAAAAAATGGAATCTGCCGCAGAGCGCAAGAAGCTGCTGGGAACCGTAGCCGGACTGGCGGGGAATGGTGACGTGTTTGCCTATTTTAAACACGAAGACAGTCCGGAGGGCGCGCTCCACGCCGAAGAATTGCTGCGGAACGCGAAAACTTGACGATGGAGACTCTACGGCGAATTCGAGCAGAATTTATCGCCGTTGTGAAATCCTTCAGAGTCGTTATGAAATCCTTCAGACAGTTGTTTACGC
>JBOGNK010000022.1:0-2813 GCA_050747085.1 Candidatus Acidiferrales bacterium
AGTATGATGGGCGCGCACAACTGCTGGGTTTGTCCGTACATTAACGATTTTCTGGAGCGAAGCTCATGACGATGACGAAGGGATCGCGCGCCGCGTGTACGCTGGCAGGCGCGCTGGCACTGGCGCTTGCGACGGCTGCGCCAATTTTCGCGCGGCACCACCGGCCAGGGGCGCAGGACCAGAATTTTCCCTGGATGAACAAGAGTCTTTCGCCGGATGCGCGTGCGGAACTGGTTCTGAAGCAAATGACGCTGGACGAGAAAATCGCCCTGCTACATGGGAACGGCGAGAGAAATGGGCAGCCAAACCCGAACGCGTACCTGAGCAACGGAGGCGCCGGTTTCACTCTTGGAGTACCTCGTCTTGGCATACCGATCATTCAGATGAGCGACGCGGCCTACGGCGTAAGAAGCAGCGCGGAGAATGGACGCTATTCGACGGCGCTTCCTTCCAATATTGCGGCGGCAGCAAGTTGGGATACGCACGCATCGTGCGAATATGGCGCGCTGATTGGAACGGAACTTCGCGCCCAAGGGTACAACATGACGCTGGGCGGCGGCGTCGATCTGGCGCGCGAGTTGCGCAACGGACGAAACTTCGAATATATGGGCGAGGATCCGATTCTGGCGGGCACGATGGTGGGCAACCGGATCAAGTGTGAAGAGGCGCAGCACGTCATCGGGGACACCAAGCACTATGCCATGAACGACCAGGAATCGGGCCGGACGGCGATGAACGCGATCATCGGCAAACGCGCGATGCGCGAGAGCGATTTGCTGGCGTTCCAACTGGGCGTGCAAATCGGGCAGCCGGGCGCGGTGATGTGCGCGTACAACGGCGTCAATGGCGTGTATTCCTGCCAGAACAAATACCTGCTCACGGACGTGCTGCGCAAGGATTGGCACTTCAAAGGATTCGTCGTGTCCGACTGGGGCGGGGCGCACAGCACGGTAGAGGCGTCGGAAGCGGGTATGGACATCGAACAGCCAGGCGATTTGTTTTACGGCGAAAAGTTCAAGGAGGCTGTGCAGTCCGGCAAAATTTCGACGGCCGCTCTCGACGAACACGTTCGCCGCATCCTGCGAACCGAATTTGCCGCCGGAATCATCGACCATCCGCGGCAGACGTTCGTCGTCGATGTGGACCACGGCTTTCAGGTTTCGCAACAGATCGCGGAGCAGACGATGGTGCTGCTGAAGGACGAAAATAGCGTGCTGCCGCTCGATGCGTCGAAGCTGCATTCGATCGCCGTCATTGGCGACCATGCGGATTACGGAGTGATCTCCGGCGGGGGATCAGCCCAGGTGGATGCGGAAGGCGCTGAGTCGCCAAAGTGGCAGTCGCACGTGTGGTTTCCCACTTCGCCGCTGAAGGCGATCAGAAAGCATGCGCCCAGCGCGCAAGTGGAGTTCAATTCCGGCCAGGACCCGTCGGCGGCTGCGGCGCTCGCGAAAAATTCGGACGTCGCGATCGTGTTCGTCACGCAGTGGGAGAGCGAAGGCATGGATCTGCCGAATCTTTCGCTGCCGGACAATCAGGATGCGCTGGTCGAGGCGGTAGCGGCCGCGAATCCGAAAACGATTGTCGTGCTTGAGACGGGAAGCGCTGCGTTGATGCCATGGATCGATAAGGTGAGCGGCGTGCTGGAAGCGTGGTATCCGGGGAATCGCGGCGGTCAGGCCATGGCGAGCGTTCTGTTCGGCGACGCGAATCCCAGCGCGAAACTGCCAATCACATTTCCGCTGAACGAGGCGGATCAACCTCCGCCGGGAATTGTTGCGCCACCGCCCGGCCGGCGTAACGACCAGATGCTGAAAGCGCCGATTTTCGATGTGAAGTATTCGGCGGGCTTCGACGTCGGCTACAAATGGTACGACGCGCAGCACAAGAAGGTGCTGTTTCCCTTCGGGTACGGGCTGTCGTATACGACGTTCAGCTATTCGGGGCTGAATGTTTCGGCGGACGGCGGCAGCGTGAGCTTTACGGTAAAGAATACCGGCGATCGCGCGGGCGAGGAAATTGCGGAAGTGTATGCTGGTTTACCGTCGGGCACGGGCGAGCCGCCGAAGCGGCTGGTTGGCTGGAGCAAAGTGCCGCTCAAGGCGGGCGAAAGCAAGCAAGTGACGGTGACGATCGAGCCGCTCTTCCTGAAGATTTACGACGAGGCGAGCGATTCATGGAAGCTCGCGCCCGGCGCGTACAACTTCATGGTCGGCGGATCGTCGCGCAGTCTACCGTTGACGCAGACGGTGACGTTGCAGTAGATCCTGCAATTTCGCGAAGTGGAGGTGTGGTATGAGATTTGCTGCGAAGGCGTGTGCTTCATCGATTTGCACTGTGACGATTGCGCTCGGGATTGCGTTCGGACTGGCCACGGCTGACGCGAATGCGGCGCAAGCACAGCAAGGGCCGCTCGAGGTGACGTCGCAAATCGGTCGCAAGCTGTACGCGCTGCCGGACGACGTGGGCATCGTCGAAGCGCGCAAGAATCTCGCCGCCAATCCGAAGGATCCGAAGCTTGTGCTGGCGCTGTCGCTGGCTGAAGCGAATCGAAAGCAGTATCGCGAGGCAGTGGATACGGATACGAAGGGGCTTGCGGCGTCGCCGAACAATGTCGATCTGTTGATCGAACGCGGACATCGCGAGGTCGGCTTGCGAGAGTTCGCCGCGGCGCAGCGGGATCTCGAAAAGGCTGTGTCGCTCGATCCGAAGCAGCTTGGCGGGTTCTACCATTTGGGGCTGGCGCACTATTTTCAGGGGCAGTTTGCGTCGGCAGCGGCATCGTTCGAGAAATCTCGCGCGCTGGCCAAGAC
>JBOGNK010000023.1:0-32617 GCA_050747085.1 Candidatus Acidiferrales bacterium
TGAGTGCACAGCAGGCGCCCAACTGGAGCGACGTTGTCGCGAAGGTCGCTGAGGCTGTGAAGCACGCGAAGCCCGGTGAATGGATCATCGGCAATGGCTGGCATCAGAATCACTGGCTGCATCCGCCCGAGCCGAATGTGGAGGGACTGCCGACTGGCAAGGATCTTGATGCCGTCTCACCAGACAACCCGGTCATCCTCCATCACGCCAGCGGGCACGCCATTTTCGTAAATCAGAAGGCGCTGGAACTCGCCGGCATCGGGCCGAACACGCCTAACCCGCAGGGCGGTGAGATTGTGCGCGACAAGGATGGGCGCGCGATCGGCATGCTCCGAGACAAGGCCATGGGTCTGGTTGGGGCCGTACTTCAGAAATCTCGCGCGTCCCAGAGTTCAGCAGAAAAGAGGACGCAACTGCTCAAACAGGTTGATCTCGCAACGCGCGATGCGCTTGAGCACGGCGTGACCAGTTGGCAGGACATGGGAAATCGATTTGGCGCGATTGACTTCTATAAGGAAATTGCCGCACAGGGCAACCTTCATATCCGGTTGTACGCGTGGATAAACGGCGAATCTGTCGACGATCTCAAAGCGCATCTGAAGGACTACCACCTTTTGCGGTTCGGCAAGTACGGACACCTCACAGTTCGCGGCATTGGCGAAGTCCTTGCCGATGGCGCGTTAGGCACGCACTCGGCCTGGTTCTTTGATCCTTACGTGGATTTACCCTCAAGCAAGGGCTACAACGTGACGCCGATGGACGAAATCAAAGCGATGGCCGAAGTGGCGATTGCGGACGGATTCCAAGTGTCCGTACACGCGATCGGGACGCGCGCCAATGATGAAACGCTGAACGTCTACCAGGAGGTTATGGCCCGGCATCCCGAAGATACGGATCTCCGATGGCGGATCGACCATGCCCAACATTTAATTCCGTCCGATATCCCCCGCTTCGACGCCTTGCATGTGATCGCCTCGATGCAAACGGGTCATGCTTGCGACGACGCTCCGTACGTTGTCCAACGCATCGGCGAGGTGCGCGCCGCCTACTCTTATCCCTGGCATTCGCTGATCTCAGATCGCGCCATCATTGCCAACGGCACCGATGCTCCGGTGATTCCGATCGACACAATGCCCAATTTCTTTTGCGCTGTCACGCGACGGGAACGCTTCGATCCCGGCCAGCCGGTGTTCTATCCATCTGAGGCAATGACGCGAATGGAAGCGCTTCGCAGTTATACCTACAATGGAGCCTACAGCATGTTCGAAGAGTCAGAACTGGGAACGCTGGCGCCCGGCAAACTCGCGGACATTGTTGTGCTGGACAGCGACCTAATAACCGAACCCGCGCCCGACATCCTCAAGACGCATGTGGTTTATACGATCTTCGATGGCAAGATTGTGTATCACCGCGGGGAGGGATTCGTTGGCCTGAACTGATTTTTACCACGATTGGTTTGTGACCCCGCAGAAGCGGCGGGTTAAGCGTCCGCAATCCTCGATCCCGCCTCGTCACGCAGCCAAACGTCGGCGGATTCCTCATCCGGCGTCGGGCGGATGTCCGTGTTCTGCATGATCGTGCGTGCGCAGGTGTTCCAGCGTAAGATGGCGTCGTCATTTCCCGCGGGAGCGCATTGAATCGCCTTCTCGTAATGATCCATTGCTCCTCGAAGCGAGTGGTAGGCTGCTGCTCCTCCCGCACCCTGTCGAATCCGTGCCTGGCCTAGGCGCTCCCAGATAATCCCCGCATAGTAAGCCTGCTCGTAGTCGCCGCTGATTCGAGCGAGTGCATCCTGAGCCGGTTTCGCATTCAGGTTCGACTGGAACTGGTCCGTTCGCGCGAGGAGAAGCGAGATCAGCGCCTGCTGGTGGTCGGGAACAATTGCGAGGATATCAAGACAAATACTCTCGGCAAGAGCAGGCTCGTTCAGCAGTCGATAGCGTTCCACTTTCGCGAGTGCTTCGGGAATACCCTTTTTCGAAATGGACTTCAATTCGAACCGCACAACAACCTCCTACGTTTCGCTGGAGCGAAACACGCGGAACAACTTCGAGAGAGGATCGAAGAAGCGGCCCACGACGCGCTCCTTCAATGGGATAATTGCGTTATCGGTGATGGTGATGCTTTCCGGGCAGACTTTCGTGCAACATTTCGTGATATTGCAGAGCCCGATGCCGAATTCATTTTTTAGCCCGGCGAGACGGTCCCCAACGTCCAATGGATGCATTTCTAAAGCGGCGATGTAAACCAAAAATCGCGGGCCGATGAATTGGTCGTGCATGTGATGCTCGCGCAGGACGTGACACACATCCTGGCAGAGATAACATTCGATACACTTCCGAAATTCCTGCACCCGCTCGACGTCCTGCGGCGCGATGCGCCAAGTGCCGTCGGGCGCGTCAGGCGGGCGCGGCGTGAATTTCGGAATGCGTTTTTTCACCTCGTAGTTCCATGAAACGTCCGTCACCAAATCCTTCACATGAGGGAAAGCCTTCATCGGCTCCACCGTCACCGGCTTGTCGAGCGGCAACGTGTTGAGGCGCGTCATACACATCAATTTAGGCATTCCGTTTATTTCGGCCGAGCAGGAGCCGCATTTCCCGGCCTTGCAGTTCCAGCGGACGGAAAGATCGCCGGCCTGCTCCGCCTGAATTTGGTGTACCGCGTCTAGCACCACCATGCCAGAGGCGATTTCCGTGTTGTAGTCCTTGAATTTTCCCTGGCCCCGCTCGCCGCGCCAGATCCGAAACGTTGCGGTTGGCATTACTTCATCTCCTCGATGATTTGCTTCAGATCGTCGCGCACCGGCGATATCGGCTCACGGGCGAACTGCATCTCGCCGCTGGCGCCTTTCCGTACCACGATATTGAATTTTCCGTATGCCTCGTCTTTTGCCGGGAAATCATCACGGAAATGAGCGCCACGGCTTTCTTTGCGTTCCAGAGCGGAGCGCGCGACCATTTCAGAGACGGTCACCAGATTCCGCAGGTCGAGTGCCGTATGCCATCCCGTATTGTATTCCCTGTTCCCATCCACCGACACTCGCTCGCTGGCGGACTTTAATTCCTGGATGCGCCCGAGAGCCTGCACCATCTCCTCCTCTCGTCGTACGATCCCGACGAGTTCCTGCATTACGTCCTGCAAAGTGTGCTGAACGGTGTATGGGTTTTCCGTGCCCCCACCCTCGAATGGCAGAAGCGCCGATTTTTCGGCGGATTTCAGGTCTTCCGCACGTATCGCAGCGGCAGGGTTTTTCTTCGCGAACCCTGCGGCATATTCGCCGGCCCGCTTGCCGAAGACCAATAGATCGGAAAGCGAATTCCCGCCGAGGCGATTCGCGCCGTGCAAGCCCGCTCCGCATTCGCCCGCGGCAAACAATCCGGGGACATCAGACATCTGCGAATCTCCATCGACACGCACTCCCCCCATAACGTAGTGCGTTGTAGGGCCCACTTCCATCGCTTCTTGCGTAATGTCGATATCGGCAAGCTGTTTGAACTGGTGGTACATGCTTGGGAGTTTTTTCTTGATATGCTCCGGCGCGTTCGACATTTTGGCCTTGATCCACGCAATATCGAGGAACACTCCACCGTGCGGGCTTCCACGTCCTTCCTTCACTTCGCGACGGATGCAGCGCGCCACGTGATCACGCGTTAGCAATTCGGGCGGCCGCTTAGCCTCCTTGTCGCCCTGCGTATATCGCCAGCCTTCCTCCTCCGAATTCGCCGTTTGGTTCACATACAGCGGCGGAATATCCTTGAACATGAAGCGCTCGCCGTTGCGATTTCGCAGGACGCCCCCTTCGCCGCGCACTCCTTCAGTCACCAGAATGCCGCGCACACTCGGAGGCCAAATCATGCCCGTGGGATGGAACTGAACGAATTCCATGTCCATCAGGGTCGCGCCGGCGTTATACGCCAGCGCGTGACCATCACCTGTGTACTCCCAGCTGTTGCTTGTGATTTTGTATGCGCGCCCGATTCCGCCGGTCGCTAGAACAATGGCTTTGGCTCGAAAGACATGAAGCCGGCCGCGTTCACGGTCATACCCGAACGCACCAGCGACGCGATCGCCATCTTTCAGCAGCGTGGTGATCGTGTGCTCCATGAAAACGTCCAGACCTTGATGGATGCCGTAATCTTGCAGCGTGCGGATCATTTCAAGGCCCGTACGATCGCCCACGTGCGCCAGTCGTGGATACCGATGGCCGCCGAAATTCCGTTGAAGGATGCGGCCATCTTTGGTGCGGTCGAACAGCGCGCCCCACGCTTCCAGCTCACGGACGCGTGCTGGCGCCTCCTTTGCATGTAATTCCGCCATGCGCCAATTATTCAAGTACTGTCCGCCACGCATTGTGTCGGAAAAATGAACGCGCCAGTTATCTCTGTCGTCCACATTTCCCATTGCTGCCGCAATACCGCCTTCCGCCATCACGGTATGCGCCTTGCCCAGCAGCGACTTTGAGATGACGGCAACTTTTGCGCCGGCTGCCGATGCCTCCACGGCGGCGCGCAAGCCGGCGCCTCCCGCGCCGATGATCAGAACGTCGTGCTCGTGCTGGATGTACTCCGACATCAGAAGAGCCTCCGATCGGTCCAAATGCCCATCGAACACATCCGCACGTATAGGTCGGCGAACGCCACCATGAACAGGCTGCACCAGGCGAAGAGCATGTGGCGGCAGTTCAAGCAGCTCACGCAGTCGTAGGCGACCTTCCGGACAGGCGCTCCCGCCAGTCGATCGCGAAAGCCGCCTACCAGATGGCGAAACGAATGGCAGCCAAACGTGTAAAGAGTAAGGAGCACCAGGTTGATGAACAGCACGAGAGTGCCAACGCCGACGCCGAAATGACCGTTAAACCAAAGCGCGTCCCACACGTCGTGTCCGAGGATCACAAGAAATACGAGCGCCAGATAAAGAAAATAGCGGTGGATGTTTTGCAGGATGAGAGGGAATGAACGCTCACCAAGATACTTCTTGCGTGGCTCGGCAACCGTGCACGAAGGGGGGTCGGCCCAGAACGCTTTGTAGTACGCACCGCGATAGTAGTAACAGGTCACGCGAAATCCGCCTGGCGCCCAAAGAATGAGAACGGCGGCCGTAACCCAAGCCGGCATCCATTTCGGCATGGTGCCAAGCCAGCCGTGGAGGGGTCCGAACAATTCCGGCGAGTAAAATGGCGAAAGGTAAGGCCCGAACCTGTAGTGGTTGCCCTGAAGCGCGGCCCACGTGGAGTAGACGATGAACGCCGACAAGCCAAGAAACACAGCCAGCGGCTGGACCCACCATAAATCTCTGCGCCGCGTCTGTCCGAAACCCGAACCCACCAACGGTACGTCGATCTCCGACATCAACCCTCCTTACCGATGCAGCGCCGCCCGAAGCAGACAATCGGGCGGTCATTTATACCGCGCGCTGAGCTTCGCGTGAGCAAAATATTGCAGCAGCGTTTCGACTCGCCGAGTCCGTCCGGCCGTCAGGATGCAGCCTGATTAGACGAAGAGCGCGCGGGGAATGATACAGCAGAACTCGGTCCAAATCGCCGCGCAAAACCGGTGAAGAGCTGTGAAAATGCTGGGCGTATATGGTTGCGACTCGCCCATCCATCTGCCACGAGATCTCTCGATTGACTTGACCTATATGCGGACGTAGACTCGCCGTCGGTTCCTCGCGCGCTTGTCCGCACACTACGCCACAGGGGTTCATCGTGAGTAAAAACAACGAAGTGCCACGCAGGGAGTTTTTGAAGGCTGCGGCTGCAACCAGCGTTCTCGCCGGAGTCGGCGCTGCCGCACGCACGATGGCTGCGGCGGCTGCGCCTCCTGTGCCCGATATCGCCCACACGAAAATCCAGGCATTCAATTACGACGGCGTCGCTCTCGGCGTAAGCCGATGGAACGACCAGTTCAAGAATGCTCGCCAGTTTTATTACAACGTGGAAAATGACGACATTCTGCAAGGCTTCCGTGCTGAGGCTGGCTTGCCTGCGCCGGGGAAACCGCTCGGCGGATGGTGCGCGCGCAATAGTGGAACCGTCTTCGGCCAGTGGCTCAGCGGAATGTCGCGCATCTATCGCGCTACGGCTGACACCGATATCCGCGAGAAAGCCGTCTACCTGCTCGCGGAATATGCGAAGACGGTCGGCCCGGACGGCAATTGCCGCATGGGCCCGTATCCCTACGAGAAAATGACCTGCGGTCTCACGGACATGCACGAATACGCCAGCCATCCGGAAGCCACGATGCTCCTCGACCGCATGACCGCTTGGGCGAGCAAGACCTTCGATCGTAGCCGCACTCCAGCCGGCCCGGTGCCATGGGCCATGCACTCGGGCAAGCCGGGTGAGTGGTATACGTTGCCCGAAAATCTCTTTCGCGCATACATGATCACCGGCAATCAGAAATTCCGCGACTTTGCCGAGGTCTGGCTTTATCACTCCTATTGGAACAAGTTCGCCGATACCGCCGCTCCGGCCAATGCTTCCGGCGTCCACGCGTATAGCCACGTGAACAGCTTCAGTAGTGCGTCCATGGCATACGCTGTGACTGGCAATCAGCGCTATCTTCAGATTTGCAAGAACGCCTACGATTTCCTGCAGAACACACAATGCTACGCCACCGGTGGGTATGGACCGGTCGAGCGCATCATGCCGCCCGGCAGCATCGGTAAGGCTCTCGAATATCAGTGCAACACGTGCGAGACGCCATGCGACACGTGGGCCGGTTTCAAACTTTCAAAGTATCTGACTCAGTTCACCGGGGAAGCGCGCTACGGAGATTGGGCGGAGCGCTTGCTCTACAACGGCATCGGCGCCGCGCTCCAGATTCACGGCCCGGGAGTGCATTTCTATTACGCGGACTATCGCGTCGGGGCCGGCGTCAAAATCTATAGCCGCAACACGTACACCTGTTGTTCGGGAACGTATATCCAGAATGTCGCCGACTACCACAACCAGATTTACTACCGCAGCGACAATGCCCTGTATGTAAGCTTGTATGTTCCATCCACGGTCAAGTGGCGACGCACCGATGGCGATGTGACGCTCGTGCAAGAAACAACGTACCCAGAGACAGAGACCAGCACGTTCACGCTACGGATGAACGGCGGCGCACAGTTTCCGCTGAATTTTCGGGTCCCAGCATGGTCGCAGGGCGTTTCTTTCAAGGTCAACGGCACGCCCGCGCCCGTCTCCGTCACGCCTGGCACTTGGGCCGTGATCGATCGCATGTGGAATTCCGGCGACAATGTTGAGATTCATATCCCGCTCCGTCTGCGTTACCACGCCGTGGATAAGGAGCACCCGCACCGGGTCTGCGTCGTGCGCGGCCCCGTAGTGCTCGTGCAAGACGGCAACGTTCACGAACCGATCTACAAGATGCCCTACGACGACGAAGGTTTGAACAAGTACATTGTTCCCGATGACGAGGAGGCAAACGCCTTTCGCTGCGCTCCATCTGACGGCACGAACGTCATGGCGCTCTTTCGACCGTTCTATGCCATTCCGGCGAGCTCTTTCTACCGCATGCACTTCGATCTCGATGATCTGCCGGTGGTTCTGTGGAGCTGAGGTCCGATCAACTCAGCGGTGGCTTTCCAAGTGGCACATCGTTGATAAAAGCGGACGGCCCGACTGCGGCGGGATCGGATATTTGAGCCAGAGATCGGGGAATTCTCAGGAAAAAGGCGCTTCCCTGTGCTGACGAGTATTCGAGAGCAATCGACCCGCCATGGTCTGCGACAATCTTGTTGACGATCGCAAGGCCCATCCCGGTCCCGTTAGGTTTTCCCGCGCTCACGAAGGGATCAAACAGGGAGCTGCGAATAGACGCCGGGACACCCGCTCCATTGTCCCTTATGCGGATGTCGTACCACTCACCGGACGAATGAATTTCCACTTCAATCTGGCATGCTGCTGGAATGCAGGCTTCGCAAGCGTTCAGAAGTAGATTGAAAAACACCCTCTCAATCTTTTTTGCATCCAAAAAACCCGTCATGTCGCCAGAGCCGCTAATACCGATCGAGCATTCGCGCAGCTCCGCGCGAGCGAGCACGGAGTCCGCGGCGCGGCGAACGCAGTGATCCAGCACTCCGAGGGTTGGGGAAATGGCGGCTCCTTCGCGAGACAATTCGCGCAGTGAATCCAGCAGATCAGTCATCTGCCCTGAAGCAGCCTGAATTTCGCCATAGACTTCATCCCGGTTGACCTTCAGCTTGTCGCTTTCATAAAGGAATTCCGCATTCGCAACTACCGCTGCTAGATAGTGCCGAAGATCGTGAGACAACGATCCTGCCGCACGGCCCAATGCAGCGCTCCGCTCCGCTGCCAGCCACCTCCGCTGCGAATCCTGCAGGTCGCCGCGCATTTTCCTGAAGGCCTTGCCTAATTCAGCTATTTCGCTGCTGCCTTGTGGCGTGATCGCATATTCGTAGTCCCCGGACGAAAGTGCCCGAACCCCCGCGACAAGATCTTCAAGCGGTCGGGTGATCTTGCGCGAGACGAAGCTAAGCAGCAGCGCTGCGAAAACAAATGCGCTCACGCCGAGCACGAGAGCCGTGCGATTCAATTCGTGAAGGAAGTGATCGGTCTGCTCGAGAGGCAGCAGAACATAGCAAACGACGGGTGCCTGCGAGTTCTTTCGCAGGGAAACTGACGCGAGTTGATACGAGTCAGCGCCCAGAACGATTCTTTGAGAATCAACCGATGGATTTTCGCCGTTTTTCGCCACCCACGCGGCGAGCTGGTCTTCCTCATTGGCGGAAAGCGTGGAAGCAATCACCTTGCCTCCCGTAGCCAGCGCTATCTGGCTGCGCGCAAACAGAGCCAGCTGCTCGGCAACGGAAGAATCCACCTGATATCCAACGGCTACCATCCCCAGTGGTTTGACATTACCTTCTCCACCGGCGGAAATGGGATGAAGGAAGACCCAGTAGAGCTGTCCGCCCGCATACCACCAGGCCGCCTCCTCGCCTCGCGAAAGAGATCGTTCCAGATCGCTCTGCACCAAACCGCTAGACCATCCAGACCTGCTCACATGAAATCCCAGGATGCTGCCGTTCGTGCTGGTCAACAGAAGCAAATCACTGCCGCCCAGCTTCCAGAATGGCTCCGAGCCGTCTTGGATCGTGAGCGGGTCGTCGCTCGTCATCAAAGCTTTGAGCGTTGGTAGTTCGGCGAGCATCGCAGCGGTGCGCGATAGTTCCATCTCGCGCTCGCGTTGCACGTTTTCGAAAGCACGCAACGATGATTGCGTTCCGATATGAACATCGTGAGACACTCCCGCCTGGACCGTATGCCTGACGACAAAAAGAGTTGCACCTATTAGGGCGACGATGATCAGAAGCGTACTGATCACGAGCTGCGTTCGAAGGCGCAACGGTGCCATGCTTACCTTCTCACCGTCTCTTTCGCGGACGAAGCGGATCGGGCTGCCACAAACTTGTAACCCGTACCGTGAACGGTCACGAAATAGCGCGGCCGCACGGGATCGGTTTCCAGCTTTTGACGCAAGTGCAGGATATGGTTGTCGACCGTCCGCGTAGTCGGATAGTTCTCGTATCCCCACACCTGATTGAGCAGTTCCTCGCGCGAAAAAACACGGCCCGGTGACCCGGCCAGGAATCTGAGCAGTTTGAATTCTTGAGACGTGAAGCTGATCGGACTCCCGTTGCGCGAGGCTTCCATGCTCGTGAAATTCACGGTTGCGTCATCCAAAATCAGGATTTCATGCGGAGCTGACGCGGACGGTGCGTTGGTTACTTGGACGGGTGTTGCCGTCGAACGGCGCATCGCCCGGCGCAATCGAGCCAGCAGCTCCTTTGGGCTAAACGGTTTGGTCACATAGTCGTCCGCGCCTAGTTCCAGCAGCAGCACTTTATCCTCGACTTCTGAGTTGGCGCTCAGCACCACGATTGGGACCGATGGAGCCATCGTCTTGAACGATCGGCAAAGCTCTTTTCCGGGCAGCCGAGGAAGCTTCAGGTCGAGGATGACCGCGCAGGGAACTTGTTCGCGGAACGAGTCCAAACCGGTCACGCCGTCTCCGGCAATTCGCACTTGCATGCCGTCCATTTCCAACAGCCGCTGAAGCGTTCTTTGCATCGAGCGGTTATCCTCAACCACAAGGATTGTTTCCATGTGACTTTGCCTCCACTCCCCGTCTGCAACACGGCTCACCGCATACAGTGCTGGCTAGCCGCAATCCCACTCCACGCGACGTCAATAAGTTGGTGTCAGCCCTTTCGGGTCGTATGCGTGTCCATATAGATTCGGATGATGCAACCAGTCCTGCGGCGTGAAAACCACGGTTATCTTTCGAATCACAGCCTGCTCGCTCCCGATTTCTAGCTCGCTCTCGAGAGCTTTGAGCGTCTCGGGCCTGGCGTTTTCATACCAGACGTGAAGCTTGTATCGGCCAGGCGGCACATTGGCAATCGACCAGTCTCCCGAAGCGTTCGAAACGGTGTAGAACGGCGTATCCACGGCCAAAACGACCGCCATCATCTCAGGATGAATATTGCAAAAGATGTAGGAAGCGCCCAGCCGATCGAACCTCACGGTTTTTTGAGACCCCGCCTCGTAAAGGCCCAAATCGAAACGCTTGCCACGATAGAGCGAAAACACATTGTGAAACCAAGGGTCAAGGTTCGGGAATGCGACAACGCTGCCGAGCGGCACAACCAACAGATGCGGTTCGAACTGCTTGTTGTGTTGCACGATGCGATAGACCCTTCGATTGCTGATCAGGGCGGCTGGTTTGGCTCGATCTGCCGGTTCCAGCCAGACGACCACGCCCGAACGATCTCTCGTCGCTTTGCCGCTCTTTCCTTCCACGAGACGAATCTGTCCTGAGACATCGCATCCCGATGTATCGGAGGCAACTGCACCGGACGGTACTTTAGCTTGGGCTTGTAGGAAGCACACGCAAGCAGCGAGCGCGATTGCAGTAAGGCTTTCGAAGAAGGTTTTCATGGCCTTAGAAAATGAACCCTGCCGCCAAACCGATCTGCGATGCTTTCGCGGGCGCTCCGGTTAGGGAGTACGTGCGCAAGCGCCGATACTCCGGCGAGAAAAGCAGGTCGGATCGCGGCCTGAAAATGTAATTCACTAAAATCGTCTGGTTTCGAGGAGACAGGTAATTCGCGGCAGGGAACAGAACTCCTGCCCGTGCGACGTCGCCCGAATCGCGGTTACCCGCGCCAACTGCTACGTTGAATTCGTTCTGCGCGTTTACTACGAACTTCAGTTGCGACCATCCTCCGAGCATCAGAGCGCGCGTCAGCTCCGGAGCCGCCGATTCGGCATATTCAACGTACTCCTGTGATTGAATCAGCGGAACCGGCACGCCTCCGAACGAATCAAGACCGCGACCTGCGAAGAACTCTCCGCTGAACTCGGTGTGCGGCAAAACCGGAATCCTCCAATCCGCGACGCTGCCCCATCCTGAGACGGTCTCACCGCCCAGAAACCGCTGAGGAAAGTAGAGTGCGGACACGCCGACCGTAGTCGGACGATCACCATGCGTTCCGTTGGCCGACACGCGCACGGCATATACCGGTTGCCGCGAAGCTTCCCCAGGTGTCGGCTCCCGAACACCGGAACTGGCTGTCGCGTACTCCGACGGAGCCAGCACCCCGGCTTCCACCTTCAATTGAGAGCTGCCCGTATCAAACCGCTGCTCAACGCGAATGGTCGGCGACCAATTCCACAGGTTACCCGAGGTCGCGAAAGCCGGAACCGCTATCGACATAAACGAGGTCGGAGTCTCCGGCGAAAAGAAAGGCGTGTCCAATCCCGCGATGATCGACGTGTGATCTCCGTCGAAGCGGATCCGCGCCAGACGCAGACGCAGAATTCCTGACGATCCACCGCCATAGCCTGCGGGCAAGGCACCGAAGAAGTCCATTTGCAAGTCCGCCGACGTGCGCCAACCAAACAGGTCTGGGCCTGTCCCTGTGATTCCGAAAGTTGACTGTCGAAACGACGCGCCGAGGCTGCCCGGAGCCGTACCTGCCGATTGATTCAGCGCCATTGTGGGGACGTCGAGATTGTTCACGCGCCCGTTCACATCAAATGCATTAAAAAGGGCCAATCCCCAAAGTTTTACTCGATATTTGGAGCCGCTCTCCACTTTCTCTTGCTCGTGCGCTTCCACTTCCGCCTTCAGGATTTGCCAATCATCCTGGCTAATGTTGGCGGAAGGCGCGCCTGGCTCGCTCGACTGCGCAGTTGAAGAAGCGCCTGCGGCGGGTGCGGCGCCTTGCGAATTGCTTTGCTGGGCTGTCCCCGAAGAATTTTCGGCCATCTTCTTATTCATCGCTTCGAGTAATGCGCGTAACTGTCTGATTTCAACGCGAGTCTCGGTCAACTCAGCCCTCGTTTCCTGCAGAGACCTGTCCAAAGCTGCGATCCGTGCCCTCTCATCGGAGTTGGGCGCCGTTCCGGCGTTTTGCGCGGACGCCGTAGCGCAGGCCGAACAGGTCCCCAACAGCAAAAACGCGGCAAAATATGCAGAATGTCGCAGGGAACTGAAACCCGCGCTTTTCATGATTTCTCCTCCCCCCAGACGCACGACGGCGAACGACGGTGAAAAACGAGCGGGTTGCCAGCGTGGCTGAAAGCTAGTAGCCATTATCATCGAGGGGCACCATTTTTTCCATTGGCGTGCTGGGCAGATCGCTCCCCATGGAATGAGGACCTACTCTACGGTAACTTCAAGCAAAAGAGCCCGTTGTGACCAAAAGTTGACCTACTCGTGACAATTCATAGACAAATTTAGGAGGGTTGCTCTCGGTCGCGACTCCCAGGCTATCGGTCGCCGCCAGGCTCGGCATGTTCGTTTTGGGGAGAGCAGTCATCCCCGCTGTAGAATGCCGGTTCGCCAAGACTGCCCGCGGCGGGCAAGTGGCGGATGTAGAGAACTATGGTCCAGATTTCTTCATCGCTCAGAATTCTTCGAGAGGCAGGCATGCCGGAAGGCCCAAGCCCATTTGAGATGATCCATGACAGTTGGCCGTCGGTATAGGACTGAACATCGCGCGAGGCAAGCGACGGGACAGGTGGGAACATCCGTGCCGCGAACGGCACTCCCGTATTTTGGCCGTCCAGCCCGTGACAAACGACGCAGTAATAGGAGAAGGCTTGGCGCCCCTGGGTGATGTTCTCCCCAGTTGCGGGCAACGGATTCCTTGCCTTTTTGTTGCCGACGAACACGCGGTGCTCCGCTGTGGTCATCATGCGCGTCTCCCAGCTCCCCGGATGTCTCGCTTTACACCCGGCTAAGATCCACACACACGCCATTGCGAGCGGCACTGCGATTTTGCGCGCGATCCTCATTCATCGACGACCGTAATGACAAGCGTCATCGAGCCGTGACCCATTCCACAGAAATGACTGCACCGGGCAACAAATCGTCCGGCATGCTGAGGAGTGAACGTCAGTTCCACCGTGCGCCCTTTGTGAATCACGGTATTGAAGTCGAGTTCTTTGCACTTGAGACCGTGTGTCACGTCATCCGAAGTTAGTTCTAGAACTGCTTTTCGGTGATCGGCGACGGTTATCTCTCCAGGTTCAAACGAGAACCGCTTGGCGACGATATTGAAGTGCTGCGAGGAAGAATCGCTACCTGACGTCACAACAGGAGCGAGCGAAACCAACAAAATCAATAGGCAGTTCGTGATGGGTCGAATCATTGCGAGTAAGGTTATCCTCCCGGTAGTTTTTGAATGCGTCTTACGGAGCCAGAAACTTCAACAATGCTCGCTCGTCGCGGTCACTAAGGATTGCTCTCACTCGCATCTGGCGAACAACGGCGCGTGCCTCGCGCGGCGAAAGATCTTCCGGCGGGTTGTGGCACCGGCCGCAATTCGTATGAAACACTCGCTCGCCCTCGCGAATTTCTTGGGACGCAGCGCTCGAAGCCGCGTTTGAGCCGGAGCTTGAGCTTGCCGAGGGTGTCTTTTTTTGTGCTGCCGCACTCGCGCAGAAGCAGGACAGGATGGCCACGGATAGATTGAAAAGAGCGATCCTTTTCATTGAGTTGCCTCATTTTTCCCAGGATACAGGGGGAACAGGAATCGGTACGTTATTGCAAAATTCCAGATATTGGCGTTGCCGGTTGCCAGGAACTGTCGCCCATAACTGGCGTTCAATCGAACCTCGTGAGGCAAGTAGTAATTCCATCCGAACTCAGCTTTTTGACTATCCTCTCCCGGCAGTGCAAAGGTTGGATCGGGCGACCCATGAACGTATTGCTGAGCGCGCCCGACAAGTTGGAATCGGCCGAGAAGAGAGTCAGGCCCTCTTAGCCGGGAGAATCGGTAGGCTCCCTCAAGCCAAAAGCCCTGGCCGAGCATTGAGTGAGCATATTCGCCTCGAACTTCTAGCGGACCCTGACCTGGGTGCCAGGAGACGTAAGCTCCAACGGAGTTCGAGCGATCGCTCTGCAGTAGTTTCTGATACGAAGCTCCGAGCTCAAGTCCATCTGTCGGGAAGAAAACTCCGATCCGCGTTCCCATCGACCGGCCCGATTCGAGTTTCTTGATCGTGCTCAGCGTTGAAAAATACGCTGTATAACTCAGTTGATAGTTTTTGCGCGCCACCAGCAATCCTCGCGCCATCAATCCGTCGTTGTAACCATTCGTGCGTGTTCCGATCGGGAAAATAATCGGTGCATCCTGCAAATTGCGAATCCAGATCGGACTCAAATGTTCGTCATACATATTGAATGGCGTCAGAAACCGGCCAGCGACGAGGGTGAGCCACGACGCTGCGGTGTAGTCGGCCTGGCCGTACTCAATGGTGCCGAAAAATTGATGGCTGTAGGGGCCCGTCTGTCCCGGCTGGTAGATAAACTCGCGCAGATCGACCCGGGATTCGAAGAGCCACCGATCACCCACCGGCGCCGCAAACACCGGAGCGATGATGGGCTGC
Source organism: Candidatus Acidiferrales bacterium (assembly GCA_050747085.1). Classification (GTDB taxonomy): domain Bacteria; phylum Acidobacteriota; class Terriglobia; order Acidiferrales; family UBA7541; genus Palsa-295. The sequence goes on from JBOGNK010000023.1 coordinate 14,930, forward strand.
ATAAATTGCTGGCCGCCATTCGTCGTGCTGACGAATCCGACTCCGCCCGAAACGATCGGCACGTCCGACTGCGCGCGCGCAACGGGTTGCAGCGAAAGTCCCAGAAGCAGAACGCCCAGTAACCGCTGAATCGTCAAGGTGCAACTCCTTTGAGCCGCCGTTCACCGTAAAGGCACGATCCTGCAATGCCTTTAACACGTTGTTAGCGCGCGGAAAGGTTCGCCCATCAGCCGCATCGGGTTGTCACGCGGATGTCACTAACCTGCGATATTTGTGTTTTTTCCTCGCAGAACTCTTCGTCGCGATTTTTCTCGCGCATTCCGTTCGCGCGATCGCGCGTTTGGGTTGCCACCATGAAATGGCAGTCGAACGAATTCGTTACAAACAGTTGACACCCCGGCGACGACTCGCCCAATGAGTTTCCATACACTCGCCGCGCTCAGAGGACGAGACGCTGCGGACAAAGCGGTGAAGAGTGTCGCAACTTTCGCACCGTTGCCAGCGGATTGTCCTCTGAGCGAATCGACTACCGGCATCCCGCTTCGAAAGCAAGAGTCCGGGAACGGCGCGAAAGGTGAAGCTAATAATGAAGCTGCAAGAAGGTACCCTGCTTGGCGAGTGGTTGAGTTCAAACAATCAGAACCGTGCGTGTCCTCACCTGGGAATGGTGCTAGCGCCGGCTGCGCTGACTGTCGCCGCCATTCGAAGCGCTATCCGGCCCGCCACTGTGTTCCACAATCGCCGGCGAATTTGCGCCATCTCAGTGCTGTTTCTCCTTCTAGGCTTGGCTGCGAACGCACCCTGCCAGAGTTCCGGAACAGGCGCCGTGGCAGTTCGCATTGTCGATCCATCCGGTGCTGCAATATCAAGCGCGGCTGTGACGCTCACAAATGATGGGACCGGTGTGTCGCGGACTTTGCGCTCGCCTGCCGATGGCGTTTATCGTGCTTCGCTCCTGCCACCCGGGATCTATTCCGTGCGGGTGGATGCGCAGGGATTTGAATCCGAGAAACTCGATTCCATTCGTGTCGTCGTCACAGAGACGGCCGTGGTCGACGTAGCCATGCGCCTCGGCGCCACTACCACGCGAGTCGACGTGAGAAGCGCTCCGCGCCTGGTGCAGACGGAAACCGCGGCGCTGGGAACGCCGACGGAAGGCGACGTCATTAATGCGTTGCCGCTCGCGAATCGAAACTTCACTCAAATCCTCGCGCTCGCCCCAGGGGTCGTTGTGGAATTGCCGGACGCCGGCGCTCTAGGCCGCAACAACCAGAACGTCGCCGTGGATGGCGCGAAGACGACCGATAACAATTTTCAGTTCAACGGAATTGATGCAAACAATCTCTCTGAGAATTCCGCGTCTGGATTTGGTGCCGAAGTGGGCATCGCCGTCCCGGCTCCCGACACAATCGCGGAATTCCAAGTGCAAACAGGTTTGTATGACGCGGCCTACGGTAGGTCCGCCGGAGCTAACGTCGACCTGATCAGCCGTTCCGGAACAAATGAGTTCCACGGTGGCGTTTGGGAGTTCTTCCGGAATGATGCACTCGACGCGAACGATTACTTCCTCAACCAGAACGGCCAGCCTCGCCCGGTCCTGAAGCAGAATCAGTTTGGATTCACTTTGGGAGGGCCGGTCAGGCATGATCGAACGTTTTTCTTCGCGTCCTACCAAGGTTCCGTTCAGCGGAACGGCGAATCGAGCTTGTCGCTCCAAAGCGCCTTTCTGCCGCCCCTGACGAACGACCGATCCGCCGCGGCGTTGGGTTCTCTCTTCGCGGGACAATCCGGAGCGTTCGGCGGCGCCGCTGTGGCGGCGGACGGATCAAATATTAGTCCAGCGGCTCTCGCGCTGCTCAATTTCAAATTCCCCGACGGCAGTTTCGCCATTCCCAGCCCGCAAACGATTCTCCCGGACGGCGTCGGCGAATCCACCTTTTCTTCGCCAGCCAGATTCCACGAAGATCAGTTCACGTTGAATCTCGACCACGCCGTCACCGCCAGAAACGAAGCAGCGGCTCGCGTCTTTTTTTCTCAGGACCATTTGCAGACTCCGTTCGCTTCCTTTGGAGCAACTCTGCCTGGGTGGGGCCAGACGGAAACCGACAAGAACGTCATGCTCGTGCTCTCCGACACCCACACCTTCGGTCCTCAACTCGTCAACTCGGCCCGTTTTGGCTACATCCGGTTCAACGGAGCCCAGGTGGGCCAATCGCCAATCCGGGCCGCCGACGTCGGCATCGCTTCTCCCACCGGTTTGCCGCAGATTCCGGCCATCGACATCAATGGGTTTTTCATGATCGGCTCAAATGGCAGTCCGTTCTACTTCGAAACAACAAACACATTTGTCGCCCAGGACACTGTTTCCTACTTGCTTGGCCGTCATAGCCTGCGGGCTGGCTTTGAAGCTAAGCGATCAGAATTGAACGTCAACGCTCCGTTCGTTACTGACGGCTTCACGTTCTTCCTCAGCTTCCCCGATTTTCTACTTGGCGAGACGGCTGCGCAGAATGGGACGCCGTTCAGCAATGTGTTCGAGGTCAGCGGCGCCTCGGGGTTGTTCCCGAAAGCCGAACGCTACACTGATTTAGCCGGTTTCGTTCAGGACGACTACAGAGTCAGTCGGCGATTCTCACTGAATCTCGGGCTCCGATACGAATTCTTCGGGCCGCCCAGCGACATTCACGGCCAATTGCCGAATTTCGATCCATCGCTGGCGGGTCCCGATCCTCAGGCCACGGGCACTCTCACCGGGCTGGTCTTGGCTTCGAATTACCACGGGCCTGTTCCGTCCGGCGTCACGCAGACCAGCGAAACGGGCTTGTGGCGGAAGGATCATGGAGATGTTGCGCCGCGGCTGGGATTCGCGTGGCAACTGTGGAATCAACCTGACGTTGTCCTGCGGGGCGGCTACGGGATTTATTACCAGCAGCTTTCCGGCCAGCTCGCGCTCGACACAATCGGCGCGGCCCCCTTCGCACTTCAGGTACTCCGTTCGGGCGCAAGCAACGCCGACTCGACCCTGCAAGTTCCGTTCAACCCCGCGCTGCCACCGGCATCCAGCTTCCCGATTTTCGTGCCGCGATTTGCCGACAGCTCGATTTTCTTCCCGGCGATTTCTCGTTCCATTCGCAGCCCGTACCTGCAGGAATACGGCCTCGACGTTCAGTTTCAGCCGGCTCGCGATTTTCTTTGGGACGTCGGCTATCTTGGTTCGTACGGTTCACGTTTGATCGGTTGCCTGCAGTTCAATCAGGCTGAACTCGCATCGCCGCAGAGCCCCGTTCGCGGTTTGACGACAAACACAGTCGAAAATCTCGCCCAACGGGTTCCTCTCGAGGGCGCGGGCGGCGGTTCGTTCGAATGCGAGACTGCCTTCCATTCGAATTACAACGCGCTGCAGACGAGTGTTAGACGAAAGTTCAGCCGTGGGACGAGCCTCCTCGCCAGCTACACGTATTCGAAAAGCTTGGACGTGACCAGCGGCGGCGGCAATGCTTCCGCTTTCGACCTCACTTTCATTACCAACGATCAGACCCACTCGGACAACGCCTATGGTCCTTCCGATTTTGATCGAACCCATCGCTTCGTTCTCAGCTTTGTCCAACGCGCACCGGACTTTCGTGGCGCACCTTCACCGGTGCGACTGACCCTATCCGGATGGCAGTTCTCCGGAATTCTCGTGCTGCAGTCCGGCTTGCCAATTACGCCAAACGACTCCACGGCCGGCACAATCTTCGGGAATTCAGTCAGCGAGGTTCGAGCCAACTGCACGGGTCTCGACCCCGCAACCACGGGCCCGCTGACTGCTCGGTTGAACGGGTATCTCAACCCGGCCGCCTTTGCTCCGCCGCCGGTCATTGGCGACGGCGCGGGCTTCGGAAGTTGCGGCACCGGGATTGTCCGTGGCCCCGACCAGCGGAATCTCGACTTCGGGGTGGAGCGCCCGTTGCGCGTGACCGAACGCACCAACCTCGAGTTTCGCGCGGAATTTTTCAATTTGACGAACACGCCGAAGTTCGGCCTTCCCGTCAGAGATTTTGCGACTTTCGTTCCCGGTCAGCCCGGTTCTCCCTTCGGAACGATTTCGAGCACCGCGAGCAATCCGCGCATCGTGCAGCTGGCGCTAAAGCTTGACTTTTGATTCGTGCGCTGCGCCGAACCTGCGCGCACTGAAGGATTCGATTAGGGAGGTTTCCCAAACGTGACCGAACAGTTCGAACCGAAGGCATATGACGATTTGGATCCGTTGTTGTGCCAGTTCAAACTGCCGCTGCAACGCACGTATTATCCATTCGGTTTTCCGGTAGAGATCGCGACAAATTCGGAAGATGTGCTGATTGCTGCGGATCGAAACTGGCGTGCCTTCCGCCGGATGTTTAACACCGAACCCATACGCCTGCGCATCGGCGTGCTCGACACCGGCCCGGAAATGGAGCTGGTTGATCCAGTACTGAGATCGAGCGGGCACTTGCTCATGAAGGTCGGCACCACGAATGATTTTGCTGTCTGCGATATGAATCGGCGCTTTGCTTTTTGCTGGATATCGAAGGCAACAGCCCGAAATCACGCCTATGTTCACACTCACTATATCGACGGACTGGCCATGTGGCCGCTGCATTTTCGCGACCTGACACCGATCCACGCTGCATGCGTCGTCAAGAATGGAACCGGGCTCCTGTTTTGCGGTGAATCGGAAGCGGGCAAGTCGTCGCTCTCCTATGCATGCGCACGCAAAGGCTGGACGTTTGTAACCGACGATTTGAGCGAATTGGTCCGCGGTTGGAATACCACCGCTGTACTCGGCAATCCACATCGCGTCCGGCTGCGGGAATCGGCAGCGGCCCTGTTTCCCGAGCTACGCCAAATTCCGATAACCGTTCGAGCAAATGGCGAGAGGGCGATTGAGCTGTATACGGCGGAGCATCCAAACCTGAACACCGCGCCGCTGTCGCGCGTCGACTACATCCTCTTCCTGAATCGGCGATCGGGCGTGTCCGCAACGCTTGCGCCTCTCTCCGGCGGCAAGGCCATGCGCTGGTTCGAGCAAATACTTGTGCTGGCCGAACGCACGGACGAGCAAGCCAAGTCCCTTCAACGATTGCTTTCCGCCGGGATCCTCGAATTCCGCTACAGCGATATGGATTCGGCTGTGGCCCAACTGGATTGCCTCGTCGGTGCCGGTAGGCGTCCGGATTGCGCTCCGGAACTTTCGATTGGACATTTGCATGGATAGGCCGCGGCATATTTCGGCTCTGATTTCCGCCCTCCATTTCGAAGATCCTCGGCCCGAATCGCTGCGGGCTCTCAGTGATTCCGAATGGCGGCAGCTTCTTGCATATTCGGATGTTGCGCGTCTCACTCTCATCTTGGGGCATGCCTGCCGCGAATACTTGCCGGGCTGGGTTCAACGCCGCATCGCCCAGAATCTCGCGGACAATGCAGAACGCGTGGTGCGTGCGCGCGTGGCCTATCAGGAAATCGCTGATGCTCTGCATGATGCTCATGCTGAGCATTTGGTTCTGAAAGGCTTTTCGCAGTACCCGCACTTCATATCGGATGTCAGTCTGCGGCCCCAGTCGGACTTTGATTTGTACTGCCCTCCCGGTTTGACTCTCCGCGCGCAGCACGCGCTCGAGCGCATCGGATACCGTACTGGCCGGTTTCCTGAATGTCATATCGCCGACCACATCCCGCTGCTAATTCGCTCTCGTGATCGGCACTCGAACGGCAACGCGTTCGATCCCGAAATTGATAACGCCATCGACCTGCATTTTCGGTTTTGGGGACGTTCAAACGCACGGTTTGGTCCCGGAAGTCTCGACGCTTTTTGGGACCGCAGGACAAAGCGGATCATCAAAGGCCAGGAGTTTTACGCGCTGGATCCACTCGACGCTTTGGCCTTTTCCTCGCTTCACGCTCTACGACACCTGCTCTATGGCGGCCTCGTTCCCTTAAATATCTATGAAGTCGCTTATTTCCTGCATCACACAGCAAACAATGACTCGCTTTGGAGGAATTGGCTCGCGCAGCACGATAGCGATCTCCGTCCTCTGATCGCCATTCCTTCATTTCTTGCAGCTCAGTGGTTCGGCTGCAATGTGCCGTCGGCCGTTCAACAGGAAATTCAGTCGCTCCCCGCTCTTGTTCACCGGTGGTGCAGCGAGTTTGGAGAGTCCACGCTCGCCCGCCTGTTTGAAATGAATAAGGACGCAGTCTGGCTTCATCTCGGGCTGATCGACTCCTGGCCTGACAAAGTATCGCTTCTCGTGCGAAGACTCTTTCCATTCTGGCTGCCGCCATTTAATTCGCGCTGGGTTCAGGAGAAAGATGAAGGGGGAAGCGTCGAACCGCGCAATTTCTTCGTGAAAGGCGGGGCGTATTTCAGCTGGTTCACCACCCGAGTCATTCGACATGTGGGTGTTCTCCCGTCGGCGCTGTGGCACGGGCTCCGTCTATGGTCGAGCTGATCCGAGCAATATCCGATGAAGCGCGCACTTTCATCTGAGGCGGAGGCCAATGGAATTCACTCCACCGAAACGCGTCCGTCGGCGAGCCTATTGACTCCACTTCGAAATTGGATGTCGAACAGGAATCTCAGCAGCGGGTTGTGGAGCTTCTTGGGAGTTTCGTTCCTCTTCGATTCAGGGATGTTCATTTTTTTCCTCCTGTACAACCTGTACTTACTCGACCTCGGCTTCCGTGAAGATTTTCTCGGCTGGATTGCCAGCGCGGTCGCCCTTGGCAATATTGTGGGCAGTCTCCCCGGCGGAATTTTTGCTTACCGGGTCGGACTTCGAAAAGCGCTGCTCGTTTGTCTTTGCATCGTTCCCGTGATTGCGGCGTCTCGAGCAATAGCAACATCCTCGTTCTGGTTGCTGGGCTTTGGGTTTATCGGGGGCGTCGCCTTGTCCCTATGGGGCGTTCTGGAGCCTCCCGTCATATCGCAAGTCACCAACGATGAAAATCGCGCCTCCGGGTTTAGCGTGGTTTTTGCGGCGGGAATTGGTTTTGGTGTGATCGGGGGACTGGTTGGAGGCTATTTGCCAGGGCTTCTTTCCTTTCTGTGGGTGGGGCGCGGAGCGGGAGCTGGGAAGCGTGCGGCCCTGCTCTTCGCGTGTGGAATCTCAGCGCTCGCGCTTTGGCCCGCGTCCCGCTTGCGATTCCAGGCCGCCCCCGCGCCAATGAGGAAGCATTACCCTCGCAACGCGTTCGTCTTCCGCTTCTTTCCAGCGCTCGCGATTTGGAGTTTTGCCACCGGAGTGTTTGGTCCCTTTTTTAACGCCTATTTCTCACGCCGGATGCACATGAGCGTCGAGCACATAGGACAGGTCTTCGCGGTGGCACAACTCACTCAAGTTCTAGCCATTCTCGTCGCTCCACTGATCTTTAGATATTTTGGGCTCATTGCCGGCATTACTTACAGTCAGTTCGCGTGTGGACTTTCTCTCTGCTGGCTCGCGTTTTGCGGTGACGGGCTGGTCTCCACTGCTGCGTACGCCACTTACACGGCATTCCATTGGATGAGCGAGCCAGGGATGTACACCCTCCTGATGACGAAGGTTCAACACGGTGAGCGAGCCGGCGCATCCGCGCTGAATTTGTTGGTCATTTCAGGCTCGCGAGCGCTCGCCGCTGCCGTTGGTGGCGCGGCGTTCACGAAGTTCGGCTATCCGATCGTGATGACCGCGACGGCAATTGCGATCCTCCTTGCAGGCTGGGTGTTCAGAGCTCTTCTCACCGAGGATTCGTCCCAGGCGCCCAGCCGGACTCAGGAGAGCCAGGGCGCATGAGCGGCGCGGAGCGCGACTTGAAGCCGGAAAAAGTGAGAGTCTACATCCTCGCTGGAAACCGTCTTCTCCGCGAGGCCCTCGGGAACATCGTAAAGCGAGCCGGTTTTGAAGTAGTAGGTTCCTCCGAACCACCTGGACTCGCCGCGAAAAATCTCTCCGATTCGCCACCCAGTGTACTTGTGATCCATGGAGGCATGCTCGAATCCGAATGTCCAAGCATAATTCTGGACGCCCGAAGTGTTGCTCCAGGTATCCCAATCGTCCTTCTGGGCGCGCGAGAGGATCCTGAGACGTTCTTTCGTTCCATTCAAGCGGGCATCGCAGCCTACATTTCCAGCGAAGGCGGAGCCTCCGATCTGGTGGCCGCCATCCGTTGTGCCGTGCGCGGCGAATCTCTGTGCCCGCCTCGCTTATGCCGTGAACTGTTCAAGTATGTGGCCGAGCATGCCTCGGCCTCCCAGGCAGGACGTCGACGGAATTACTCCTTCACGCGCCGCGAGCGTCAGTTGCTTCCATTGATTTCAGAAGGTCTGACCAACAAGGAGATCGCGGCTCGCCTGATCATTTCTGAGTTGACCGTGAAGAATCACGTGGGCCGCATCCTGCGCAAGACCGGAACACGCGACAGGTTCTCCGCAGCTCAAGCGGCGCACGATTCACCCCTGCATTTCTGAGCCTGTGCACCCTAGTCCTTGCGGTTCCCAGCATCGACCGCTCGCGCACACAGGCGACGTGAACCACGGGGCGGCATTCGCCGCACGCCGGAATCCTCACTTGGCCCCGAACTGGTTACGATTCCCACGCCGCTGATCAAGCGCGAGTCATGCGCGCCGGTTTCATAGCACGCAGGCAACGAGCGCGCGATCGGCAGAGGCTGACATTTGCTTATCTTTCGCCTTCGCTGCGGCTCGCGCGTCCGGGATTCGCATTTTCTTCGTAATTTCCGCGACTTTTTCTGCACTTAGGGACAGTAGATTCCTTCCCCTCGCTGAACTAGCCTTTACAAAACAACAAATCCTTACCGTCGGGAGAAAACCGTGTTCTGCGAGCGTTGCGGGCTGAACTTTCTGCCGAAGCAATCTGTTTGCACGCGATGTGGCGCGGCAGGCACGCGCTATTGGCTGCAGTTGGTCGGGCTGACGTCGCTGCTGCTGGCCTTCGGCTGCAATTCGCTGGTGGGATGGGCGCTCTTGCCGCGTCACGTGGGTGCGGGGCGGGCCCATTCGATTTTTGCTGCCTGGTTGTGGTTCGACGACAAGGTGGCGCTCTACGGGTGGGTGCCGCTGGCCCTCGGGATTCTGGCGTGGGATCTTCTTATTTGGCAGAAGTCGAGAAGGCCCAAGGTTCGCGGCTGGCTGGCGCGCAAGCTGCTTACGTTTTCTCTGGTGGCCGGCGTGACGCCGTTCATACCTTCCTGGGTTCCGGCGGGTCAGCCTCCCCAAAATTTCCTGGCAATGATCAAAAGTCATCCTGGATTGCCACTGGGACTGGCGTGGGCAGTAGTTCTCGTGGTGATCGCGCTCGTGTGTATGGAGTCGGAAACACGCGACTCCCTCCTCGGACACGGGAAGGTGCTGAGTTTGGTTGGACTCGGCGTGCTGATGTTGGTGCTGGGGCTAACGATCTGGGGCTGGTCCGTAGCGTAACGAGCTTTGAACGCGGTTTGACGTTTCCCAACCTTGCCGTCCTGTCACTGTGAGTGCCGCGCAGCGAAGAAAAAGCAAAGGCAAAAGTTATCGAATTTTGATCGATACACACCTCGAACAAAAAACGACGTTAAGTCCAGCCGCATCAATAAAAGTCGAAATTTTGATCGATACACTTTGACTGCGTTTCTGCAGCGACATTTTCGCCTTCTCTAAATGGTTCTAGTACTAGCTCGCCACTCCGGGAGTAGCAGCGCACAAGGCCACATTCTTACTTCGATAGACCGAATGCTCGTGAGTGGAATTCGAACGACGCCGGCAGGTGTTGGGCGAAGTAGGCCCAATCGTGGCGGCCAGGGTAGAGGTGAAATTCGTGAGGAATGTGTCGTGAGAGAAGCAATTCGTGAAATGCCTGGGCGCCGCGATAAAAGCCAAAATCATCGTCGGTGCCGCAGTCGAAGTAGATAAGCAGATTGCGCGGGCGGGGATGGTCGCGAACGATGGTCAACGGACTCTCGCGCGTCCAGTAGGCGGGATCGAAAGGCGCTCCAAACGCGGAGCCGAGAAACTGGGTGATGGCCATATCCTGGGTTCCGGAGAGCTGCGCGCGCGGAGGATTGGGAACCAGCGCGGCGCTGTGGGCGCTGACGGAGCCGAAGAGTTCCGGGTACAGAAAAGCAAATCGAAGCGCGCCGTAGCCTCCCATCGAGATGCCGGAGACGCCGCGATGACGCCGGTCGCGAATGACGCGATAGTGCGTTTCGAAGTAGGGCAAGAATTCCCGGATGAAGAAATCCTGGTAACGCACGCGGCCGTTCAGCGAGTTGATGTAGAACGTGCGGTCTGCGCTTGGCGTGACGACGAGAAACTCGCCTATCTTCTTCTGCTGCCACAGATCTTGAAGCATATCGAGACCGCCGCCGTCGATGAACTGTTGCGCGTTCCCGCCAAGGCCGTGGAGTAAATAAAGGACGGGATAGCGCGTGCTTTTGCCCGCATCGTAGGAAGGCGGAAGAACCACACAGTACGCAACGGGATGGGCGAGGATTTTGCTTGGAGCGTTACGGCATTCGGCGCGCGCTTGCGCGTTAGCGGGGGCCGAGAGGAAAAGCGCCAGCGCCATAAGCATGCTGAGGCGAAGGGCGGGTCCCACCAGGGCGGGCAGACTTAGACGCGCCCCCACGGACGAGGGCCGCAAATTAGAGTCACACAACGACCCGGTCATACCCCGAAGAAGAGAACCACCGCTCGCCCCGCCGCGCCGGGCAGGCTCAGGATGATCCGCGCAGGCTTGAGAGCCGTTACTCATAGCGGAGGGCCTCGACGGGATGCAGGTGTGCAGCACGCGACGCCGGGTAAAGACCCGCCGCCAAGCTCACAACAATCGAGAAGGCGATGGCCCCTCCGACCATCCACCACGGTACGGAGGAGACTTCGATTGAAGGAAGACTCCGCGATTGAAGCCAGATGTTCGTGCCAAAGCTGATCGCGCGCCCAATCAGCCATCCGATCAGGACGCCGAACGCTCCGCCGACCAATCCCATGACGCCCGCTTCCGCAAAAAAGAGTTGGCGGACGTCGCGGTCGGAAGCACCCAGCGCTTTCAGCACGCCTATCTCGCGGCGACGTTCGAGAATGGCCATGACGAGCGTGTTGACAATGCCGAGAGAAGCGACAACAAGCGCCAAGCTGCCGAAAATGCCGAGGAAAGCGTCGAAAACGCCGAAGACCAAGCGGATGTTATTACTCGCGTCGATCAACGAAAAAGCGGAAAATCCCATCGATTTGATCGTCTTCTCGACGCCTTCCACTTGAGACGCTCGGCGGACGTTCACCGTAAGCGTGTCGTACGTTCGCGCGGCCGGTTGCCCGCGAAGAATTGCGCGTAAGTCATTGAATTGCGTGGCGCTCAGCGTCTCAGCGAGCTGCTCCGGAATCAGGACGCGCGCGCGGCCGAATCCGCCGAATCCGGCGGGATCCGTTTGAACGATGCCGACGATCTGAAGATTCATCTGCCGTGGAACCACGGAAAAACCGGGAGACAGGCCGAAGCCCTGATCGGAATCAGCGGAAGAACCGGAAGAAGCCTTGGGCGGCGAACCTGCTGCCGCCTTCGAGCTTGTGGCCGATTCCGCGGGAAGCATCTGCCGCTCCGCGTAGCGAATGGTGATCTGCTTTCCGACGAGCGAATCGGGCTGCTTGGAAAGTTCTTTCGCGAACTGAATTTGCAGGATCGTCTCGTGCGCGTTGCCGCTGGAGAAAAATTTCCCCGACATGCCATCGAACGCGCCCCCGTTCTGCTGCGATGCGGAGATGCCTGCGACCCAGGACATGTAAGGATGGCCGTCGTACATCACGGCAGTGTTGAAGCGAATGTCCGGATACACTTCGGCTACGTTCGGAAGTTTCGCGAGTTGCGCACGGGCTGTCTCGTTCAGGGCAGGATAGGTTTTCGGCGCGGTTGAAGAGGCTTGCTCGGCGTCCAAACGATCTTCTTGATGCGGAGAGACAAATATTGCATTAAACAGACCGCTGCTGGATAGGCGGCTGTTCGCGAACTGCTGCAGGCCGACGCCGAGAGAAAGCATGGCCACAAGAGATGCGACGCCGACGGCAATTCCCAGCGTTGTAAGCGAATTGCGGAGGACGGCCTCGCGAAGGTTGCGTGCGGCCAGTTCGGTGAGGTCGCGGATTTTCAACTGGGCACTCCGTCGGCGACGAGCTTGCCGTCTTTCATTTGCAGCATGCGATGGGCGAATTCGGCGGCGCGCTGCTGCTCGTGCGTGACCATGACGATGGTCACACCCGATTCATTGATCTCGCGCAGCAGGTGCATGATTTCGTCTCCTGTTGCACTGTCGAGATTCCCAGTCGGCTCATCGGCCAGCAGGACCGCCGGACGATTGACCAGCGCGCGCGCAATTGCGGCGCGCTGTTGCTCGCCGCCCGACATTTGCGACGGGCGGTGCTCAAGACGAGCGGACAGGTGCACGCGCTCGATGGCTTCGCGCACGCGCGCGGGCCGCTCTGCGCGATCAACCTCGGCGAGTCGAAGAGGAAGCTCGACGTTTTCCGCGAGCGTCATGCGAGGGAGCAGGTTGAAGGCCTGAAACACCATTCCGATTGTCCGGCTGCGATAACCAGCCAGTTCGTCGGAGGACATCTCCGCCAGGTTTCGCTCATGCGTCAAAATTGCGCCTGATGTGGGCCGATCCAGGCCAGCCATCAAATTCAGCAGCGTGGATTTCCCCGAGCCTGAGCTGCCGAGCAGGGCAACGAATTCGCCTTGCTTGATCGAAAGCGAGACGTCGTCCACAGCTCGAACGATCGCCGCTCCAAGCTGGTAGTGCCGCGCGGCATGTTCGGCGCGAATCGCCGGGTTATCATTGGCAATGATCAAGATTTGTCCTGCGACTCGAGATGCGGTTCACGAAGGCGGCGAATCCCCATCAGGTCTCAAGTTCTCCATAGTACTACGGCTGCAAATGAACGAGCGCATGCGTCAGTTGGGCGGCAAACTCGAACTGATGCTTACGCCGGTGGGAACTACCGTCAGGGCCGCAGTTCCGATCGGAGCCGATATCCCCAGGCACCGGTGAAGATGCCACAACCGGCGGGCGTTAGGTCTCACCGAGCTTGCGCCGTGTCGCGCTTGACTTCTGCATCGCTCGTCGGTACCTTACGATTGTTTCCCGGAGTTGCAGCATGCGTATCATTGTTTCCCTCCAATAACTAGCGGCTGACGTTCGCCGCGCGTGCCGTTCGCACTGCCTCGCACGGTTTTTTATCGGGCGTGGGACGTGCTTCCTTACTTGGTATTCCACCCTAAACGTGTTTTTGTGGTGCGTTGCGTCCAAAGGAAGGCTCGCATGCCAGATTTTGCTCTTGAAGTGCAAGGCCTTGTGAAGACGTACCGAGCCCGACGTGGGTTATTCGCCCACGACAAAGGGCTGGTACGTGCGATCGACCGCTTGAGCTTTGCCGTTCCGCGCGGCGTGATTTTTGGGCTGCTCGGTCCGAACGGCGCCGGCAAAACCACGCTCTTGAAGATTCTGTCGACGCTCCTGAAGCCGACGAGCGGCCGCGTTTCCGTTGAGGGTATTGACGCCCTTGCTAGACCGCTCGAGGTCCGCCGGCGCATCGCCACAGTGATTCAGGAGACCGCCGTCGAGATGTTCCTCAGTGTGCGTGACAACCTGCTCACCTTCGCTCGATTTCACGGCATCGACAACAACGAAGCGCGCCGCCGTGCCGGCCGCGTGATCGAGCTCTTTGGCCTCGCAAGCGAGCTTGAACGCAAGGTTCAGGACCTCAGCGGCGGCTACAGGCGTCGCGTGCAGGTGGCGAAAGCGTTCATGGTGAACACCCCGGTGTTGTTTCTCGACGAATTCTCCACCGGCATGGATCCGATTCTGAAACGATCCGTCATGGAGTCGTTGCGAGAAGAGAACAAGCGTGGACGCACAATCGTCCTGACCACGCAGATACTGAGCGAAGCGGAGGAACTCTGCGACGACATTTTGATTCTGAACAAGGGCCGTCAGGTGGCTCGCGGAAATTTGAACGATCTGAAACTGCTTTCGCACGGCGTGTATGAGCTTGTGGTGACGTTCGACGCGTTGCCGGCCCCGATTGAAGCGGAAATCGCCGCCCTGAATCCGATCCGATCGCAGGTGAGCGGCAACACAGTTGAACTGTCCGTGAAGACAGAGGAGGCAGGCGCGATCGAACTGGTAGGGCGACTGGCGAGACTGGGGCGCGTCCTGCACGTTGAGATTCGCGGCGCCAGCCTGGAAGACATTTTCGTCGAGCTGACGGCGAATGTGTAGGGACGCGAATGGCTACGATCACAGTCTCCGGAAACTCAGAAAAGGATTAGACGATGAGAAGACTGACGATACACATGTGCGAGCTTGACTTGACGAGGAGAAGACGATGGCCGCAATGACCGCGATGCTGTATCGCGAGAGCAAAATTCGAGCGACGAACGTCACATTCATGTTCTGGGATTTCTTATACCCGCTGTTCAACCTGCTTGTTTTTGGGGTGGGACTCACGGCGGCATTCGGCTCGCCTCACTCAACGGAAGGCGTCGACTACAACTCGTTTTTCCTCGCGGGCGTGCTCGGCATGGCCAGCTTCGCCATAGCTTCGAACAGCGCCTGGTCATTTTTTCTGGACCGCGATAACGGAATCTTCTACGAGATGCTGACCTATCCGATGAGCCGCGCGGAATATCTGCTCGGGAAGCTCATCTTCAACGTCGGCATTGCCGTGGTGCAAGCGGCCCTCACGATCGGCATCGGCGCCGCGGCGCTCGGGATCTCGTTGCGATTTGATCTTTTTGGGGCGCTTGTGGCTGGCATCGTGATTGGCACAGCCGGCTGGTTTTTTTTCTACACGATTCTAGCGTTGAAAATCCGGCGTAACGACGTGTTCAATAGCGTCACGTCAGCGCTCTATTTTGTGTTTCTGTTTTTCAGTTCGATGTTCTACCCGCTCGCGCCGCTGCCAAAACTGCTGCGCTGGGTCGCAACGGCCAACCCGCTGACGTGGGAAATCGACTTGCTGCGCTACGGTTCGATCGGACTGGGACATCCGCGCCAGTTGCTCATCGAAACCGCAGGGTTCATCGCGTTCGCCATCGCGTGTTTCGCTTATGCAATCCACTCATTACATCAGGAGTAGGCCAATGTGGCGGAGCCTACCTCTGTAACCTCTGCGTTCCTGCGGCCGAATCGTTTGAAAACGCAACCAAGGCGTCCAGCTTCGCCCGTGCCGCGCCGGCGTCGATCGACTGGATTGCGAGTTCCACACCTTCACGGAGGTTGGCTGCGCGCCCAGCGGCCACCAGTGCCCCAGCGGCATTCGCGAGAACGATGTCGCGATAGGGCGTGTGCTCGCGATAAAGCAGCGACCGCCCGAAAATTTTGTGGATGATTTCCGCGTTCTGCTTCTTATCACCGCCACGAATCGCCTCGAGCGGCGCGCGTTTCAGGCCGAAATCCTCCGGAACCAGGGAATAATTGCGAACCGTGCCATCGTGCAGTTCCGAAACGTACGTCTCGCCGGACAGGGAGATTTCATCGAGCCCATCTTCGCCGTGCACGACGAACGCTCGCTTTACTCCAAGCTGGCCAAGCGCCTGCGCCATCAATTCCGTCACGCCAGGATCGTACACGCCGACGACTTGCGTGGATGCACCTGCGGGATTCGTAAGCGGACCCAAAAGATTGAAAACGGTGCGGATTTTCAGTTCGTGCCGAACTTTTGATGCGTGCCGCGTCGCCGAATGCATCGCGGGCGCGAACAGAAACCCGATGCCCACTTGCTCGATGCAGCGCGCGACCATCTCGGGGGGGATGTTGATGCGCACGCCGAAATGCTCGAGCACGTCTGCCGAGCCGCACAACGATGAATGCGAACGGTTTCCGTGTTTGGCTACGCGCACACCCGTTCCGGCAACAACGAATGCCGCCGCGGTTGAAATATTGAACGTGCCGCGAGCGTCGCCACCTGTGCCGCACGTGTCGACGAGCGCCTCGGCGGCGATCGGATGCCCGTCTGGGAAGATTCGCGGTGCGTGCCGCCGCATGGCGTTGGCGAAACCCACCACTTCGTCGACGGTCTCGCCCTTGAATCGCAACGCGGCGAGGAATTGCGCAATCTGCGGCTCGGGAACCTGTCCGCCGAGGATGTTTTCCATCGCGAGTTCGGCTTCGAGACGCGAAAGGTCGTCGCCATTCATGGCAAACGCGATCGCACCGTCCAGTGGCCCCGGCGAAACCCAAAAGTTCACACTGGCCGGATTTTCCGGTGATCCAGATGCGTCCCACGTTCGCATCACCCTTGCTGCCGCACGACCTTCTTCGCGCGTCATGCCTTTCATGTACAGGCCGACGGCGACAGCGGCAAGCTGGCTGGCGCTCACTTCGCCCGACCGGAATTCCGCAGTCAGCGCTTCGAGTTCCGCGCGCGAAAGGTCCTCCCCCGAAAGCAGTTTTTCCAGCGCGGGCTGAATCATGAGATAGCTCGGATCACGTGGCATCTCTCTTGTGGCGATCAGCGAAAACAGTGATAGACGGCAATCCCAACAAACAACGCGCCGAGGATCAAGGAGAAGATGCCGTAGTATCGGGTGAAACGGCGCGTGATGGGCGTCATCTGTTCGGGTTCAATCGGATTTTTGCCTAGAGTGATGAACTGCTGTCCTCGCAAAAGTCCACTACGCGCTCTGCGCAGATTCAGAATGCCACCAAAGATGAAAACTGCGCCGAGCAATGCATAGAAGAAGGATCGATCGTGCATCGAGACACGCTTGCTCCGCTCAGTCGTTCCAAGTAAACTGATTCGTTTTGCTGCAGCAGATTCTAGCATCAGTTCATTGCACTCTTCAGTAGCAGCCGTACATCCGGAGCAATCATGAAGATTCATGAGCATCAGGCGAAGGCGATCCTTGCAAAATTTGGAGTTCCTGTTCCGCGCGGCGAAGTGGCGTTCACGAAAGAGGATGCGCGAGCCGTAGCGGGACACCTGGGCACGAAAATCGTTGTAGTCAAAGCACAGATTCACGCCGGAGGGCGCGGCAAGGCGGGAGGGGTGAAGCTCGCCAAGTCCGTGGACGAGGCGCAATCGCTCGCGGAGCGGATCCTCGGCATGAAGCTGGTTACGCCGCAGACGGGCGAAGAAGGCCGCGTCGTTCGCAGGTTGCTGATCGAAGAGGGCCTGGACATCAAGCGCGAGCTGTACATCAGCATTCTAGTCGATCGCGCCTCGGGCATGCCCGTGTTCATGGCTAGCGCTTCGGGCGGGATGGAAATCGAAGAAGTGGCGAAGACCAATCCCGCAGCAATTCTGCGTGAAACGATTCCACCCGCAATCGGTGTGCAGCCGTATCACGCGCGCAAAATCGCGTTCGGACTGGGTCTTCCGGCGGAAATGATCCCGGTGGCGACAACGTTTTTCCAGTCGCTCTACCGTGCGTTCATCGAGACGGACGCATCGCTGCTTGAAATCAATCCGTGTGTGGTCACTGGCGATGGCCGATTGGTTGCGCTTGACGCGAAAGTGAATTTCGACGACAACGCGCTGTATCGGCATCCGGAATTCAAAGAATTGCGCGATCTGGACGAAGAGACGCCGCTCGAAGTGGAAGCTTCGAAGTTCAAACTGAATTACATCAAGCTCGATGGCAACGTGGGCTGCATGGTCAACGGCGCCGGGCTGGCGATGGCTACCATGGACATCAT